>JADGRC010000101.1 GCA_017881245.1 Pseudomonadota bacterium
CAAGTCCGCCGCGGCCGTGCGCGAGCTGATCGAAGCGTCCAAGAAGCTCTGAGCACCATCCCATGAAGATTCACGAGTACCAGGCAAAGGAGATTCTGCGACGGTTCGGCGTCCCGGTCCCGAAAGGCACCGCTTGTTTCAGCGTCGACGAGGCCGAGGCCGCGGCGAAGCAGATCATCGCCGACACCGGCAGCGAGGTCGTGGTCGTCAAGGCGCAGATCCACGCCGGCGGCCGCGGCAAGGGCGGTGGCGTCAAGGTCGTGAAGGGCGCGGCGGCCGCGCGCGACACCGCGCAACAGATTCTGGGGATGACGCTCGTCACTCACCAAACGGGCCCTGCGGGCAAGGTTGTGAAGCGCCTGCTGGTCGAACAGGGCGTCGCCATCGCGCGCGAGCTGTATTTCGGGATCGTGGTGGATCGCGGCGCGGGACGCGTGGTGGTGATGGCTTCCTCTGAGGGCGGCGTCGAGATCGAAGAGGTGGCCGCCAGCCACCCCGAGAAGATCTTGAAGGAGGTGGTGGATCCTGTGGTGGGCCTGGGCGCGTACCAGGCGCGGAACCTCGCCTATGGCCTCGGCCTGACGGGTGTCACCGCCAAGGCCGCTGCGGAACTGTTCCTGTCGCTCTATCGGGTTTTCGTGGAGACCGACGGATCGCTGCTGGAAGTGAATCCCCTCGTCGTCTTGAAGGACGGGCAAGTGTTGCCGCTCGACTGCAAGATGACCTTCGACGACAACGCCGCCTATCGCCACAAGGATGTGGAAGGCTATCGCGATCTCGACGAAGAAGAACCGTCCGAGACCGAGGCCAAGCGTCACGACCTGTCGTTCATCAAGCTGGACGGCAGCATCGGCTGCATGGTCAACGGCGCCGGCCTGGCGATGGCGACCATGGATACGATCAAATATTTCGGCGGCGAGCCGGCGAACTTCCTGGACGTTGGCGGCAGCGCGACGACAGAGAAGGTCACGGCCGCGTTCAAGATCATCACGGCCGATCCGAACGTGCGCGGGATCTTCGTCAACATTTTCGGCGGCATCATGAAATGCGACACCATCGCCGCCGGCGTGATCGCCGCGGTCAAGCAGGTGGGCCTGAAGGTGCCGCTCGTGGTGCGCCTGGAGGGAACCAACGTCGAGCTCGGCAAGAGACTGCTCGGCGATTCGGGTCTGGCGCTGACCGCGGCCGACGATATGGCCGACGGCGCCCGGAAGATTGTCGCCCTCGCCAAGGCAGGCGGCGGGAAGGTTCAACCGAAGGCGGAGGCAACGCGGTAATGGCCATTCTCGTCGGCAAGGAAACCAAGTTGATCGTGCAGGGACTAACCGGATCGGCCGGCACCTTCCACGCCACGCAAATGCGTGAATACGGAACCAACGTGGTCGGCGGCGTCACCCCGGGCAAGGGTGGCCAAGTACACGAGGGCTTCCCCGTCTTCGACACCATGGCCGATGCGGTGAGAAAGACCGGAGCCAACGCCACGGTCATCTATGTTCCGCCCCCGGGGGCCGCGGACGCAATTCTGGAGGCGGCGGCGGCGGGCATCGATCTGGTGGTCTGCATCACCGAGGGCATTCCGACGCTGGACATGGTGCGCGTCAAGCGGGCTTTGTCGGACATGCGTGGCGCCTCCGGCCTGCTGGTTCGCCTTGTCGGACCCAACTGTCCCGGAGTCATCACGCCGGGGGCGTGCAAGATCGGCATCATGCCGGGCTACATCCACAAGCCTGGCAAGGTCGGAGTGGTCTCGCGCTCGGGTACGCTGACCTACGAGGCGGCTCACCAGCTGACGGCGCTCGGCCTTGGGCAATCGACGGCGGTCGGGATCGGTGGCGATCCCGTCAAGGGCTTGGATTTTGTCGAGGTCCTCGACCTGTTCGAGCGCGATCCTCAAACCCAGGCCATCCTCATGATCGGCGAGATCGGCGGGACATCCGAAGAGGAGGCCGCGGCGTTCGTTCGCGCCAGCGTGAAGAAACCCGTGGCGGCGTTCATCGCGGGGCAGACCGCGCCTCCAGGAAAACGCATGGGCCACGCGGGCGCCATTATCAGCGGTGGTAAGGGCACCGCCGGAGAGAAGATCGCCGCCCTGCGTGAGGCTCGGATTGCGATCGCGCCGACCCCGGCGGATCTGGGCAAGACGGTCGCCCAGCAGCTGGGTTGACCACCCGACGCCCATCCAAGCTACCGTCCCACAACAAACCGACGTCAGCCGTCCTTCTCAAGCTCAAGGAGATAGCAGCACCATGTCCATCGAACGAACCTTCGGAATCGTGAAACCGGACGCCGTGGCCAAGGGCGCCATCGGCGGTGTCATCCAGATGATTGAAGGGGCCGGCTTGCGCCTCCTCGGCGTGAAACTGTTGAAGCTGAGTCAGGCCCAGGCCGAGGGTTTCTACGCCGTTCACAAGGCGCGCCCGTTTTTTGGCGATCTGGTGCGGTTCATGACGTCCGGTCCGTGCGTCGTGATGGCGATCGAAGGCGAGAACGCCGTCACCCGTTACCGCGAGGTCATGGGCCCCACCGATTCCAAGAAAGCCCCTGCGGGAACGATTCGCGCGAAGTTCGGCACGGACATCGAAAAGAACGCCGTCCACGGCAGCGACGCCCCAGAAGCCGCCAAGGGCGAGATCGCGTTCTTCTTCGCCGCATCCGAGTTGGTCTGACGTCCGGGACGGAAGCGCGGGGGCTGCTTGTTCGCTTGGCCGCTTGGCCACCTGCCCGCCTCTGTCTGCCTTGGCGTCGGGCGGAACGCCGTCGTATCCGTGGCGCACCCGAAATACTTCGGGCGGCAGCGGCCTCCGGGCCCGAGCCACCTTTCGCCGAGATTGCTCGCGTTGGGATTCCCCCGCGTCCTGTATTCGGTTACAATTACATCCCAAATAATATGTCTTTTCGTGGACTATCGCCGCTTGGTTGTGCCTGGTTTGGTGTCTTGATTCTGGCTCCGGTGCTGACTGGTTGCCGGGATCGCCTGCCGCACGAGTACACGAACTCTACCGTGGTTCGTCTGACGGATGCCGGCAGCACGGGCGGCGCGGGAACGGGAACTGGGGGTGCGTCGTCCGGTGGCGCCAGCGGCCAGAGCACCGGCGGCAGCTCAGGGGAAACCGGGGGCAGCGGCGCCTGCGTCCCGAGCGGACCCGAGACCTGCGGCAATGTCGGCGTCGACAACGACTGCGATGGGGATGCCAACGACGTCGATCCGTCGCAGCTGACCGATCCATCGAACTGCGGCGCCTGTTTCAATCAGTGCAATCAGGCGAACGCGGAGAATATTCAGTGTCTGAAGGACACGATGACCGGAATCGTCGGCTGTCATTTTTCGTGTCTGACCGGTTTCAAGGATCTGGACGGCGACGCCAAGAACGGGTGCGAATGCCAGATCGAAAGCGCCATCGAAGTCTGCAACCTGAGGGACGACAACTGTAACGGCGTCATCGACGAGGGTTTCGACCTGCTGACCGACAAGAACAACTGCGGTCGATGCGACGTTCGGTGCGCTTATCCGTTCGCCGAAGCGCTCTGCAACGCAGGCACTTGCGCGAAGGGCAACTGCCTTCCGGGGTTCTTCGACGCCAACAAGATGGATGCCGACGGCTGCGAGTGTCAGAAGACCAACGGCGGCGTCGAGGTGTGCGACGGCATCGATAACAATTGCGACGGGATGATTGACGAGGCCGTCAACCTCACAGGCCGTCCCGCTTGCAAGACCATGGGTGTGTGCGCCGGGGTGCAGCCGACGTGCGACGGCGTCAACGGGTGGACGTGCACGTACGGAGCCGACTACCAGGCGGTCGAAAACATGGACAAGGGCTGTGACCACAAGGACAACGACTGCGACGGGAAGGTCGACGAGCCATTCGACGTCGGCAAGTCTTGTCCCGTCGGCACCGGCCCCTGCGCGGGCGTGGGCGTTTGGGCGTGCGACGCGATGGGCGGGCGCGTGTGTAACGGTGCCATGAAGCCCCCGCAACCCGAGATTTGTAACGGCATCGACGACGACTGTGACGGGAAGATCGACGAGTTGGGCTCGCTCGCCGACAAGACGACCGATGACAAATTGGTGTACTTCCCGGCTAAGAACGTCACCATGTTCGCGTACGAGGCCACACGATACGATGCGACGGCCGCAAGCGGGGGCTTTGATTCGTCCCGGCGACCGTGTTCGGTCGCAGGGAAGCAGCCCTGGGCCAACGTCACGAAGGAAGAGGCGGCGGCCGCGTGCGCGATGATTGGCACGGGATGGCGGCTCTGCACGGCGGCCGACTGGCTCGATGCGTGTAACGGCGCGGCCAACACCGCGTTCCCTTACGGAGCGAGCTATTTGCCCGCGGCCTGCGTGGGCTACGACTACACAGCCCCGACCCCGAATACTGCGCCCACCGCGACCGGTGCCGCCGCGATGTGCGTGTCCGATCTCAGCGCGGCCGCGGGAGACGAGCTCTACGACATGAGCGGCAACGTGAAGGAATGGGTACTCACGACGATTTCACCGGCCGCATACGAGTTGCGCGGCGGCGCTTACGACATAGCCAGTTTCACCGACAACTCGGTCACGCCCGCGGTCAAGCGCTCGCCCGGTCTGCAGTGCGACGCGTCGACACCGGCGCCGACGGTCCCGGTCAGACTGCCATCGGTCGGATTCCGATGTTGTTTGCCTGGCCAACTTCCCGCCCAATGAACAACGCGCCTGGCGCGAGAAAGCGACCCGTACGGTGGTGGAGGCGCGGCTGCGCCACCGCCGACTACCGTCGAAGCGGCATGAGCGACCCGTATGGTGGTGGAGGCGCGATTCGCGCGTGGGGCCGTCTGTTTTCGTTTTGGCCTCCCGGCGTCGGCCGCGCTAGCTTGTCGTCGTGGCTGATGATCTGCGCTCCCTGAGTCCGGCGGAACTGGAAGCACGCGTCGCGACAGCCGGGCAGCCGCGCTTCCGCGCCGAGCAGGTTTTTCGCTGGCTGCACGGCCGTGGTGTTACCTCCGTCGACGCCATGACCAATGTGCCGCCCGACCTGCGCGAGACGCTGGGACGTGAGTTCCCGCTCACCCCCTTGACTCTGGACGTCACCCAAGTTGCCGCGGACGGCACCCGCAAGATGCGCTTTGTCACCCACGACGGCCGCAACATCGAATCGGTGCTGATTCCCGAAGAGAGACACGGCGAGAGACACGGGGAGCATTCCGGCGTCGACGCCAACGACGATACCGCGCTCGATCTCGAGGTCCTTCCCGCCGGCTCGACGCCGCCGCGCGACAAACTGACCTTGTGTGTCTCGTCGCAGGTGGGATGCGCGCTTGATTGCGCCTTCTGCGCCACCGCGACGCTGGGGTTCGGGCGCAACCTATCGGCGGGGGAGATCGTCCAGCAGATCTACGCCGCCACGGCCGAGATGGGTCGCCGACCGACGAATCTGGTGTTCATGGGCATGGGAGAGCCGCTGCACAATCTTCGGAACGTCGCACGCGCGTTCCAGACTCTGATCCATCCGTGGGGTGCGGCGTTCTCTCCGCGACGGATCACGGTATCCACCGCGGGGTTGGTCCCCG
>JADGRC010000102.1 GCA_017881245.1 Pseudomonadota bacterium
CTCGATCACCTGCGGACGACGCCGGCCAAGCTGATCGAGAAGCTGCGGGTCGAGCACGCGAGGACGTTGCTCACGACCAGCCATCTACCGGCGAAGGCCATCGCCCACCAGTGCGGGTTCGGCAGCCCCGTGCGCATGACCCGCGCCTTCGAGCGCGAGCTCGGCGTGAGCGCACGCGACTACCGAACGCTCCACGCCCCGGGCCGAATCCGGTCGAACGAGATCAAGTGACCGGGACCGTTTATGACACGAGGACCAAGCTAACCTGGCAGCAGACGCCCACCAAATCGGGTCAACTCCATTCAGATGTCCAGATCGAGCGCGGTCGCCAATGCGCGGTCCAGTTCCAGCAACTTGCGCCCCGTCAGCGCCGAGACGTATCCGCTTAGCCGGGCCTTGAACATAAGAGCGAGAAAATCGCAACGAACCGACGAGCTATGCGGCAGGCCCTCAGCAGGCCCCACGGCGACCTCGGTCGCAAGCCCCAGAATCTCGCTGTAGATGGGAGCGCACACGACGGCGGAAACGTCTTCGTTTTGGGCGATGAACGAACGGGAGACAACCACATAGAACCCTGGTTTGTCGCCGCGTTCCGAAACACGCGCGGCCGTTCTATAGATCTCACCTCGCTTCACGACCCAGCCTGCTCCCGAATCAACGCCCTCGCCTGGCGCCCCAGTTTTTTCCGGTGGGTGTGCAGGATCTGTCGCTCGCGGTCTTCGCGTTCCATCCTAAGTTTCCGTTCCGACAACGCGAGCACGGCTTCGCGTTCCACCGCGGAGCGACTGCGCCTCCCGGGTTCGGAGAGTTCCCGCCTGGAGGGAGGCGCGGCTGACTGGCGGCGTTCGAGCGCGTCCAGCAGGCGCGCCAGTAGGCCGCGCAGCGCTGCAACTTCAGGCGTGCCGATGTCGCGCGCAAGCTCGGTCTCGATGTCGCGCAGCACGCCCAGGCCGTGCAGCAGGCCGCGGCGGCCGCGCGCCGAGAAGCGCACCATGCGCGCCCGCCCATCGTCGGGGTGGGGCGCGCGCTCGAGCATGCCCATGTCGATCATCTCATTGACCAGCTGACCGGCGGCTTGCTTCGACACGCCCAGACGCGCCGCCAGATCGGTGAGGCGCGTTCCGGCGAGGTCGATGTGCGGCAAGAGCTTGGTGTGCGCCGGCCGCAGCGTCGCGATGCCTGACTGCGCGCGCAGACGCGCCAGCGCCTGCTCGTCGAGAAGGCGCGCAGACTTGAACAGCAAATGGCCCAGGCTGGCGCGCTTGGCGGCGTCTAGCCGCGCCGGGTAGCCCCGCGACGATGGCGGGGCTCGCGACACTCCGGGTGACCGTGGACGTGGCGCTGGGCGGCTCAACGACGATTAGTTAATGGCACTTGACTAAATTAGTCAAGCACGATTGACTAGTTTCATGGCCGACGCACCACTCACGCATCTGACGCCGATCGCCGACGGCGTGTGGACCACCGACGTTCTCAAACGCTTTCCCCTGGGCGTACGCCTGCCTCTGCGCGGCACCATCGTGCGCCTGTCGAACGGCCAGCTCTGGGTGCACTCGCCGACGCCGCTGTCGTCCGAGCTCGGCGCCGTCGTCGACGCTCAAGGACCCGTGCGCCACATCGTGGGGCCGAGCCGGCTGCATCACCTGTCGCTCGGACCCTGGTCGACGCGTTACCCCGCGGCCCAGCTCTGGGCGACGCCCGAGCTGGCGAAGAAGCGAGCGGACCTGACCTTCGCGGGAACGGCCGCCGGCGACGTGTCACCCACCGCCGCACCGTGGGCCGCGGAGATCGAGCCACTGGCGATCGATGGCGCACCGGGAATCGGCGAGTCGGTCTTCTTCCACCGCGCGAGCCGCACGCTGATCTGCACGGATCTCCTCTTCAACATCCGCCAACCCGCGACGCGCGCCACCGCGATGCTTCTGACGTTGATGGGCACCAAGGGTCGCCTCGCGATGAGCCGCGTCTGGCGCCGCTACGCCAAGGACCGTTCGGCGCTCAAGGCTAGCATCGAGCGCCTACTGGACTGGGAGTTCGTGCGCGTGATCCCCGCCCACGGCGACGTCTTCGACGGCACGCAGGCGACCAGGGGGGACGTGCGCGCGGCGACGCGCGCGGCGCTAACCTGGATGCTCGGCTGAACAGCGAGCCCACGCAGGCAAAAGCTGCGGATCGAGTCCAAATCCTGCTGTCGCCCCCGAGCACTTCGACGGCGGGTGCAAAGGCGAGTTAGTATCTACCCTCGAAGTGGGCACTCGACGATTCCCATAGAGCACCCTAGTTGGATGTACCAGTAGTTGCTGATGGCCCGACCGCCAAAAGAGATCGGAGGCTGGATCTTGCTGACCGAACTCGGCAGCGGAGTGCAGAGCCACGTCTGGCGCGCGGTTCGTGAAGAAGGGCGTTCGACGGGGTACAGCCGGCCAGGCCGTTGTCGGCGATGTCTGGCACGAAGGAATCCCGATTTCGCACAGGGACTCGCTCAGGTATTCGAGGAGACGCCGGGGCAGTTTTTCGAACGACTTGATGCAAGGATGAAAATCATTCGCTCAAGAATGTGGAACGACACGGGACACTACGAATGGGAATCCATCACTGGATGGCACCCCGACGAGCCCAAAGGGAGCATTTCGATCGCTTCCCTCTGAGCGACGTCGCCAAGATCGACGACCTTCATCTTGGTTTTCGGCCCCGACGCGAAGCTTGGCGATGATCCCCAGATCCCGTGCTGTGCGCGGGTTCAGGGGGCCGTCCCAGGCCTCTTGCGGCGGCGCAGCCAACGTCACGTGTAGCGCTTACGCACCAGAGCCAGGACGGCGTCCTTCGCGCAGTTGTCGCAATATCCGTATCGCCCCCGCAGATTGTTCAACGTCGTGCGAGCAGCGACGACTTGATCGGGCGGCATCTTGTCCGGCCCGTCGGTCAGGAGCACCAGCAAATCCTCGTTGATCCGCCGGACCTGCTTCTTTCGGTCCGTGAAGAAGGCCTCGCGCAGATCGGCGATCTGGCGGGGGAAGATCCTCTCCAGGTCCGGTTTCTGGCGCAGGTGGTCGATGGACCAGGCGCCAATCTTCGTGATCACCTCGCGCCGGAATTCCTCGCGCCGGCTCTGCATCTGTAGCACCCGCTCCACCTCGCCCATGAACTCCTCGTCGGGCTCCTCGTCCCGCCCCGTTATCGGATTGGCGATCTTTTCCTTCCGCACCCAGTGCGAGACGAACGATATGTAGCGATCAAACTGATCGATGTACCGACGCTCCTCGACCAGACCCATCGCGGTCCGGACCTCGTCGTCGATGCGGTCCAGCAACCGATCGCGCACCTGAAAGATGAACTTCCGATTCTCGTGGTAACCACCCGGCAACGGTTCCTGTTTCAGAAAATCGTAGACACTGACACCACGGACAAGTTCCTCCAGTTCCTCGAACAGGGCGAACGGCGAAACGCAGGCGAATTTCGGATTCTGCGCCGCGTTCATCAGCAACATCTTCATTTCGCGCGGAGACGCTCCGGTCCGGCCTTCATAGTTCGGATACATGTCCGATTCACGGGCGACCTTTTCCACCCCGGCCAACAGCTCCCGGCTCTGCTCGGACGTCAGTCCCTCCGGGGTTTGCGCATCCGCGTACAACAGCGCCTTGTCCATGGGGGCGAGCTTGGCCACGCTGTCGGCCAGACCCTTGGTGTACTTCTCGGGCATGGGCTTCTTCATGCGCGTCAGCACCGCCCACAGGGCCGCGACCCAGGCTACGTGCGGCGCCACGTGCTTATCGGTCTCCAGGTGCGCCGCGTGAATCTGGGCTTCGTAGATGCGCTGTTCGACCCGATAGTCGAGCAAATACGGTGCCCGCACCAGTTCCATCCGGCCCTTGAACGACTGGAACTCTGCGACCTCTTTGAATGCGGCCAGGTAGCCTTCGTTGGACGATCCAATGAACACGGCATCCAGATCCAGGCTGGCCACCTCCAGCGACACTCGACCCGACTCGATCGTGGTCAGCAGGTACTTGTACGCCTCGGGCGGGCGCTTCAAGAGATCCGCGAAATCAATGACCCCACGATTGCCGTCGACCAGCTCGCCCTGGGTTTCGTACAGCGTCAGCGACTGCAGGGCGGGCGGAAGAGACGCCAGCGACCGATCCATGGTCAACTGGCGCGCCCGCGCGTCGACCGCCAACTGAGGCTCGACGGTCGCGGCGGCCTGCCGGTAGCGCCGCGACACGAAGAATCGCTCCACCTGCACGTGGCGGAGCACGCGCGCCAAATCGCCGTGGTACGAAGTCAACAGCGCCTCGAAGATCTGCCGGTTTCGGTGCGAGAGATCTCCCCGCAGAAGATAGTCCGCAGGACGAAAGCCCTTGGCGATTTCCTCGCGCAGGCGCGATTCGATGAGGATCCGCCGCTGTTCGCGCGGAATCAACAGGAGGGGGTGATCCCGCATCTCGTCGACGATCTTGGCCTCGATCAGATCGTCGTCCAGGTAGGCATAGGTATCGGTCGGGTTGGCCGTCTCGAACTTACCTCCGGCGAAACCGATTCCACCCTTGGTGAGTTTCTGCGTCGGGAAGATCCAATTGAACCGGTAGAGCGCCCCCTCATCCAATGTCGAATAGTGCTCCATGGCGCGCTGCAGGCTGGCCACGAAGGTGGACTTGGCGCTGCCATTCGGCCCGTGCAACAAGATCAGCCGATTCGTGCGCCCCTCACGCGCAAAATTCGAGATCAGCCGGTAAACCGACGCCTGGACCTCTTCCTGACCCATCAGAGCGTCCTTGCCCTGATCCCAGGCGCAGTCGAACATCTTCCAACGCGTCACCGGACCGCGGGGCGTGGCGATCTTGGAAGCGCCGAAGTGATCGAAGACGTCGCGCAGGTACTGGGCCGCCGACCGCGCCTGGCGAGCAGGCGCCGCGGCGAACAGCGTGAAATACTCCGCGAAAGACATCAAAAGACGCTTGCGCTCGAAGCTTTCACGCACATCCGAAATGGCCTGGGCAAGCCACCCGGTCGCGTCGAACGGGTTGGGCAGGGGGGCATCTTGGGAGCCGCTCCGCGAGCGAGCGTCAATCCCACCATCGGCGCCCCCCCCCTTTAAGGGCAAACGCTGTTCGAGGGCATTGTCGGGCCGCGTGTCGGGCTGCCCTTCCATGCTCGAATCTCCCCGGGGAGAGTCGGCTGCCATGCCTCCCCAAGTTAGCACGCTGCGACACGCCCGGCAAAAAACTCCGGACATCACATCAGGACAACATCAGGGACATCATCCAGACATCTTGCGGGGTGGTTCACATCTTGGCGGCGATGCAGCCTTGCGGGTTTCGCGACGACGCAGGGGCATTCCTCCGTCGTGGTTGCCGCATATCTTCCCGTCGGCGCACGTCCGAAGTATGAAGAGGGCCAATATGCTCAACCTGGCAAAGCCGACGTCCTTCCTAATCATCGTGTTCGCGACGGGGTATCTCGCCTGGGGGCCCGCGGCCGTCCTTCGCGCGCAGACAAACGCCGAGCCGCCGATTGGCGGAAATGCCGCAAAAACGACGGCGGCCGGCAAGGCGGCAAAGGCGTCGCCCAATCCGGACAAACCGGGCAAGACGGGCAAGACGGCCGCAAAGGCGCCCAAGCACGTATCCGGCGCCGGTGGTGCGGGTGGCGCGGGAGTCACCCCGTCCCTCGCCGAGTCGGACTCTGATGACAAAGACGTGCCGACGACAACGCCGCCCGCTGCGTCCAGCCCGCTCGCGGAACTGAAGAAATCCAACGATCAGCTCGACAAACTCCTGAAGAAGAAATACCCGACCTGGTCCCCGGAGGGCGAGGCGCAGAAGGCTTCGGTCAGAAAACTGGTGGGTGGTTTCTTGGATTACCGGGAACTCGCCCACCGTTCCCTCGCTAAACACTGGGAGACCTTGCAGCCCACCCAGCGCCGGGAATTCGTGGGCACGCTGCGAGAGCTCGTCGAGCGCAGCTATCTGAAGCAGGTCAGCGGCGATCCGAACTACAACATCAAATACGACAGGGAAGACAAGACGGACGCAGAGGCGACGGTCGAAGCCACCTTGACGACGATGGCACGTGGCAAGAAGGTGAAGATCGCCCTCGTCTACAAGCTGATCCACAAGGATCACTGGTTGGTGTACGACGTCGTGACGGACGAACAGAGCATGCTCGAGAATTACCGTGCCGAGTTCAACAAGATCATCAACAAGGATGGGTTCGATGCCCTCATGAAACGCATGAAGAAAAAGTTGGAAGAAAAGGAGGAGTGATCTGGTGGCGCGGGGCCGACGCTGGCTGGCGGCACGAATCGGGACCGCCATCGCTCTGGGAATCGGACTCGGCGTTGGATGCTCCGATCCGTGTTGCTTCACGGACGAGTTTCCGATCAACCTCGTGCCCGGTCCCGCCGGGGATTCCACGGGATTGCTCGCGCGCGCTCAGGTTCCAAATGGCGATCCGACGAACATCGGCACCGAGAAGTTCCAGTTGTCGATCGACACCGGAACGGCATTGACGTTGTTTCGCCGAAGCACCGAACCCAACCAGCTGACCCTGCGCGACTTCGATATTCTCGACGCGCAGCCGCCAGCCGCGCAGATGAATCCCGTGGTGCGCGGAAGGTTCCACCAGATCGAGGTGCTGCCCACGACGCTGGATCCCGCGGGCCCCGACGCCGTGCTCGGCGGGGCGTTCTTGCAGAACTTTTCGGTCGAGTTTGACTTCGCGAAACCGGCGATGACGCTGTGGGCTCGCCTCGGACCAAGCGACGGATTTCTCGATGCCGGCGGGTTCGCAGTCCTCCATTTCAGTCTCTTCGGAGGGGCCGAGCTCACCGCCGAATCCCGTCCTGACTTCTTGGGACTGACGGGTCCCGTGGAGATCCCTTCAACCCGAGTGGTGCTGCGCACCTGCGCGGTGCCCGACGTCTTCGATCCGAATACGCCAGAGCAGGCCCGTTGTTGCAAGCGCGGCGACGAGGTTGCTTTGGCTACCGGTGCCAATCTGGCCCTGATGGTCGCGACTGGTGTCGGCCCTCTGGTCTTGTCGCAGGCGGCGTGGAACCGAATCGCGACCGCGCAGGTGACATCGCCCCTTGCCACGCCGATACCCGGCCCCGCCCTGTCGGTTCCCGGATTGCCCGCCCCCTTGACGAATGTCGGCTGGTCCACGATTCCGCGCATCGCGCTTGTCAACCAGGAGGCGAGCGACGCCACGAACCCGGGCGCATGCGTCGAGTTGGGTCGAGCGCGGCGACTGGAGTGGATCGAACGCCACCAGTCGGACGACGGCGCGACCGGAGCGTGCGTCCTTCCCTGCGACACCGATCCGCGCGACACCACGATGGCGCAGAACGCGGCTGCCTACGTCGAGATCGGCGACGACATTCGGGTGGCCGTTGTTCCCGACGGCACGCCGCTGTTGCAGGGCTTGCGGGCCGAAATTCGCCCCGAGGGGCCCGAGATCGATGGGTTGATTGGTGCCAATGTCTTCATTCGAACGACAGTCGAGATCGACTATCGGAGCAAGCCAGGGCGCGCGGTGATTGCCTGCGTGCCCGATGCCCTCCGATCCAGTTGCTTCGCCAGTCCGCGTTGTCCCCGTCTCAGCAACCCGGGAGATGTTCGGGCCTGCTTTGGGATGCGCCCCCGAGCTTTGCCGTTGACCTGCGACGTGTCGGTGTGTGGATGAAGTCCGCCGTCAAGCCTTCGGTCAAGCCAACCGATGCCCCAAGGCGGGTACCTATGATCAGCGGCAGAACAGTCACCACCCTGGTTTTTACGGTCGCCGCCGCTCTACTGGCGCCCTTGGCGGCCGAGGCCAAGGTGCGCGTCGCCATTCCAGAGTTCAAGGTCGATGGTGAGGGAACCCCTGCCTTATCCATGCAACTGCAAGATGGGCTCGTGCTCGGGTTGGTCCGCGCCGGAATCCAGGTCCTCGACCCCGTGGACGTCAGCCGCCGCCTCGAGGCGACGCCCGAGCTCAGCGGATGCGATTCGTCGGCGTGCCTGAAGAATATCGGTCGGTTGCTGGGAGCCAACTACGTCCTGCGGGTGAAAGTGGACGTAGCCGGAAACAGCTACAAGATGGTGGCGCGGTTGTTCTCGACGGAAGGGTCCGCGCCGGCGGCGCTGCCCATTTCGACGAAGTCGCGAAGCTGCGACGTTTGTACCGTTGCGGAAGCGCGAGAGTACATGTTGAAGCTGGCCGATGCCGTCAGACCCGACTTGCAAGAGGCGGTCACGGCTCCGCTCTTGCCACCGCGCTTGCCTCCCGTGGCGCCTCCATCGTTGCTGCCCCCGCTGGTGGCGGCCATGGGGGGGGCCCTGGCGGTGGGCATCGGAATCGCCCTGTTCGCGACCATGCCCGACTGTCACGCCACCGCAGTCGCGAACGCATGCAACGACAACCGTAGTCGCAGTGCGCTCGCCGGTGGCTTGATCGGGGCGGGAGCGGTCACATCGGTCGTGGGTACGACCGTGACGATTTCTCGAGGTCGCGGATCGGTCGGCGCGGGAACCACCGCGGCGGCATCCGTGACGGTTGCTTTCTAGTTTGCGGCTTCGCGCCGCCGCAAGGGGCCTGGGAAGGCCCCCTGCGAGACCCCCACGGAGTTGCTCAGCGACGAGGCCGGTCCAGCAAAGCTGGACCTCCCTGTGCTTGGATTGGCTACGGGATCGCCCGAGACGAAAGCTTGCCTCATCGCCAGCATTCGATCGGGTAAGGCATCTTAGGTGGGCTACCTCAAGAACGCCGGCCGTTCCGTCGATGTCGGATGCGGTGGACTGCATCCAAGACGGCGGCCGCAACAGCCGGACGAACGAGCGCGGTTTCACGCTGACGGAATTGATGATCGTCGTCGTGATTTTGGGCGTCCTCAGCGCCGCCGCGGCACCGAGTTTCAACAAAGACAACCGTGCGCGTGAGGGACGTGATCTGGCCTCCGACGTGGCTCGCGAACTGCAAAAGTCCCGCGTCGAAGCCGTGAGCACCAGCCTGGCGGTTCGCGCCTTCGTGTACGCGGATCGCGTGGAGTTGCGCCCTTGGGTGGCGGGGGCCACCGCGGGAGCGGCGCCCAGGGTCCCCACGAGCGCCGACCCGGTCGCACGCCTCCTGCGCGCGCCCGAAGGCGTCGTGTTCACCGGGGTCGTTCCGCCTGGACTGCCCGCGCCCGCGCCGGGGACCCTGAGCGCGACGGTTCACGCGGATCTCGACTTTTCCAATCAAGGAACGGCTCAGCTCGTGGGTCAACCAGTCCCGACGGGGGCTACCGTCTATTTGCAGAACGGTCGTCTGCCCGCGAATAGCCCAGATTTCGATTTTCGAATCGACGTGACCGCCTTGACGGGTTACGTGTCGGTGCGCGCGAACTGACGGCCAGGATTGGTATCCGAACGATCGGGATCGGGGATCGGGGATCGGGGTACCGCGACCACGGAGCCAAGGTGACGGAATTCGCCGCACGTCGACGCGGGGTTATCATGGAGTGATGCAGACCGCCGCCAAGACGCCACCTGATGCAGGGGGATCGACCAGGAAAGACCGCGCGCGCCCCTCCGCCCGATTCGCGCTCGTTTTATTCGTGGCCCTAACGACGTTGGCGACTGTGCCGTTTTTTGGCTGTGGCGGCGGCAACGCCCCTCTGACGCAACCGCAGGCGCGCGACAACGCTGCAAGCGCGGTCTGCGACTACATCGCGCGCTGTGGGGGCATCGGTGTCCCGCCGGCGACCTATTCCACGCGCGACTCCTGTTTGACCACCTGGAAGGGAAACATCGAGACCATGTGGCCGGTGGCGACATGCACCAAGATCGTGCAGACGGAGTACGACGCGTGCATTGTGTCGATCAACAACGGCACATGCGGAAGCCTCCTCGACCTCGCGGGAATTCTTTCCAAGTGCGGCAAAGCGACGGTCTGCGGAACCTGACCTCGGGCGCCCCTACGCGACCGACGCGCCGAGGCTCCGCAAGACGTCGCTGAAGGTGGGAAAAGACGTCGCGATCTCGGCGGCGGGAACCAGCGTCTCGGCGTCGGCCACGAGCCCCAAGATCGCGCCGGACATGGCCACGCGGTGATCGTGCATCGGCTGAACCACACCACCGGCCAGCCTGCCGCCCTCGCCCGCGACACCCGTAATGGTCAGCCCTCCCGGTTGCTCGGTCACGCCTACGCCGGCGCGACCGAGCTCGCGCGCCAGGGAGGCGATGCGATCAGATTCCTTGATCCTGAGTTCCTGGAGATCGGAGAAGACCGTCTCGCCCTCGGCGATCGCCGCGGCCATGGCCAGTGCCGGCACCTCGTCGATGGATCTCAACGCCAACTCACCGTCGATCCGGGTCCCGCGCAAGCGACTCGCGCGGGCGCGCACGGTTCCCACGGGCTCGCCCATTGCCTGCCCGGTGATCTCGACGGTCAGATCGGCGCCCATCGCCTTGAGGGCATCGATCACCCCGGCGCGGGTGGGGTTCAGGCCCACTCCGTCGATGGTGACGTCGCTACCGGGGATCATCAGCGCCGCAACCATCACGAACGCCGCCGAGCTCAGGTCCCCGGGGACGACCAGGGGACTCGCGCGCAAGTTCCCATTCCAACCCGTGGGATCGACCCGCACCGTGCGCGCACCCGGGTCGACAACCACCGGCGCCCCCAAGTAGCGGAGCATCCGCTCGGTGTGGTCGCGCGACAATCCTGGTTCGACGATCTCGGTCGGGCCGTCGGCCTGTAGCCCCGCCAAGACGAGCGCGCTTTTCAATTGAGCGCTCGCCACGGGCAGAGCCGCGCGGATGCCGTGCAAGGCGCCGCCCTTCACCACCAGCGGTGGGTAGATCTCATTGGGTTTGCCTGGCTCTCCGCGGCCGTCGATGCTGGCCCCCATCTGTCGCAGGGGCATCGCCAAACGGCGCATGGGCCGCTTTGTCAACGAGGCGTCGCCCCGCAGTGTCGTCGTGAAGGGTTGCCCAGACAGAAGTCCGGTCAACAGGCGAATCGTGGTACCGGAATTGCCGCAATCGAGTTGTTCGAGGGCCGGCGTCAATCCGCGCAGGCCAACCCCGACGACCCGCGCCCTGTCTCCGTCAAGGTCGATCGGTACCCCGAGCGCCATGAGCGCCCGCGCCGTCGAAACGTTGTCTCCACCGCTGCCGAGCCCATCGATAGGCACGGGACCGTCGCACAGCGCGCCAAACAACAGAGCGCGGTGCGAGATCGACTTGTCTCCCGGAACCCGGCAGTGTCCCCGCAGAGGACCTGACCGACGAACGCACAACGTCGCGGGGTCTATGCTCTTCATCCGTCGGTGTCCTACCACGAACCGAAGCCACCGGCGCCGGGCGTTCCGGGTGCGCCGCCCGCCCGCGAGGCCACCAGCGTACGAAGCAGCGCCGCGAGTGTTGGGCGATATTCGTCGTCAACGGACACATGGAAAAGGACGCGTGCCCCCTCCGATGTGACGCGGGTGCGCGGCGGCAACATGCCCAAACCCAACGCGCTCAACACCAGGCGCGTCATGGGCTCCTGGACCAGGACGCCAAGGCGCCGAGCCAGCGCGGCGGCGGCGTCGCGATCGTCCAGAATCCCTAATCCCGACAGCTCCACCGACTGACCGACGTCGAGGCGCAACCCAACCTGGCGCAGTTCGCGCGGCAAGGGCGCGGCATCGCCGACCCGCGCACGCATGCGATCGTCGATGGCGACCGTCGCCAACACCGCGGGTCTGGCGGCGCGTCCCTCTGGGCACAGCGCGCGTCGGGTCGGGCCGAGGGCCGGATCCGTGCTGACGTCGGTCCCGATCCCAAAGCTCCGATCGATCACCGCGTGGACGGAAGCGGGTGCGCCCGCCGTGAACGTGCGCGACGTCAAGAAGGCAATGGCGTTCTCGCCGCTCGACAGGACGGCGATCCCGCGCCAGTTGTCGACGGTCGTGGCCGGCCACCGTACTCGAAAAGCTTCCTGGACGCGCACCGATTGAAAACGGCCCTGGGCAATGACCAGCGTGGGCGCATCGGCCCCCGCCATCGTAACCGCGTAAATAACCCGGTCGACGTCGTCGACGTCGTCGTATCCCAGAGTGTCCTGCCTGGCTGCGCGGACGCGCTGGTCGCGGGCCTCGAGCGCGGGCATCACCCAAGGGGATTGGCGGAGTAGCGCGATGTCAACATCGATGACGGTCTCGACTCCGACCGGAATCAACGACGGCGGATCGCGATCGTCGGGACTGGCGCGGCCGGGTGACGCACCATGGGCTCCGCCGCCCGCTAACGCCGGTGATGATTCGTCCAAGAACGCGCAGGTCGTCGCGGCGCCGGAAACACAGATCAGCAACAACGGGAGAACCACCCTCCCCGCCCCGGTCCCCGCACCCCGGGGCGGCACCAGCTGCGCGGACGGGATGGTCGACGACGTGCTCACTTCGGCAACAGGCGCGCCCGGCTTTCGCGGCCCGCCTCCAGAAGCGCCTCGACGCGCGCTCCGTCGTCCGCAGCGATGGCCTGCCTGATCTGGTCGAGTCGGCTTGCCAAGATTTCGATCAGCGGCAGGAGAGCAGCGCGGTTCTCCAAGAAGATGTCTCGCCACATTGCGGGGCTGGACGCAGCTACGCGGCTCGTGTCCCGCAGGCTGGTCGTCGGCAGATCGCGCGCGGCCCGATCCACGTGGGGCGGCAGTCCGCCAAGCGCCCCCGCCAGGGCATAGGCGGCCACATGGGGAAGATGACTGACGGCGGCCATTACGCGATCGTGCAGGTCGGCCTGCATGGTGATCACGTCGGCGCCCAAGGCGCGCCAGAGTTCCCGGGCGCGATCGACAGCGGTCGGGGACGTTCGAGGCGTTGGGCAAACCAAGCACACGCGCCCAGCAAATAGATCGGCGCGCGCCGCGCTGGGGCCGAAGTGCTCGGTCCCAGCCAGGGGGTGACAAGGCACGAAGTCCACCGTTCGCGGCAGCCGTGCCTCGATATCCCGCACCGCGGTGCCCTTCACGCTTCCGACATCGATCACCAGCGTTCCTGGTCGCAAGACGGGGGCTATCGCGTCGACAATCGCGGGAACGGCCCGGAGCGGCGTCGCAAGCACGACCGTGTCGGCGTCCACGACGGCATCCACGGCCGATATCGTTGTGACATCGCACAGTCCCAACTCGCGGGCTTGAAGGAGGGAGTCGGCGCGTCGCCCGAAGCCGGCGACCCATACGAACAGTCCCGCCGCGCGGCCCGCGAGCGCGACCGATCCTCCGAGTTGTCCCATTCCCATCACGGCCAACCGGCCCGGGCGACTGAGTACGGCGCCTCGCGAGTCGCCGGAGGGAATGTCCCCCACCCGCGCGTCTGAATCATGACTTGCTGGCCCACTCACGACGCGGTCAGCGTAGCGTACCGTATACTAGACGTCGATGCCGGTGACCGAGTCGTCCGCGTTCGCCGAAGCCGCCAGTCGCGGTGTCGCGTCAGCGCTGTTCTTCGCCCTGACCGCGGGACTGCTGACGGCGCTCACGCCGTGCGTTTATCCGATGATCCCGATCACCATCAGCATCTTCGGCGCCAAGCAACGCACGGGACGAGCGCGCGCCCTGTTGCTGGCGACCGCGTACATCGCGGGCATAGCCGCGATGTTCGGGACGTTGGGCACGGTTTTCGCGTTGCTCGGCAAGGCGTTCGGAACGTTTTTGGCAAACCCCTGGGTGATTGTTCCCCTGGCGCTTTTCTTCGCGGCCATGGCCGCGTCCATGTTTGGCGCGTTCGAGTTGAATGTTCCTGCCGCCCTGCAGGCGCGGCTGGCGCGCGTGGGCGGACGCGGAGTGGGAGGGGCTTTCCTGATGGGAGTCGTGGGCGGAATCATCGCGGCTCCGTGCACCGGGCCGCCGCTGGCCGGAATCCTGGCGTACGTGGCCACGACGCGGGATGGCGTCTACGGGTTCATGCTGCTCGCGACTTACGCCGCCGGTATTGGCGTACCGTTTTGGGCGATCGCTGGGTTCTCGATGACGCTGCCTCGCTCGGGCGCGTGGATGGAATCCGTCAAGAGCGTGTTCGGCATCGCGCTTTTGGTGGCTGCGCTCTACTACCTGAAGAACGTGGCGCCCTTTTTGGCGCGCCTTACCACCCCCCAGCCGGCGTTCCTGGCCGGCGCGTTGGTGCTGACGGCGGCGGGCGTCGCCGTGGGGGCCGTGCACCTGTCATTTCACGACGTGGCCGCGCGGCGCGCGCGCAAAGCCGCCGGCATCGCGCTGGCGACGGCTGGCCTTTTCGCGACCACGAACTGGGTGCTCACGCCACGCGCGAGTACCCTTCACTGGTACGACAGCGAGACGTCCGCCATGAACGAGGCCGGGGCCACGTCGCGACGGATGTTGATCGATTTTCGCGCTGACTGGTGTCTCCCCTGCAAGGAGCTGGAGATCAGCGTCTTCACGAATCCGAAGGTGGTCGAAGAGCTGAAGAACTTCGTGCTGTTCAAGGTCGATCTCACGAATGAGGATGACAACCCGGCGCTGGGAGTCCTGAAAGGGAAGTATCGCGTCGAAACGCTACCCGCCATTCGCGTCGCGCGCGCCGATGGGGTCACGCTGGGAATGGTCAACCAATTCGTCACCCCGGACGAATTCTTGTCGCGCATCGCGCGCATTCAGCAATCGGAAACCAAGTTTCGCTGACGGGCGCGCCCGGCGCCTGACGAGCCTCGGCCGACGCCGACAAGGATCCGAGCGTGCGGTCGCGTCGCACGACCAAGACCCACCAACGAGGCCAACCGGCCGCGGGCCTGAGCCGCGGCGGTCGGGTGTGGACACCGGTTCACCACCAAGGAGCCCGCCCATGACATCGAGAACCTCGAAGCAACCCTTCAATACCCGCGTCACCCGCGTCGCATTTCAAAATGCCCTCTTGGCATCGCGAGCGTTGGTTGTCATCGCGTCCTCCCTCTTGGCGCAAGGTTGCAGCCAGGAAAACAATTCGGCAGGGTCGGGCGGCACGATGGGCATGCCCGGGACGGGGGGCGCCACGACGGGCAACGGTACCGGTGGTTCCTTGTCGTCGGGGACCGGGGGCGCGACCAACGGCACGGGGGGCGCGTCGACCGGCACGAGCGGCGGCAGCAGTGGGACAGGCGGGGTTGCTTCCGCCAGCAGCGGAACCGGTGGGGCCAGCAGCGACGGCTCTGGTGGAGCGGGAACAACGGGTGGCGGTGGCTCGACGCCGGTCGGCGTCGCCTGCACGACCCAGGCGAAGGGCGGAGCCTGCCTCACGCCCAGCGACTCCTGCGCCAAGACCTGCGGTCCCAAGAACGCAACGAACGTGTCGACGGGGGCGAAGACGGAGACCTGTACCGCCGCCGCCTACGTCGAGGGAGCGTGCGCGTTTCCAGCGGGTGACTATACGTGCTTCAAGGTGACGGCCGCCACCGCGGCCTGCCCGGCGGCGACCGCGGCGAATGGAGCGTGCGCGATCACCTCTTGCATGCCGTGCTCCGGTTACGCCGACAGCACCGGCGCGGCCAAGGTCGGATTCTGTCACTGCGTCAACAGCAAATGGTCGTGCGGCAGCGCCAAGGAATGGCCGTGCCAGGCCACGGGCGTGAGCACGAGTCCCGGCGGCACGGGCTGCTGACCCGCCCCGAGCACACCGAGGAGTTTGCACGCCGGCGCGTTTGATAGTGCGCGCCCGGCCTCTGTGGCGCCGCGACGCCAGACTTTGCGTTCCTCGTTCGCGCGGTCGCGACTACCACTCGCCGAGGACGCCCCCGCTGACCACGTTGTCCCTGAGGACCGCTCCGCGATAGTACTCGGTGCGAATGTTCATTCCGTCGATCGAGAAGGTAACCGGGCCGACGTGGTACGCGATCAGGCCCGCGATACCCCGAACTTGCTTCACGAGGACGAATATGTCGCTTGATGACGGGGGCGCGCTATCGAAGCTGGTTTGTTTCACGTTGGACGCACCGTACGACGACGCGATTTCAAAGTTGCCGATTCGGTAGTTCGCGACGCCCAAGTATCCGAAGTGGTCACGGAGGTTCCCTCTCGAATCGATGGCGGTGTTGCCGAACGCATTCGCGGTGCCAAGTCCACGACCTGCCCAATACGTCGCGCCAGCCCCCACGCCGTGGAATCTGCCCCAGCCACCTCCCCCGTAGCCGAGCACGGTGCGGGTCGCGTTCGCGGACACGCCGGCCAGGTCGTAGCTGACCGCGTCTGCGGGGTTCTTGGGAATCGGAGCTATTTCGCTCGACATCCCGATGACCTGGGTCATGCCGTTCGCGAACAGGTTCACCTCATTCTCGTTGGTCGTTCCCCTGTGGAATGTCGCCTCGGTCTCGAAGCGCGGCATTGGCGTGCGAATCCACTGGGCCGGGGTCGAGGCAGATCCAGGGGAAGGAATCATCGAGGGATCGAGGACGGCCACGGTCACCTGAAAGCCTGAGACCTCAGGCGTGGAGTACGCGAGCTGCGCATTCCGATTGGGATGCAGCGATCCCACGCCTGTGTTCCCGCAGGACGTCGTCCCGGATGAATCCACGTTGCAGGGGTGTCCGACCCCCTGCTTGTGAATGAGATACCAATTGAGGCGCATGCCGCCTCGGTTGAAAAGACCCAATAGACGGCCAGCCCACAGGGCACCCCATGGCCCTTCGAGCTTCATATATTGCTCACGCCAGTCCACGGGGGCGACGTCGTTCTGAACCCGCACGTTGACGCCGCTAATGCTCGACGTTCCATTTTGGATTCCGGCCCACATGCCCAGCTTGAACGTCAGCTTCAAGTTGGGGCTTATCTGTTTGTAGATATTGAACGCCAGGATGGTGCTGGAAAACCCGCCGCGCACGCGGGGCGCATTGACGTGGGTGTCCATCTGGGGATTGCCGATCGCCCCTGCCGGAGAGGGGTTACCGACCAAACCGACCTGAGGGCCCACAGGATAATAGCCGTTTGGCATCGCGGGGTCGTAAGGTCCAACGGTACCGTTTCGATTGACGGTATCGCCAACGACCCAGGACACGTAGGAGTCCACGCGACCGCTGGTCGTAACCTCCCAGCCGCCCGTCTTGGCCGGATCGGTCAGCGCGATCTCGGCTCGTGCGGGCGCGCCGCAGAAAAGTACCGCTGCTACGGCGACCGCGGACGCCGATGAAACGCACAAGGCAACCGCGCGCGGAGCTTTCAATGTTCTGATCACGTTGTCCGACCTCCTGCTGATTGGGGCTGCAAAACCGTTCACCACGAACTCGCCACGACCAGGAATCCGCGGAAGCTCTCGACGACGGCCCCCAAGATTTTGGAGCCGGCAAGGGTCGCGCGTATCAGACGTCCGTCAAAGGTCGTTCGGGCATGCGGGGAATGAATAATCCATCTGATCATTTTTTGAAACAAAAATTCCGGTCACCCCTTGACGCGGCCTTTTAACACTTCCCGTTGACGTGCGGACCCGCGACGTGTGTCGCGCGCTTGGGCCGTGCCTGTTGGAACATCGTCGGTCCCCCAGCGCCCCCTTTGAAATCACGCCCCCTTGACGATATAGAACAAAAATTCTAAAGTCGGAATCTTCCGGAACGGGAATATTTCGGCGCGCACGGGACAATAGGTCAGAAGACCATCGGCAAGTCAAAACCGGGCGCCAGACACGCTCCATGGGGGAGCCGCCGTGAATTCGGTACAGGTTCAGAGTCATCAGAAAAGCGTCAGAGTGTCGTTCAAAAGGAGCTGAAATGGCCAAGAAGATTGGTTTCGTCGGTGTGGGAATGATGGGTCACGGAATGGCGAAGAACCTGCTCGCCAAGGGGTTCGAAGTCACCTTGATGGCACACAAGAATCGCAAACCCATCGAGGATTTGCTCGGGCAAGGTGGCAAGGAAGCCAAGACGCCAGCACAAGTCGCTGGCCAATCCGACGTCGTCATTTTGTGCGTGACGGGCGCCCCACAGGTCGAACAGGTTGTCTACGGTGCGGACGGCATGCTCGGGACCTTTCGCCCCGGCATGATTCTGCTCGACTGCTCGACGAGCGAGCCGGCCATGTGCGAGCGGGTGGCGAAGGATCTCGGCGAGCGCAAGGCCGCCTACGTCGATGCGCCGCTCGCCCGGAGTCCCGCCGAGGCCGAGGCCGGCAAGCTGAACACGATGGTGGGCGCGGACGAGAAGGTGTTCGCCGAAGTGCGGCCGATCCTCGAGGCATTTTGTGAAAACATTTTTTACATGGGGGCGGTCGGCGCGGGGGCGCGGACCAAGCTGATCTACAACCTCATCACGATGGGACACGCCGCCCTGATTTCGGAGGCGTTGTGCGCCTGCGCGGCGACCGGCGTGGATTTGAATCGCTTCGCCAAAGTCGTCGGTGGCGGCGGGGCGAACAGCGGTATCTTTCAGATGATCGTCCCGAAGATTTTGGAGCAAAACGACTACTCCGGATTGAAGTTCAGTCTGGCGAACGCGGCGAAGGATCT
Source organism: Pseudomonadota bacterium (assembly GCA_017881245.1). Classification (GTDB taxonomy): domain Bacteria; phylum Myxococcota_A; class Polyangia; order Fen-1088; family Fen-1088; genus FEN-1088. The sequence continues at coordinate 18,422 of JADGRC010000102.1, forward strand.
CCGCTATTACAACCGCATGACGTCCGAGGTCCCCCTGTCCGCGAACATGGGCCCGGCGGTCCTGAACGCGTTGGTTCAGGCGCTGAACACGGGATTCGCGAACGGCCTGGTGGGCGATATGGTGGCCGCTCAATGCAAGGCCAACGGCGTGGAGCTGAAGAAATGAGGCGGACAACGATCTACCTGGCCACGGCGAACATGGAGCCCTTCGAATCCACTGCCGTCTACGAGCCGTAACATCGTTTTGCGGCGCGCGCATTCAAACCGGCAACCCCGTCACGCGATAGGCCGTGGAGACGTCCGCTCGTGACCTTGCTTCCCCATGTCGTGAACGGCGTTGCGTTGGGGGTTCTCTTTGGCCTTCTGGCCTTGGGATTCATGCTGATCGTGGGCGTCATGGAGGTCATCAACCTGGCGCACGGATCGTTGTTCGCGCTCGGCGCCTACGTCGCGATGGAGCTGATCACGCCGCGCTGGTTGGGCGCCGCGGGAGAAAGTTACCGCGCCCTGCCCCTGCCCGTGCGCTACGGCTTGGCGTTGATCCTGGCTCCAATACTCGTGGGCCTTCTGGGGATGGCGCTGGAACGGTGCGTACGCCGAACTTACGGTAAGAAAGCCGAGTACGGCCTGCTGCTGACTTTCGGGGCTGGACTGGTCCTGGAGGAGGCGATCCGCGTCGTGTGGGGGCCTGGCGAACAAAATCTCCCGGTACCCGAAGGCGTGAACGGGGGATTCGTGGTGGGTGATCTCATTTACTCCAAGTACCGCTTCTTCGCGGCTCTGTTGGGTGTCGCGCTCATGGGCCTTGTCTGGGCCTTCCTGGAACGAACACCGTACGGCGCTCGAGTCAAGGCCGGCGCCCACGACAGCGAGATGGTCCGCGCGCTCGGCATCAACATCGGCCGGCTGCGCGTGTTCGTGTTCGCCCTCGGCGCGGCGCTCGCGGCCATCGCCGGCATCATTTTGACCCCCATCTGGGGCCTACGCCCTCACGTCGGTGTCGATGCCGTCATTCCCGCCTTTCTGATCATCGTGCTGGGCGGCGTCGGAAGTTTCTGGGGCGCGGTGATCGCCGGACAGATCGTCGGAATCACAGTCGGGGTCACGGGAGCGTTCGCCGCGGAGTGGTCGATGCTGTCGATGTACCTCCTACTGATCTTCGTTCTCACCTTTCGTGCGCGCGGGCTCCTGGGCAAGAAGAGCGCGCTGGAGGCCTGATGTGTCCCTCTCGACTCCCATAACGACGAAGAGCGCCCTCGAAGGTGCGCGTGGCATCGCCTGGGTCACCAAGCCCATGGTCGTCACGCTGATCCTGCTCGTCAGTTTTCCGCTGTGGGCCGAAGCCGTCGGGCTTTACACCTATCTCGGCGTCGAGGTCGTAATCTGGATGATTTACGCGCTCGGATTCAATCTGCTGCTCGGGTATACGGGCTTGCCGTCTTTCGGGCACGGCGCGTTCTTCGGCGTCGGAGCCTACGCATATGGTCTGTGCTCGCAGGGAATGACCCACAACCCACTCGTCTCCCTGTTGTGCGCGGGTTGCGCGGGAGGCATGGCGGCGGCGCTGGTCGCCTGCTTCATTTCGCATCGTCGCGGCATCTATTTCGCCCTGATGACCATCGCGTGGGGGCAGGTCTTTTGGTTCGTGTCCATGAAGTGGCATTCCCTGACGGGGGGCGAGGACGGGCTTCTCAATATCCATCGAAGTCAAACCGACATCGGACCATTGCGCTTTGATCTGCATGGCAACACGACCCTCTTCTATTTTGTCGTCGTGGTCTTGGCAGTTTGCATGGCGTTCCTGTGGCGCTTGGTTCACTCGCCTTTTGGCAAGGCGCTGCAAGCGATTCGCATGAACGAAACCCGAGCCCGTTTCGTCGGCTACAACGTCTGGCTGACGAAGTGGGCGGTGTTCGCGTTGTCGGGCGTATTCGCGGGGTTGTCGGGTGGCCTATTGGCCATTGCGCAAGAAAGCGCCTATCCGAACGTGATGAGCGTTCACGCGTCGGGATTTGTCGTCATGGCTACGTTGATCGGCGGCGGCACCGTCAGCTTCTGGGGCCCCATCATCGGCGCGCTGGTCTTCATCGTGGCACGTGATCTATTGGGCGCTCTGACCGAAACGTGGCTGCTCTGGTACGGCCTGCTCTTCATGGGTGTCGTGTTGTTCAAGCCCGAGGGGATCGCGGGCGCTTGGCAAGGCTATAGAGCCAGAATGTTTCGTCGCGCATCCGCCGGTGCGCCGACCATCGCCCGGGAGGCCGAAAATGGCTCTCTTTGAGGCGCGAAACCTTAGCAAGCGATTCGGGGATCGTGTCGTCCTCGAGGACATCTCGCTCAAGTTCGAGAAGAACGAGCTGTCCGGCATCATGGGTCCGAACGGCGCCGGAAAATCGACCTGCTTCAATGTCCTGACCGGTCACTTCCCGCCTGATCGGGGGCAAGTCATTCTTGACGGCGAAGACATCACCGGCCTTGGCCCCCGCCAAATCGCCCGCAAAGGGATCGCGCGATCGTTTCAGATCATCAGCTTGTTCGACGACTTCACGGCCCTCGAGAACGTCTTGCTGGCGTTGCCCGAGGTGCGTTCACTCGGTTTTCATTTACTGCGCGATATCGCGGGCGATTCGACAACCGTGGCCAAGGCGCTGGACGTCATCGGGCGCGTCGGCCTGCGGGCGAGCGCCGACGTGCGTTCGGCCAGCCTTCCCTACGGCGAGCGGCGCTCCCTGGAGATCGCGGTCGCCTTGGCCGCTCGCCCCCGCATTCTGTTCCTGGACGAGCCGACGCAGGGCATGGGCGCCGACGGGCGCCGGCACCTACGAGATCTCATCAAACAGCTCAAACGGGACTTCACGATCGTCATGATCGAGCACGACATGGACTTTCTGTTTTCGCTCGCCGACCAGATATCCGTGATTCACTGGGGTCAGGTGATTGCACAGGGCACACCGCAACAGCTCCAGGCGGATCCTTGGGTCCGACGCTCGGGGCTCGGAGGCACGCGCGATGCTTGAGGTCGAGCACGCCGAGACCTACTACGGCGAGACCCAAGCGCTGTTCGGGGCGTCGATCGCCGTCCGTCGGGGCGAAGCCGTCGCACTTCTGGGGCCGAACGGCGCGGGCAAGACCACCATGTTGCGTTCGATCTTGGGCCTCACGCCCGCTCGTCGCGGCGCCATCCGTTTTGGCGGTCGGGACATCACCACGGCCGCCACCAGCGACATCGCTCGCGCGGGAATCGCTTGGGTACCGGACGATCGCCGGATTTTTCCGTCGCTGAAAGTCAAAACCAACTTGGCCCTTGGCAAGAAACGCACGGCCTTTCGCAGCTGGACCGAAAAGCAGGTGTTCGAGTTGTTTCCGGCGCTGGAATACCTCCTCGACCGCGAAAGCGAGAATCTGTCGGGCGGCGAAATGCAGATGGTGGCCATCGGCCGAGCGTTGCTCGGCGGCCCGGGGTTGGTGCTTCTCGACGAGCCATCGCAGGGCCTGGCCCCGAAGTTGGTGCAGGATGTGATGAAGACCATCACGCGCCTCAAGAACGAAAATATCGGCGTCTTGGTCGTCGAACAGAACATCCGAAGCGTCCTCGCCGTGTCGGATCGAGTCTACGTGATTCACCAGGGTCGAGTCGTCCACGAAGGCAGCGCATCCGCTTTGCTGGCGGACGACGTCACCCGAACCAAACTACTTGGGACCTGACGTGTACGACATCGCGACGCCCATACTGCAAGTGAATGGATTGAAGAAGACCTACACGCGTGGTCTTTTCAACCGGCGCCAGACGTTTGGTCTCACCGCGGACTTCTCTGTGCCAAAGCCTCAGATCGTCGGCGTGATGGGACCGAACGGCTCGGGGAAAACCACGCTGTTCGAGCTTCTGTCCGGTAGCAACATCCCCACCGCCGGGAAGGTCATATGCGCGGGCCAGGACGTCCACCGTGTGAAATACCGCCAGCGCGACCGCATGGTCATCCACTATCACCAGTCCTACCAGGTGCGCCGGGTACAAAAGAGCGTTCCGAGCTTCATGCTCGCCGAGGCGCGATCGGACTACCCGCTGGTCCACATCTTCGACGAGCCCCAGTTCAGCACCCAGGACGGCTACATCGGGTTCATGCTCAACTTCTTCAAACAGTTGCGCAGCGGGGGTCGGGTCGTGTTCCTGTGCGTTCATCCCAACGAGCCGTTCCACGTCGACATCATGCGCGACAGCTGTGAACGGTTCCTGTTCGTTTCCAAGGGCCAGGTGACCGAGTGGCCGGACTACAAGAGCCTGGTTTCCCACCAAGGAGTGCGCGACTACCTGGGCGCACTGGCCGACTACTAGCGGTCTACTTCCCCAACGTAAGGACATTTCGGACGATGCCAGATCAAACAAGAAAAACCAGTCGAACCGCCTTCGTGACCGGTGCCGCCGGCGCGCTGGGCGTGGCCATCGCGCGAGCGCTGGTTGCCGAGGGCCATCGCGTGGTTCTCGCGGACAGCAATGCCCCCGCAATCGATGCTCTGAGCGCAGAGCTCGGGGCAAACACGTTGCCGCTCGCGTTCGACGTTAGCGACGCCGCCCAGGTCAAGGCCGCCTGTGAATCGATCCGGCGCAAATGGGGAACGGTCGAGATCCTGGTCAACAACGCAGGCATGCTATCCAACAACAAGATCGCCGAAACCACGCCCGAGGAGTGGCGGCGGATCTTGGCGGTCAACCTGGACGGGCCGTTCCTGCTGTGTCGAGAATGGGTGCCCGCGATGCGCGAGCGCCGCTGGGGTCGTATCGTGAATATGTGCTCGCTCGCGATGAAGACCGGCGGCCTAACGGCCGGGACGGCCTACACCACGTCGAAGGGCGCGCTCGGCGCGCTTACCTTCTCGCTCGCGCGCGAGTTGGCGCCGTTTGGCGTGACGGCCAACGGTGTCGCGCCCGCCTACGTGAGGACAAAGATGGTCACCGAACAATTGACCGAGGAACAGCGCGAGCAGACCCTGCGCGGCATCCCGGTGGGGCGATTCTCCGAGCCCGAAGAGGTGGCCCACGCGGTGATGTTCCTCTGCTCCGAATTGGCGGGATTCATCACGGGCGAGATCCTCGACATCAACGGCGGTCTGCATCTCGACTAGGCGAGCACCATCTCAATGTCCACACCCATTACGCCGAAACTGAATCAAGGTTTGGCCTTCGCGAACCTGAATACCCTGGCCGACAAGATCGCCTACGTTCCTGGTGGGGCCGGCGGATTGGGCGAGGCCATCACATGGGGGCTCGCGGTCCTTGGCGCGCGCGTCGTCGTGGGTGACATGGACGGGGGCAAGATCGATCGTTTGGTGGCGTCGTTGCGCGCCGCGGGACACGACGCGCGCGGCGTCTCTTTCGACGCACGCTCGGTTCCGGACATCGGACGCTCGGTCGATGCCGTCTGCGACCATTTCGGCCGGTGCGACATCCTGGTCAACTGCGTGGGGATTCACCGCGAACAGACAATCCTAGAGGTCACCGAGGAGACCTACGATCAGGTCTTGTCGGTCAATTTGAAGGCGGGAATGTTCCTCGGCCAAGCGGTCGCCCGCAAACAGATCGCGGAAGGCAAGGGTGGCAAGCAGGTTCACCTGCTGTCCGTGCGTGCGCAGCTTGGCCTGCGTGGCAAGGGATACTCCGCCTACTGCTCGAGTAAGGGAGGCCTTCTGATGATTGTCCGCCAGCACGCGAGCGAGCTGGCCCCCCACGGCATCAATGTCAACGGCGTGGCCCCTACGTTCGTGTACACCGAAATGATCGGGCACGTCGTCAACGATCCCGAATTCAAGAAGAACGTGATTGGCCGAATTCCGCTCGGTCGCATCGCCGATCCCAAGGATGTGGTCGGCCCGGTGCAATTTTTCTGTGTCCCGGCGTCCGATTTCGTGACGGGCCAAGTGATGTTCGTCGACGGGGGCCTCACCGCATGTCAATGAAGAACATTCCGGACGAGCAGCGGACATCACGCATACACCCTTTGCAGCCAAAAAATTGAGTCCACCAAACATGACCAAGAGACTGAAGAATTTCATCAACGGAAAACCGACCGACAGCAAGACGGATCGCTGGGGCGACGTTTTCAACCCAGCGGTCGGAACCGTTGCGAGCCAGGTCCCTATGTCGACGAAGGCCGATGTCGCCGGGGCGGTCTTGGCGGCACGCGAAGCCTTCGAGGGTTGGGCAGCCACGCCATCGGTGCGACGCGCCCGCGTCCTGTTTCGCTTCAAGGCACTGATCGAGCAGCACATGGACGAACTGGCCGGGTTGCTGACGGCGGAACACGGCAAGGTCCTGGAAGATGCGAAGGGTTCGATCACGCGGGGGATGGAGGTGGTGGAATTCGCCTGCGGGATCCCACACCTTCTCAAGGGCGAGTACACCGATCAGGTGGGACGTGGCGTCGACTCCTGGTCGTTCCGGCAGCCACTCGGCGTTTGCGCCGGGGTTGGTCCGTTCAATTTTCCGGCGATGATCCCGTTGTGGATGGCGCCCGTTGCCATCGCCTGCGGAAATACGTTCGTGATGAAGCCGTCCGAACGGGTGCCATCGACCGCCTACCGCCTGGCCGAGTTGTGGCACGAAGCCGGCCTTCCAAATGGCGTCTTCAATGTGGTCAACGGTGACAAGGAAGTCGTCGACGCGTTGCTCGATCACCCGGACGTCGCCGCCATCAGCCTGGTTGGATCGACCCCGACCGCCGAATACGTTTATCGCAAAGCGACCGCGGCGGGTAAGCGCGTCCAGGCGCTGGGGGGCGCGAAAAATCACATGGTTGTGATGCCGGACGCCGATCTGGCGCACGCCACCGATGGTCTGATAGGCGCGGCGTATGGCTCGGCCGGTGAACGGTGCATGGCCATCTCCGTGGCGGTGGCGGTCGGAGACACGACCGCCGATCGATTGATTGAATCGCTGATTCCGAGAGTCAAGGGTCTGAAGGTCGGTCCAGGGACCGAGCCGGGCGTCGATATGGGGCCTCTCATCACCCGCGCGCACCTCGATCGCGTGACCAAATACATTGATCAGGGACGTCAAGCGGGAGCGAAGCTTGTGGTGGACGGTCGGGGACTGCGCGTGCCGGGCCACGAAAACGGTTTCTTCACAGGCGGCACGTTGTTCGACCGCGTGACCCCAGAGATGAGTATCTATCAGGAAGAAATCTTTGGGCCGGTCCTGTGTGTCGTGCGATGCCCCGATCTCGATTCCGCCATCAACCTCATCAACGGCCATCGCTACGGCAACGGCGGTGCCATCTTCACGTCCAGCGGCGAGGCGGCCGACGAGTTTGTCAAGCGCATCCAGATCGGCATGGTCGGGATCAACGTGCCGCTCCCCGTTCCGATGGCGTTCCACAGCTTTGGCGGCTGGAAGGGATCCCTGTTCGGCGACCATTTCATGCACGGGCCCGAAGGGGTTCGTTTCTTCACGCGCCTCAAGACCGTCACGTCACGCTGGCCCCGGGGCGTCAGCGGCGGCGCGAACTTCATCATGCCGACCATGAAATAGAACGAAATCGAGCGTCCAATGTCGAAGACCACCGCGAGCAGAGCCGAGACCTACGATGACTTGCGAAAGGCGATCGTCGATCGCTTCCCCGTCCTCAGCAAGTGCCTGCAGCAGATAGCCAGCTACGCGCTCGACAATCCGAGCGAAATGGCCCTCGAGACGATCGCCGCCGTCGCGCCGCGAGCGGGGGTTCAGCCGTCGAGCCTAATTCGATTCGCCAAGGTCTTCGGATTTTCTGGCTACAGCGAAATGCAGCGGGTTTTCCGGCTGCGGCTCACGGATGCGATGCCCGATTACAAAGAACGTCTGCGCTTGCTCGGTGACAATCGCCCTGGCGACAAGGGCAAGGACGTCACGGCGTTGCTGGAACAGTTCGTTCAAGCGGACATCGTGGGGTTGCAGTGTCTGTTGCAACAAGAGCGTATCGGCGACCTTCTCAACGACGCGATCGACCTGATCACGTCGGCGGAGACCGTCTATCTCGTCGCGCACCGACGTTCGTTCCCCATCACCTGCTATCTCTCCTACGCGCTCAGCCAGCTGCACGTGCGCAACGTGTTGGTGGACGGAGTCGGCGGCATGTTCTTCCAGCAGGTCAGCCACGCCACGTCCAGGGACGTGGTACTGGCCGTCAGCACGAAGACGTATTCACCCGATGTGGTTCAGGTCGTGCGGGAATCGTCGGAACGCGGCCTGCGGGTCATCTCGATCACCGATAGCCCGCTTAGCCCGCTTGCCGAACATGCGACCATCAGCCTGGAGGTCCAACAGGCGTCGGTGCAAATGTTCCGATCGTTGGCGGTTCCGATGACGCTGGCGATCACGCTGATTGTTGGATTGGGGCGGGTGCTCGAGACGAAACGCTCAGCGGCACAGAAGAAAACCACGCACAAATCGTGAACACCGGACGGCGCCTACCCGCTCGGCCGGTGCTAGAGGCGCCCGCTGATGAGGGACCCGCCGCCCGCCTCCCCGAGGCGGGGGACGCGCGTCAGAGATCCGGGTTCGGCAAACGTAGGTCCCGGATGAACCCCACGAGATCGTTGTAGGACCCGAGAAATGTGCGAAGCGTGCGCGCGGTCGCGCCATAGCTATCAAATTCGCTCGGCTGCAAACCGTCCGGTTCGTACGCACGCCGAAAGTCGTCGAACTGCTCTTTCAGCTCGGCCATCACCGGCGCGGGAACCGGATTGTCCATCCGGGACTTCACCTCGACGGACGACGCGTTGAAGCGGCGTTGCCACGGGGTCGGAATCGTCAGCACGATATCCCCGCCAATAAATTCAGACCAATGCAAGTGATTGCGGTAGGCGGCGGAAAGCAAGCGCGTGC
>JADGRC010000103.1 GCA_017881245.1 Pseudomonadota bacterium
CCGACATCACGCTCGGCTCGCAGACCGTCTTTCAGACCGTGGGCGGGCTGACGCAACCGCAGTTCCACACCGACTGGTCTGGCGACGGCGGCTACTGCGGCAACTACGCCGTTCCCGAGACGGCCGGCAGCATGGCCACCGGCGCCACGGCGGATAAGGGCGTCACGGTGCTCGATTCGCGCGACGTCGGGCCGTACATGACCGTCACGCTCGAATCCCACGACAGCGGGCAGCTTCTGCAGTGGTTGGACGACAACGGCTTCGTGCAACCGAGCGAGGCGTTGCCCCTCATCGATCACTACGTGAAGCTCAACATGCTCTTCGTGGCCCTGCGACTGAAGCAGGACGCGACCGCCGGCGACATACAACCCGTGGTCCTGGACATGGCCACCTCCGAGCCGTGCGTGCCCCTGATCTTGACGCGGATTGCGGCCCAGGCCGACATGCCGGTACAGGTGTACGTTTTGGGCGCGGCCCGCGCAGTCCCGTCGAACTGGTTCCACGTGGTTGTCGACCTCGCGAAGATCAACTGGTTGCAGTTCGGATCGAACTATCGACAGGTCGTCACCGACGCCATAGATCAAGCGGCCGGACACGGCTTTGTCACGGAATTCGCCGATTCTTCGTCGTTGTTGAAGGGCGCTGTCTGGCAACCCGGTCGGTACGACACGTCCAAGTTGAGTGGGATCACGGATCCCGCAGCGCTGGTCCAGGCGTTGTTGGTGGCGGGCTATCCGCGAGACGGCTCGATGAAGGCGCTTTTGCGTAAATGGATTCCGATGCCCGACGCCGTCGCCGCTCGCGGTGTCACCGAGCAGGCGTTCTACAACGATCTCGCCGCATACAAGGCCGACCTCGACGCGGCCGGGTTCGTTCTCGACATCAACGGATTCATCGCCGATCTGGAAGAACGGGTATTGATGCCCCTGCAGCGCGCACAGGGACTCTTCGACACACAGCCTTACCTGACGCGCCTTTTGTCCACGGTTTCACCAAGCGAGATGACGCGCGACCCAATTTTTGCGATGAACAGCGATCTTCCGACCGTGTCGAACGTACACGTCGCCAAGGCCTACGGAACCTGCCTGAACGACGGCACGGTCCAAGATTTGAAATTGCAGTTGGAAGACGGGCAACTCCTCACTCTGGCCGGTGTGACGCGGCTTTACTATGGAAGCGGTCCGTGGACTTATGGGGGCAGCGGCCCGGCGGCCAAGCAGATCGAGTTGATCGGCCCCTCCGGACCCCCCGTGGCGGTACAAGCGGACGACGTCACCAGGCTCGATGTCGCGTTCGACACGGGGCTGTCACCCGCGATAGTTCGTGACATGTCGTCGCCGGGGACGACCGGACACGGAGTCACTGCCGGCGGCGGGGGAGGCTGCGGGTGCACCTTGTCCCCCGAATCGCGTTCTGGTGTGGGCGCCGGAGTCGGCCTGGGCCTCGGGGTCGGCGCCGCCGGCATTTTGCTCTCGCGGCGGCGCCGCGCTCGTCGGCGACGCTGACCGGCCTGCTGGCCGCAGTCGTTTCCGCATTCCTGTCGTAAGGGGTGATCCCAGCTGCGGAGTGGTCCTGACCGCCCACGCCTTCGGGCGTCTGGAGCGCGTCAATTCGCCTATCCGTACACGATCAGAGCTTCACAGGCGGCGTCGAGGAGGCGCGCCCGTCCCCCCAGCGGCGCCAGCTCGACGACGAACGCGAAGGCCACCACGTGGCCCTGCTGCTCGCGCACGAGATCCGCGGTCGCCGCCGCCGTTCCACCGGTAGCCAGCAGATCATCCACGATCACGACGCGCGAACCCGCCCGCACGGCGTCAGCGTGCATTTCAAGGGAATCGGTGCCGTATTCGAGGTCATATGTTCGCTGATTGGTTTTCCAGGGCAGCTTTCCCGGCTTGCGCACGGGCGTGAAGCCCAGGCCAAGCGCCGCCGCGACCGGAGCTCCAAAGATGAATCCGCGCGATTCCACTGCCACGATGACCTCCGGCCGATGAACGGCGATGCGTTCGGCAAGGAGGGCCACGCAACCCGCTAACGAAGGGCCGTGACCCATAAGCGGCGTGAGATCCCGGAAGACAATCCCCGGCTTTGGGAAATCGGGAATGTCTCGGATGCGGCTCCGCAACCCGCGTATCCGCGGATCCACTCTTGGATCAGAGAGGTTCGGCTCGGTCGGGCTCATGATCTGGGAGTCCTTTCCCTCGGGGTTCGCGGCTCGTGCAGCCGCGGCAGGTACGGCAACGGATTCCGCGGCACCTGGCCCTTGCGCACTTCGAAGTGAACATGTGGTCCGGTGGCGTGGCCGCTCTGTCCAGACAGGGCGACGCGCTGCCCGACGTGGACGTGATCCCCGACCTTCACTAACAAGACAGAGTTGTGAGCGTAGACCGTCATCAGCTCGCCGTCGTGTTTCAGGACGACCATGTTGCCGTACCCGCGCACGGCGCTGCCTGCATAGACCACCTCGCCTGGCCCGGCCGCCAAAACCGGCGTCCCGATGGGGGCCGTCAGGTCGATGCCTTCGTGGGGCTTCCCCCACCGCGTCCCGAAGAACGAGGTCAAGCGGGGAGAGTCCACGGGCCAGCGAAACCGTGCCCCCTCCTCCGCGCCCACCGACGGAGATTGCGGTGATGGCTCCGCGGCGAGACCCGCTGTCCCCGACGGGGGGGGCGGCCGGTCGAGCACGAAGATCAGCTTGCCGGGCTGGACCTCTGAGGCGGCCCGCAGGCCGTTGATCTCCAGCAGATCGTCCTCGGGCACACCCGTCCGTCGGGCGATGTCCCCCAGTGTCTCGCCAGGTTGGACCACATGCCACTGTCCGGCGGCACCCATGGGACGTATCGGCGGAGCAGTCGGACGACAGCCCCACATCGCCAATAGCGCGAGGACCGCGATGACCAGGACGGACGTTCGAACCGGCGACATCAAGGCTGATATTAGGGGCCTCGGCTTCCTCCGCCTAGTTTTGCCCGCCTGGCGATCCGTGGGCCCAGCGTGGGTCCGGCCGAGGGGTGCTTGCTCGGCGGGGTCGCGGTCATGCGATCGGCGCGGTCCCGCCGAATCCGTAGCGCCCCAGGAGATCCACATAGCGACACTTGGTGTCCTCGGTCATGACATACGAATCGCCCCGCCGCCTGACCAGCGCGAGTCTCTGTTGGTCCCCCGCTCCGACGGGGATCACTAGGCGCCCGCCCTCCGCCAGCTGGTCCACGAGCAGCGACGGCACGCGTGGCGCGCCCGCCGATACGATGATGACGTTGAACGGGGCGTGTTCGGGCCAGCCGGCGCTGCCGTCGAAACTTTCAACGATGGCGTTGGTGATTCCCTGTTCCCGCAGGTTGGTCGTGGCACGCGCCGCCAGCTCGGGCAGGAGCTCCACGCCGTACACCTCCTCGCACAGGCGCGCCAGCACCGCGGCTTGGTACCCGAAGCCGCACCCGACTTCGAGAGCCCGATCTCCGGAGCGCACCTCCGCCAATTCAGTGGCCCGCGCGACCATGAACGGTTGCGAAATCGTCTGGCCCTTCCCGATCGGCAGCGGCCGATCCTCATACGCGGAATTCGCCAGGGCGGGATCCACGAAACGATGCCGCGGCAAGGCCGCCATCACGGCGAGCAATCGCGGATCTCGAATGCCCCGGGCCACGAGCTGCTTTTCCACCATTTCACGCCGGAGCGTATCGAAACGTGCTTCGTCATCGGTCCCTGCCGGCATGAGGCCACCTCCTCGGTCACCACTCCGCGATTCGCGCGGGTACCCTACCTAGCGCGCTCGACCGCGGCGCGCACGAAACTTCCAACTTTCCAACCGTGCAGCTCGTCTAGCAAGCTGGTGTGGGTGAGATCCAGGCTGAGCGGCGTGATGGACGCCAGGCCAGCGCGCACCGCACTGCAATCAGAGCCCGGCAGGTCAGTCGCGTTCTCCTCCGGTCCACCGATCCAGTAATACGAACGGCCACGCAGATCTTGTCGCACGTCGACCTGGTCCCTATAAACGCGACGACCAAGAAATGTCACTTGATAGTCCGTGACCTTGCCGTGGGGCAGGTTCACGCTGAGCAGGGACGCCGCGGGAATCGCACCGCCTCCACGTTCGATGGCTTCCGTCGCCAGCGCTCGGACGAAGCTCGCGGCGTGGCTGAAGTCCTGAGGAGCCCGACGTTCCAGCGATATGGCGATCGCGGGCACGTCCCGCAGGGCGGCCTCGACGGCGCCTGCGACGGTTCCTGAATAGAAGACATCCGATCCCAAGTTGTATCCGTTGTTGATGCCCGATACACACAGCGCGGGTTTGCGCGGGCACAAATGCAACAGCGCGAGATAGGAACAATCCGCCGGCGTTCCATCCACGGAGTAGATCCCGGGCTCGATTTCATCCACCCGTAGCGGCCGATCCAGAGTCAGGGCGTGGGACGCGGCACTGCGCTCCCGATCGGGCGCGCACACGATGACGTCACCGACGTCGCGCAAAGAATCCGCGGCGGCGCGAATTCCGGGTGCCATCACCCCGTCGTCGTTCGTGACCAGGATCAGCGGACGCATGGATTCATCGGCTCGTCGATTTCATGGGGTTTGCTGGGCGCGCGAATTGCCGGCGGGGAGGGTCAAATTAACCCTCCCCGCCTTCCACTTTCCACATTCCACATTCCAGTCGGGGCGACTGGATTTGAACCAGCGACCCCCTGTCCCCCAGACAGGTGCGCTAACCAGGCTGCGCCACGCCCCGAATCGAATTTGCAATTCCCGACGTCCAACCCAACGGGTCAGTCTTCTACCATGCTGTGAAGCTCGACCAAGCCCTGCTTCAGTTTTTTCAACATCTCGACGTTGATGTCGGGCGGTGGCACGGGGGGCGGGGCTCCCTCATCGTGCCCCAGCTCCCGTAGACGCGCTCGCGCGCCCTCAATTGTGAATCGCTCCGTGTACAGAAGGTGGCGAATTTTCAGCAAAAGATCGACGTCCTTGCGCCTGTACAGGCGTTGCTGCGACCTGGTCTTTTGCAATCGCAAGGAGCGGAACTCCGTTTCCCAGTAACGTAGAACGTAGGGCTTCACCGCGCACAGACGAGCCACCTCTCCTATCTTGAAGTACGGCTTGTCCGGAATGCCCGACGGATCCGCCGGCGCCATTTTCCGTTGTCGCGTCGCCACGCGATCAACCGTTGAGGGCGTTCTTCAGGACCTGGCTTGGCTTGAACGTCAGGACGCGGCGGGCGCTGATCGTGATCTCCTGGCCGGTCTGCGGGTTGCGCCCCGCGCGAGAATTCTTGTCCCGGACCACGAAGTTGCCGAATCCCGAGATCTTGATCTTCTCCCCGCGCTCCAGGGTCTCCTTAATCGTGTCGAAGACGGTTTCGACGAACTCCGCCGCCTCCTTTTTGGAGAACCCACCCACCTTCTCGTAGACGTTTTCCACGATATCCGCCTTGGTCATACCGTGAACATACCCCCGATAACCGAGCAAGGTCAAAGCGTTAGGACCGAGAATTGGAAGCAGCGCGCGAAGGGCGCGGGTTCAACGAATCTGGATCGGAAACGCGTTGCCAACCGCCGCGACCACGCGCGCGTGCGCCGCATCCACATCGGCGTCGGTCAAGGTGCGGTCATCCGCGCGATAGGTGAGCGTCCACAGCATCCCCTTTTTGCCGGGGGCAACGAAGCGCGGGTCGCGGAAATCCTCCAGCACGACCACGTCGCGCAGCAGATCCCCGCCCGCGGCCCGCATGGCGGACTGCTGGGCGTCGGCGCTGATGGGGGCGTCGATCCAGAATGAAATATCGCGGGTCGCGGCCGGGAAACGCGGAGGAGACATCGCGCGGACGGTTCGAGTGGCGTGCTCCAGGGGCCCGAGCCGCAGTTCGAATGCGAAGGCGGGAACCTCGATCCCCAGCCGTCGCGTGACCATCGGATGCAGCTCGCCCACGATGCCCATCGGGAGCGCCGAGCCCGCCCGTCCCGCGCCCGGCTCGCGGATGTTGGCTGAAATGCCCGGATGAAGCAGGGGACTTGCTTCGGACGCCGACCCGGCGGGGACCAGGATCGGAGCGGCGACACCCAAGCCACGCAGCAATTCGACTACGATCTGCTTCACGTCAAAGAAATCGAGCGGGTCACCAGGCTTCAGCCAACCCGCGCGCCGCCCGATGATGAGGCCAGCCACCTGGGTGTGCTGTACGTGGTGCTCGTCGCCGACGCGGGGGTGAACCACGGGCCCGACTTCGAACAGGCGAACGTCCGCGACACCGTGCGCCAGGTTGCGCCGGGCGGCCTCGGCCAGGCCCGGCAGCAACGACGTACGCATGACCTCGTAGTCGGCTGAAATCGGATTCTTCACGGCGATCGCCTGTGCCAGCGTCGGATCCCCCAAAGCCTGCAGCGCGGCGCGGGGAACGAATGCCCAGCCCGCGATCTCGTGTAGCCCCGCCGCCGCCAGGATGTCGCGGGCGCGGTCGGCCAGACGTTCGGGACTCGGGGCGGGCGCCCGACCTCCCGCCGGCAAACGCGCGGGTGCCTGATCGTATCCGACGAGGCGCATCACTTCTTCGACCAGATCCTCGGCGATCGTGATGTCCGGCCGGAACGTCGGCACCGTGGCGTCGAGGTCCTCTCCACGCAACGTAGTTGCAATGTCGACGGCCCGCAGCTTTTCGCGGGCGACAACCGCCGAGATGTCGAACCCCGCCACCCGATCCAAGACAGATTTCCTCAGCATGACGTGCCTCGGCTCCGCCGGGCTGGCGTATCGGTCCACGCTCGGCCCAACAAGGTGCCCGCCCCCGAGGCCGGCAATCAACGCCGCGGCCCGCGCCCCCGCGATGGGAACGCCGACCGCGTCAACGCCTCGTTCGAAGCGATGGGAGGCCTCCGAATGCATGCCGAGCCGCTTGGCCGTGCGGCGCACGCTGCGCGGGTCGAACGTCGCGGCTTCCAGCAGGACGCTCGTGGTCGACGCCGTGACCTCGCTGGACGCGCCGCCCATGACACCGGCGAGCGCGATGGGGCCCCGTCTATCGGCGATCACGATGTCGCTGGCCTCCAACCTTCGATCGACGCCATCCAACGTCCGCATGGCCTCGCCCGCCTCTGCGCGTCTGACGACGATGCCAGCATCCAAATTCACTCCCACGTCCAGATCCAGCCTGTCCAGATCGAACGCGTGCAGCGGATGCCCGGTTTCGAGCATCACGTAGTTGGTCACGTCGACCAGATTGGAAATAGCCCGAACCCCGCAAGCCCCAAGTCGCATGCGCATGGCCAAAGGGCTTGGCCCAACCCGAACCCCGGCGACGACCGTGGCGTGGTAACGGGCGCAGGCCACGGCGTCACGGATTTCGACCGAAATCGGCCCGTTCGACGGTCCCACGGGGACGTCGTGGATTGGGGGTAGCTTCCACGTCGTGCCGAAGAGTGCGGCGATCTCCCGCGCGATCCCGGCATGCGAAAGGGCGTCGGCGCGGTTGGGCGTGACGTTGACCTCGAAGACATCGTCTGCGATCGCCAGAACGTCAACCAGATCGGCGCCGACGGGATGCTCAGTTGACAAAATCAGGATTCCGTCACCGTCGTCGCCGATTCCAAGCTCGCGCTCGCTGCAGATCATCCCGGGCGAATCGAATCCACGAATCTCTTTTTGCCCGAGTCTCAAGCCTCCTGGAAGTGTCGCGCCCGGTGGCGCCCATGCCACGCGTCCCCCGAGGCCAGGAACGTTCGGCGCTCCACAAACAACCTCGGCGTCGATCTCGCCCTCGCGGCGTCCCCCCGCGCTGACTTTGACGATGCGCAACTTCTCGGCGTCCGGGTGCGGTCGGATACCTCGCACCTCGACGACGTACACGCCGCTCACCTCCCTGCCCCTTCGCTCGATCGACTCGACCTCCAGGCCGGCCAAAGTCAGGCGCCGCGCGACGTCCTCGACCGCGACGCCCTCGGGAATCACCACCAGGTCCTTTAGCCAGTTAAACGAGATCTTCACGGCAACAGATCCAAGTCATAGAAATTGCGATAGAAATCTGATGTCGTTCTCATAGAACGCACGCAAATCGTCCACGCCATATTTCAGCATCGCCATGCGCGACAACCCCATCCCGAACGCGAAACCGCGCACGCTTTCCGGATCGTAGCCGACCGCGCGAAAGACATTGGGATGCACCATCCCGGAGCCGCCGATCTCGATCCAACCCGAACCCTTGCACAAACGGCAGGCGACATCGCCCCGCCGACCAATGCCGCCGCACAGGTAACAACCCGCGTCCACCTCGGCCGACGGCTCGGTGAACGGGAAGAAGCTTGGCCGCAGGCGGATACTCAGATCCGGTCCGAAGAATCGTCTCACGAAGTGCAGCAGCGTTCCCTTCAAGTCGGCGAAAGACACATCGCGATCGACGTACAGGCCTTCAATCTGAGGAAACATGGGCGTGTGCGTGGCGTCGTCGTCTCGGCGAAACACGTTCCCAGGCGCGATGATCTTGATCGGGGGCGGGCCCGCCAACATCGTGCGCACCTGAACCGGCGACGTGTGCGAACGCAGAATCCGTCCCCCTTCGACGAAAAAGGTGTCCTGCATGTCGCGGGCGGGGTGATCGGCGGGCGTGTTCAACGCGTCGAAGTTGTGCCATTCGGTCTCGATCCAGGGGCCCGTTCGGACCTCGAACCCCAACCCAAGAAATATCTCCTCGACTTCACGTCGCACCAGCGTCAGGGGGTGCAAGGTGCCCATCCCCGAACCGCGCCCCGGCAGCGTGACGTCGACCGTTCGCGCGAGATCAGCCGCCAGCGCCGCCTGCGACAGGGCCGTCAGGCGCGCGGCGATCAAACTCTCGATCGCGGCCTTGGCGCGGTTCGCGGCCTCACCGACGGCTGGACGCTCCTCGGGCGGCAGACGACCGAGCGCCTTCATCAAGTCGGACGCTCGGCCCTTCTTGCCAAGATAACGCGCCTGAGCGGCGCGGATCTCTTGTTCGGTTTCGAGTGGCCGGATCTCCTCGCCCAGCGCCCCCGCCAAGCGGTCGAGCGCGGCGATGATTTCCAGGGAGCCGGGGCTGGGCATACGCGCCCCGCCTACGAGCTTCGCGCCGCCTCGACGACTTTCTGGAAGGCGTTGGGATCGCTGATCGCCAAATCGGACAGGATCTTCCGGTCTAGCGCCACGTTCGCCTTGCTGAGGCCGCCGATCAGACGCGAGTAGGACACGCCGAGCGCTCGGGCGGCGGCGTTGATACGAATGATCCACAGACCCCGGAAGTCGGACTTCTTCTTGCGCCGATGAAACAGCGCGAACCGCCATTTGCGATGCACGGCCTCGACCATCGATTTCCAAAGCTTCGATCGGCCACCCCGAAAGCCCTTGGCGTGCTTCCGGATGCGATCACGACGATGACGAGACTTGAATCCACCTTTTGCGCGGGGCATGTCCGACTGTCCTTGCTCTTGCTGACTTTTTTTGGGGGGCTGTGTTGGGTGGCCCGAGTCCGGGCCTGACCGAATCCGCTAGGTCCCGTAAGGAAGCATCGCCTTGATCTGATGCTCCTGGGTTTCGCTGACGTAACCTCCGCGGCGCAGATTCCTCTTGGCGCTGGTGCTCTTCGCGCCCAGGTTGTGGCGCAGGTACGCTTTCTTCCGCTTGACGCGCCCGTTCGCCGTCAGCTTGAAGCGCTTCTTGGCGCTGCTGTTGGACTTCATCTTTATCTTGGGCATGTGAGCGGCGCAGTATAGCGATCCGCGCCGCCCAAGCAAGTGCTTTGCTGTTGGGCTGTCGCGATTGCGGCCCGAATTGTTCTTTGGCGCTACAGGGGATCCGTTCAACCCTTGGCGCCAACGGCGCCGACCGGAGCCGGGGCCGCCGGCGGGACAGCCGCGGCGGGCTGGGCGGGGGCTTTGGGCGCAGTGACGGCGGAATCGGCCGCGGACGGGGGTCGTGCGACGGTCGGAGATGGCGTCGCCGTCGTCGTCGCCGTCCCCGTCGCAGTCGCAGTCGGCACGGTGGACGCCGGTTGGCCCGCGACGGGTGGCCGGATCACACCGGCGCGAGGACCTATCACCATGACCATCCTGCGGCCTTCCATCATCGCGCGCTGTTCAACGGTGGCGATGTCACTGACCATCTTGATGACCTGATCCAACATCGCTTGTCCGGTCTCGGGGTGAACGATCTCGCGGCCCCGGAAGACCGTCACCAACTTGCACTTGTTCCCCTCGGACAGGAAGCGCCGGATGTGTTTGACCTTGAAGTCCAGATCGTGGTCGTCCGTCTTGGGACGCAGCTTGATCTCTTTCAGCACGATCGTCGATTGGTGCTTGCGCGAAGCCTTTTCCTTCTTCGACGTCTCGTACTTGAACTTCCCAAAATCCATCACCTTGCACACGGGGGGAACCGCCCGCGGGTTCACCTCCACGAGCTCCAGACCCTGGTCTTCGGCCAGCTTCAGGGCTTCGTGGGTCGGAATCACGCCGATCTGATCGCCGTTGGCGCCGATCACGCGCACTTCGGGGACGCGGATCCGACGGCCGACGCGGTAGTTGTCCGTGGCACTAGGCGCTTGATAACTTGGTCGTGCGATGGCGGTTTCTCCTGTTGGGGTGGCTGGGGTCAGAAACAGCGACAGAAGCTAAGCCCGATGCAGGGCCGGAGGCAACTGTCGCCTGTCGTGAAGTGCGTTTGGTTGTCATTGGGTTTCTTGTCACGAAAAGCGTAAGGGTCCACTGGGGAGCCACCAAGGCTACGCGAGCGCGCCCCCGTTGGCTGCGGCGGCCGGCGGGGTGATCGATCGCCCGGGCACGGGCGTGCGGGCTTCCTCGGCCAGACGACGTGCGAATTCATCAATGGGCGAGGCAGGTTGTTGCTGTCCTTCTCGCGTGCGAGGAGACACTACGCGGGCGGCCATGTCCTTTTCCCCCACGACCAGCATATAGGGGATCTTGTCCATCTGAGCTTTGCGAATCTTGGCGCCCAGTTTGTCCGCGGCTAGATCCGCCTCCACCCGCAATCCCTCCGCGCGCAGGCGATCGGCGACTTCCTCGGCGTAGACCGCCGCCTTTTCGCTGACGGAAAGCACGCGGGCCTGAATCGGGGCCAACCACAGGGGGAATGCCCCCGCATATTGCTCGATGAGGATGGCCATGAAGCGTTCGATGGACCCCAGTAGGGCGCGATGAATCATCACCGGCGTTTGTCGAGATCCGTCGGTCGCCACATATTCCAAATCGAAACGCACCGGCATCTGGAAATCCAGTTGCACGGTCGAACACTGCCATTCGCGTCCGATTGCGTCCCTGATCTTGAGATCGATCTTGGGTCCGTAAAAGGCCCCACCGCCCTCGTCCATCTCGAAGGAATGTCCCAGGCCTTCCATCACGCCACGCAGTGCCGCTTCGGCGCGATCCCAGACCTGCGGATCGCCCATGAACCCCTCCGGGCGCGTGGCCAGGAACAGCTTGAAGTCTCGAAAACCAAAAACATCCAGCATGTCCAGCACGAAGGCGAGGCACTTACCCACCTCGTCGCCGATTTGATCTTCGCGCACGAAAAGGTGGCCGTCATCCTGGGTGAACCCGCGCACGCGAAGCAAACCGTGCAACACACCTGAACGTTCGTAGCGATAGACGGCCCCGAGCTCGGAATAACGCAGCGGGAGATCACGAAAGGAGCGCATCTGCGATCGGTAGATTGCGACGTGGAACGGACAGTTCATCGGTTTGACCAGATACCGCTGCCCGTCCATTTCCATGCCACCGAACAGATTGTCCTTGTAGTGCTCCATGTGGCCGGACGTCTCGAGCAACTGTTCGCGCGCCACGTGTGGGGTGTAGACCAGGTCATAGCCGCGGCGGACGTTTTCGCGCCGGATCAGATCCTCGATCTGATACCGGACGAACGCGCCTTTCGGGTGCCATAGGATGAATCCAGGCCCGACCAAGTCGTCCATGGAGTAAAGGTCGAGCTGCTTGCCGAGCGTCCGGTGATCACGCCGTTTGGCCTCCTCGATGCGCGCCAGGTAATCCTTTAACTCCTGCTCGCTCGGGAAGGCGGTGCCGTAGATCCGCTGCAGCTGCGCGTTTCGCTCGTCGCCACGCCAATATGCACCCGCGAAAGACAAGACCTTGAACGCCTTGATGTCGCCCGTGCGTTCCACGTGAGGTCCGCGGCAGAGATCGATGAAATCGCCATGCTGAAAGTACGAAACTTCCTCGGTCTCGGGGATCGACCGAATGATCTCGACCTTGTACTTCTCGCCGCGGGACTCGAACAGGCCAAGCGCCTCGTCGCGCGACACCACCCGCCGCTCGAACGGCAGGTTCTCGGCGATGATCTTACGCATCTCCGCCTCGATCCGCTCAGCGTCCCCGGGTTCGAATGGCTCGGTGTCGAAATCGTAATAGAACCCGGTCTCGATGGACGGACCAATGGCGACCTTGGCGTTCGGCCGAATGCGGAGGACCGCGTCGGCCATGACGTGCGACGCCGAATGCCGCATCCGCGACAATGGATCGTTCGGCACGTCCCCCTTGTCCCGGGGTCGCACCGCCGTGTCTTTCCGCTGACTCACGACACGTACCCTACCCCATAGCCACGGCCGATTCCCAGCAACAACTGAGCTGCTAACGCGGCTTCGCCGCTCGCGGGGCTCGCCCTCCCGGCTGTCGGGACCCACCCGCCCGTCTCCCCCGTTTCCAAATACCGTGGGGCGAGTGCCGCGTGGCTTCGCCACGCGGCACGAGAGGGGCGCGGGGACGCATGAGCGGCAGCGAACTGCGTCCCCGATAAGACTGTAGGCACGGGCGGGATTGAACCGCCGACCCCTACCGTGTCAAGGTAGTGCTCTTCCACTGAGCTACGTGCCTGGGTCCGCAGAACGGGGGTACGTTACGATCCGCTCCGCAGGTGTCAAGGCGCATCTGGCCGTCAGGGCCCATGCCGCGGACGCTGGGAGCCTGCGATAAGTTGACGCGTTAAGTTTTCGCATCGGTCCAAAACTGTTACCTTCGACGCGAGTCACTCTGTGCGCTGGCCGAGACGCCTCCCCTTTTCATTACTGGTCACCTGCTCGTTGCAGGCGTCCGCGGCGGCGCAGACCGCTGGCGGAAACGTCGAGCTGGATCGCTATCGGCCCACCCCCTTTTCCGATCGCGTGTTGCGCTTGGACGGCGCCGGCGTCCTTCCGTTCGGCCAGTACCGCGTGGGCATGGATGTCGACTATGCATTCCGTCCCCTGGTCCTGATCGACCCGAACCCGGGGATCTTTGCCGCGGGGACAACCCCCAACCACAACAGCGTCGAGCACGCCGTTGGAGGCGCGCTGCTGGCGAGCGGTGGCCTCGGACACGGGGTCGAGTTGGGCCTCTTGGTTCCATTGACCATCTTCCAGACGGGGCAAAGCGTCGCGGGGGCGGTCGATCCATCCGTCGCGGGGCTCGGAAATCCTCGTCTGGGCCTAAAAGCGCGCTTACTCGAAAGCTCAGAGCTGGGACTGGGCGTTTCGTTGATGGTCGGCGTCCCGAGCGGCGTGGGAACCTTGACGCACGAAACTGCTTGGACGGCCGAGGGACGAGTCTTCGCGACCTATCAGCGAGGGCCCGTGACCGTCGGCGCGCGTAGCGGGTTCCTCATGCGCGCACGCCAAACATTCTATGACGTGTCGCTTGGCGACGAATTGACCGCCGCCGCGGGGGTGACCTGGCAGCCGCGTCCTCGCACTGGGGTGCTTGCCGAATTGGCTGGCGTCACGGCGGCGTCCAGCCCGTTCGCGGATGCCAAGCAGTCGCCGCTGGAGGCGCTGTTTGGTCTGCGGCAACGGCTTGGAAAGGCCTGGTTCACGCTGGCGGGTGGTCCTGGTTTGGTGAACGGATTTGGGTCCCCCGTCTTTCGGGTGGTGGCCGGATTCACCTGGGCCAACCGTCCCCCCGACGCCGACGGTGACGGCATCTCCGACGATGACGATCGATGTCCCACGGTTGCAGAGGATCGCGACGGCTTCGAGGACGGCGACGGATGCCCCGATCCCGACAACGACAAGGACGGAATCCCCGACGCCGCCGACAAGTGTCCGAACGAAGCGGAGGACCGGGACGGGTTCCAGGACGCCGACGGATGCCCGGATCCCGACAACGACAAGGACGGTATTCCAGACGCCACCGACAAGTGTCCGGACAAGCCAGAGACGGTCAATGATTTTGAAGACGAGGATGGTTGCCCTGACGAAAGTCCGCCCGCGTCGGACAAAGACAAGGACGGCATTCCCGACGACACCGACGAATGTCCCGAGGAGCCCGAGGACAAAGATGGATTCGAGGACGCCGATGGTTGTCCCGATCTGGACAACGACAAGGACGGCATTCCGGACGCCATCGACAAATGTCCGCTTGAGCCCGAAACCATCAACGGCGTCGACGACGACGATGGATGTCCCGACAAGGGTCCCTCGCAGGTGCGCCTCGGAAAAGATGAAATCGAGACGTTGCAACCCGTCTACTTCGACACCGACCGATCGCGCGTGCGCCACGCGTTCCACAACACGCTGGGACAGATCGCATCGTTGCTGAAAGCCCACCCGGAGATTGGTCGCTGCGGCATCGAGGGACACACCGACGACACGGGGCCACCCGATTGGAACCAGAAATTGTCGATGCTGCGAGCCGCCGCCGTGGTCGAATTCCTGGCCAACAAGGGCGTCGACCCCAAGCGCTTGGTGCCGATCGGTCATGGCGAAGAGTTGCCATGGGCGTCGAACGAGACGCCGGAGGGGCGGGCCAAGAATCGGCGCGTCGTCTTCCACATCGAGGGTGTGAATCCCGACGAGCAGAAAAAGCAGGAACAGCGTCAGGAACGCCGCAGGCGCATCCGGCGTCGCCGAGAGGCCGAGCAGCAAAAACGGGAGCCGGTTCAAGAAGAGCAGCAGGGCACGGGAAGTGACCAAGAACGGGCTCAGTCAGTTCCAAAGCCAAGCGTCGCTCCCGGCAAGGAACCCGCCGCAGTGGCGGCGCCACCCAAGGCGCCGGCTGCTTCGGGGTCACCCCCAAAGGCGGCGGCGCAGGCCGCGTCGCCGGCGCTCATTCCCGCGCTTCCAAAATCGGGGACCGCGCCCTTCTATGGGCCCGAGCCCGCTCCTTCCGATAAGAAGGTGAGGCCCAAACCGGCGGCTCCCTCGCCGACACCCGCTTCGCCTTCTTCCACATCCACGCCGCCCGGGAAGAGCGCATCGCCTCTGACGGCCGTGCCTGGCTCTCAAGGGGAAACCAAGCAAGATGCCGCGAAAGACCCGTCTCGATCGACATCTCCGCGCCCGCCGGCCCGACCGCCTCGCAGACCCTCGCCCGACGCCGGGTCCGGAACGCCACCTACGCTGAAAGACCTGCTGAAACTGCCACCGCGTTGACGCCCCATGGGAGGCGGCCAGCGCCAACTTCCGCGGCAGCCTGGACCAAGCGTCCTCCCGCTGGAGTCACAAGCCGCGTTGTCAGTCGCTGGACCGGCCGCCCGCGTACATGGCTTCGATGACGTCGCGGTATTTGTCTATCACGACTTTTCGCTTCACCTTCAAACTGGGGGTCATTTCGCCGGCAGCTTCCGTGAAATCGGTGGACAGGAG
The DNA here is from genome assembly GCA_017881245.1 of Pseudomonadota bacterium. GTDB lineage: Bacteria > Myxococcota_A > Polyangia > Fen-1088 > Fen-1088 > FEN-1088. Next base: position 15,581 of record JADGRC010000103.1, read on the forward strand.
CGTGAACTTCTTGATCGTCTCGTAGGGCGCCAGTTTGGCATTCACCTCCGTGATTGATTTCTCGACCTCTCCGCGCAGCGCATCATTGTGCCCGAGCCCGGCGCCGCCGGCGTCGCCGAACCGTTTCACGGCCTCTTCTGACGGTGTCAGCAACGCCACGCAATACGGGCGATTGTCACCGTACACCACGGCCTGACTGACATGGGGTGACCGCGCCTTGATCGCGTTTTCGATCGGTTGCGGCGCGACCTTTTTCCCCCCCGCGGTGACAATCAAATCTTTCTTTCGATCGGTTATCCGCAGGCAGCCGTCCTCCATCTGGCCTATGTCTCCCGAGTGGAACCAGCCCTCCGCATCCACGGATTCGGCCGTCGACGCCGGGTTGTTGTGATATCGCCGAAACACCGATGGGCCGCGCATCAAGATCTCTCCGTCGCCCGCGAACTTCAACTCGACAACATCCAGCGCTGGGCCGACGGTTCCAAAACGAAAATGGTCCAGTCGGTTCAAAAACGCGGCCGCCATCGTTTCAGTCAAGCCGTATCCGTCAAGAATCAAGATGCCGGTGCCGTGAAAGAACCTGGCGATTTCCCCTGCCAACGGGGCACCACCCGACACCAGAAATCGACAGCGATCCAGGCCCAACTTGGCCCGCAGTTTCGAATACACCAGCTTGTCCGCGACCGCACGTTGCGCGGCCAGGGAAAACCCAAGCGACGGTTTTCCCTTCCCCGTGCCATTGGGTGCTGTTGCGGCCTCGGTCGTCCGGCGCGCCACGCCCAACGCCCAAGCGGCGATCTTGCGCTTGAATGGCGATCCCTGATTCAGCCCCGCTTGAACCGCCGAATAGAATTTCTCGAACACCCGTGGGACGGCCGCCATATATGTGGGGCGTGCCTCCAGGAGGTTCTCCCTCAACTTTGCAATCGATCCGGCGAACCATGTGACCAGCCCCGCCTGCACGGCGACCCAGGCGAGCTCACGCCCCAAAACATGCGCCATCGGCAGGAACAGGAGCTGCTCGTCGCTTTGAAACAGCGTCAAAGCCCGACACGCGGATGCGACGCCGGTCGTCAGGTTGCGGTGAGACAACTCCGCCCCCTTCGGCACGCCCGTGGTACCCGACGTATAGATGATCGTGAACAAGGACTGGGAGTCGATGGCGTCGACACGTTCGGCGAGCGCCCCCGGGTTGACTGATTGCCAGGTTCGGCCCGACGCGCGCAGTTCCGACAACGAACAGACGTGCGCGTCACCCGCTGGGCGAACATCGGCCAACTTCACACACGTTCGTCCACGCGCGTCCGGTTTCTCTAGTTCCGCATCATCCACGATGTGAATCAAGGTCACGGGGACGGGCAACTGGGCACGCATAGCCAGAATTTTTTCGAGCTGAGAGGCATCTTCCACGATGACGACGCGTGCCCCCGAGTCGTTGACGATGAACGCGCACTGTTCGGGTGTGTTCGACGCGTAGATCGGCACCGGGACCCCACCACACAAAAGGATTGCGACGTCGCACAGCATCCACTCGACGCGCGTTTGCGACAAGATGCAGACCCGATCCCCAGGCATGACGCCGATGGCTCCCAAGCCCGCCGCGATTTCGCGGGCGGCCGCGTCCGCTTCGATCCACGTCTGCGCCCGCCAAACACCGGCTTCCTTGTACTTGAACGCCGTGCCAGCGCCGCTGTCGGCCACTCGCCGTGTCCACAGATCCACCGCATTGGCTGCTTCTCGTCCGAGTTCGCCGCTCGCGCTCATCGACCAGATAATAGTCGGGCTCGCCCGCTCTTGCTAAGATCCGACCGTGATGGTGCCGGGGCCGAAAGCTTTACGCCGACCGCCGTCGCGCATGCCCCTTCTCCGGCGCGCTATCGCGATAGGGCTATTGCTGGTCAAATACGCGATCCGGTGGTGGATAAGATGGATCGTCCTTCTGGCAGGATTCGCAGGACGAGCGCGTCGCAAGGCTTGGTTTGGCCAGGTCGTTCTGGACTTGTTCCGTGAGCTCGGCGCGACCTTCGTCAAGGTCGGCCAAATCATGAGCACGCGTCCGGATCTGGTCCCCGAGCACATTTTCCAGGCGCTGCAGCACCTGCAGGATGACGTGGGGCCGTTCCCATTCGACGAAGCCGTCGGAATCATCGAGCAAGATTTTGGACGTCCTGTCAGGGAGTTGTTCACCGAGCTGGCGCCCGTTCCGATCGCGTCGGCCTCTGTCTCGCAGGTCCACAAGGCGCGTCTGCCCGACGGCCGGGTCGTGGCGGTCAAGATTCGGCGGCCGAATGTCATCGAGCTGTGCACCTTCGATCTGGCCGTGATGCGGATCGGCGCGCGGTTGATCCAAACAATCCCGTCGATTCGAAACCTGTCGCCCGTCGCCATGGTGGATGAGTTCGGTCGTGCCGTTTTTGCTCAGTTGGACTTCACGATCGAAGCGCGCAACAACCGCCGATTTCACCAGAATTTCGCCGACAACGACCGCGTGCTCTTCCCCACCTTGGTCGGATCCCTGTGCAGTGAGCGGGTGCTCACCATGAGTTTCATCGAGGGCGCAAAAATCCTGGACGCGGGGCAGTCTCGATTCGATCCGAAGAAGATCGCCCGGCTGGGCTTGAACGTCCTCTTAAAGATGATTTTCACCGATGGATTCGTTCACGCGGATCTTCATCCCGGGAATATCTTCATCACTTCCGACGAGAAGATCGCGCTTGTGGATTTGGGATTGGTCGGAGAGCTGGACGACGTTCACCGTCGTAATTTCGGCCGTTTCTTCGCCGCCTGGGCTCAGCGCGACGGTGACACCATGGCGCATCTCATGTACGAGATGTCCGCAAGCGCGGGCATGCCCCGCGACCCGATGGCGTTCGAACGGTATCGGGCCGGCGTGATCGTGTTTGTGGGGCGCTACTGGGGACAACGTCTCGGCGAGGTTCGGGTGGGCAAGGTCCTGCTCGATCTCCTGGTCTTGTTGCGGCGTCACGGCATCCGGGTGAATCCGACCTTTACCATTGTCAATATCGCCATCGCCGTCACCGAAGGAATCGGAAAGCAACTGGACCCCGATCTCGATCTGATGGAGGAAGCTCTTCCCTACTTCTTGGCTCACCCCGTGGAGGCCGCCCGGCAGACTTCGTGATCCAGGTCTCACCGCCGCCGCGACTTTTTCTTCCGATTTTCTTGCGAACCTTGTGCTTGAACCGAGACCGTAAACCCGCGTAATATCCGGCATCGAGACCACGTCTATGACACTGGAGTCGTGGTGATTACCGAGCACACCCGCGTTCCACCCCGCTACCGCCTTCTGGAGGAGGTCGGTCGGGGCGGCATGGCGATTGTGTATCGCGCGCGGGACGAGAGCCTGAACCGAGAAGTGGCGGTGAAAGTTCTCCACCAGCACCTCTGGTCCGAACCGGATTCCAAGGCGCGCCTGCAACGCGAGGCCCAGGCCGTCGCCAAGCTGAAACACGACAACATCCTCGAGATCTTTGACTACTCCGGCATCGACTCTGAAAGCGCCTATATCGTTACCGAATTCATCGAGGGACAGACGCTGAAACAGTTTCTCGGCAAGCGCCCCATCAAACATCCGGAAGTCGCGGCCTTGATCGCGGTCGAACTGGCGGGCGCGCTGGCCCACGCCCACGGGCTGGGAATCATCCACCGTGACATCAAGCCCGAGAACGTGATGATTCGGAACGACGGCCTGTTGAAGCTGATGGACTTCGGAATCGCCCAGGTGTTGGACCTGGAACGGATGACGGTCACCGGCCAACTTTTGGGATCGCCCGCCTACATGGCCCCGGAGCTCATCGAAGGCCGGCCGTTGGATCTTCGAACCGACGTATTTTCCGTGGGCATCCTGCTCTATCAGATAGCAACCGGGAGCCTGCCATTTTCGGGGAAGAATCCCCACGAGGTCTTACGGCGGATTTCGGATGGACGCTTCGCCGACGCCCGAGGGCTCAATCGTCTGTGCGGCGCGGGACTGTGTCGAATCATGGCGCGGGCACTGGCCCGTGATCCCGCCGATCGCTACCCGCAGATGACCGCGTTGGCCGGGGACTTGCTCGCCGACTTGACCGAGGCGGGTCTGGGCGAAACGCGAGGTGAGTTGCACGCATTCTTCGCCGATCCCGATGCCTACGAGAAGGCGTTGCCCGCGCGAATGACACCGGCCCTGACCGCGAGCGCCCAACGGCATTTGACCGCGCGGGCACCCGGTCGAGCCATCGAATCCTGGAACCGCGTGCTGGCCTACGCGCCCAACGATGCGGAAGTGTTGGCCGCCCTCAAGCGCATGCAAGGGCGTGATCGATTGCGCGCGATGGGCCGTTATGCGGCGATCGGTGGCTGCGCTCTCCTACTGCTCTTCGGAGTCGTCCTCGGCCTCATTCATGCGCGGTCGCGCCAGCGCGTCCCGCAAGGTACCACCTCGGTGGTGCGCGCCAACGCGGAATCACGGGCTCCCGCGTCCGCCAAGGCCATGCTCCCCGCCGAGTCGGGACCGCGGCCCCCTGGGGCCGTCGCGGGCCTTGGCGTGTCCTCGCGGACGCCGGCCTTAGGCCGTCCAATCCGATCACGGTCCCCGGGAGGCAGCGAACGCGTAGGCACGGAGGATCCCACCAATGAAGGTGACTCCGCGAACAAGTCCCCCTCCTTGCCCGCCGCGATTCCCGTTCGCACCTTCACCCTCGGGCCAACGCCGCAAAACGTCGACGTCTACTTGGACGGCGAGCGCCAGTTTTCTTACGACACGGATCACCGAACCCTTGCCGTGCCCTGGACCGGCAATCACATCGTCGAGTTTCGCAGCCCCGCGGGTTGTTGTTTCGTCGAGCGTGTCGAAGTTGGACCGGACAGGCCGGACCCGCCGGATAACATCATCGCGCGCCAGCTGAAATGGAAGCCGGCGCGTTTGGTGGTCATGACGGTGCCCGCAGCGGTGAAGGCCCGCGTCATGGTGCGCGATCCCGCGCACCTGGGTCACGGGACGGTGGTCGAGCCAGGGGAGGAAGCCAACATTCCATTCTTCTCGACGGACGAGGGACAAAAGGAGATCGACGTTTCCGTCGATTCCGATCGCGGCTTCGTCGCGGAACGGGTCGTCGTTCGGGCGGGGGAACGTAAATCCGTCGAGCTCACACTGGGCACGAACCCATGATGGGGTTCGCGATTTCCGCGCCCGCCCTGGTGATAGCCGCGCTGGCCGTGGTGGGGCCGAGTGAAGAGTTTCAGCGCGGTCGCACCGCCTTCCTCCGGGGCGAGTATCAGCGCGCCATCAACACGATTCAGCCTCTGCTGTACCCGGACCTCCGCCTGGAATCCGAAGATGAGGTGATTCAAGCGCACCGGCTGCTGGGGGTGGCTTACCTGTTCGAAAAGCAGCCCGAGATGGCTCGCAAGGAGTTTCGCAAGTTGCTCGAATTTGATCCGGACTTTCGGTTCGATCCGCTGCTCGATCCGCCCCGCGTGGTCGATTTTTTCAACGAGGTCATGCGGGAACAGAAAAGCGAGCTGAATGACATAGATGTCCGCCTGAAGAAGCGCGAAGCCGCCTTGGCCCGCCGTAAGGTGCAAATCCTCGAGCGGCGAATAGAACGTCGTTCCTTTGGGTTGAACTTCGTCCCCTTTGGGGTCGGCCAGTTCCAGAACCAGCAACAGCGTAAGGGATGGGCGTTCCTGGGCGTCGAAGCCGCGCTCGCCGTGACATCCATCGGCGCGTTCGTCGTCAATTTCGGCAGTTACGGGGTCAGGCCTTTTCGCGCCTGCTTGGACATGCCCCTGCCTCATCCCGATGGATCGGCGGGGACGTGCGCTCCCGATCGCATTGTCCATTCCGACGAGAACCTGTCCCGAGACCTGACGCGAGTTCAGGTTGCAAGCGGTGGACTCTTTTTCGCCGTGGCGCTCTGGGGCGTGGTCGACGCCATTCGTAACTTTCAAGGTGAAGTCACGATCGGGGAAACCTTGGCCGAACCGCCGCCCACGACCAGCCTCAGGCTGGGCCCGATCCTGACCCCCCTGGCCGAGGGCGCGGCACTGACCCTCACGTTCTAGGATTTCCGTCCCCGCCCGCCCTGGAGACCAAAACCGATGGCCACGCTTAGGATGCAAGTCCCCGGAAAAGGGGTCCGCGTCTATCACATCTACAAGAAGATCACCTCGCTCGGACGGAGCGACGAAGTGGATGTCGTGTTGCCCGATCCCGGGCTCGCGGAGAGTCACGCCTTCATTCACTTCGACGGGCGCGACTTCAACATCTCCACCACCGAGCGGGACGCCGAGCTCTTCGTCAACGGGCGTAAGCGCAACAAGCATCGCCTGACCCACGAGGACCGAATTCGCCTGGGCATCATCGAGCTGGAGTTCTCCCTTTACGACGAGCCGGTGACGGACGAGACGGCTGCACGCACGCTGGCCGAGCTGAATTCGTACAAGAAGCTGTTTGAGTTCTCTCAGAAACTCATGGAGAAGTACGAGCTGCCGGTGCTGTTGGACACGTTGCTCGACGTCGTGATCCAGGTGACGAACGCCGACAAGGGTTTCATCGTCCTGGTGGAATCGGGCGAGCCCGTAGTCAAGGTGGCCCGAAATCTTCGTCACGAGACCATCAGCGACGCGGTCAGCCACCTGTCGGATTCGATCATGGCTCGCGTGATGAAAAGTCGCACGCCACTGATCATTTCGGACGCCCTCAGCGACGCCGAATTCAAGAATTCCTTGTCCGTGGTGAACCTGAGACTGACCTCCGTCCTGTGCGTGCCGATGCTGGAACGCGGGAACACGCTTGGCCTCATCTACGTCGGTAACGACAACGTCGCCCAGCTGTTCGACGAAACCCACCTGGAGGTCTTGACGATCTTCGCTGCCCAGGCCGCGCTGCTGATTCGGAACGCGCTCTTGGTGAACGAGTTGCAGCTCGACAACAGGACGCTCCACGAGCGCATCGAACAGATCCGGTTCGGTGAGATTCTTGGCTCATCGCCCCCGATGCAGGAGGTCTTCCGCAAGGTCCAGAAGGTGGCGGCGACGGACATTTCGGTGCTGATCACGGGGGAGACGGGTACGGGCAAGGAGCTGATTGCCCGGGAGATCCACGTTCGGTCGGCTCGCGCGAAAGGCCCTTTCGTCACCATCAACTGCGGCGCGATTCCCGAGAATCTCTTGGAATCCGAACTATTCGGTCACGCCCGTGGCGCGTTCACGGGCGCGGTGGCGAACAAGGCGGGCCGCTTCCAATCCGCGAACGGGGGGACTCTGTTCTTGGACGAGATCGGCGAGATGCCACTGGCCTTGCAGGTCAAGTTGCTGCGGGCTCTGCAAGAGCGGGTCGTGACTCGCGTCGGCGACACGCACGCGGAGCCGATCGACATTCGCGTGCTGACGGCGACCAATCGCGATCTGGACGTCGAGATCAAAGCCGGGCGATTCCGCGAGGATCTCTACTACCGACTGAACGTGGTGCATATCATCCTGCCACCCTTGCGCGATCGCGGTGACGACATCGTCGTTCTGGCCCGCTACATGGTCGGGCGTTATTCGCCCGAATATGGCGCGAAGGTGCGGGGCCTGACCCCGCAGGCCGTGGCGGCGATCCGGCGCCACCGCTGGCCCGGCAACATCCGCGAACTTGAGAATCGTTTGAAGAAGGCGGTGGTGCTGGCCGACAAGACGCTCCTTGGCCCCGAGGATTTGGACCTGCAGCCCGAGGATTTGCCCGCCGTACTGCCGCTGAACGAAGCCAAGGACAAGTTCCAGCGCGACTACATCAACGAGATTCTGGCCCTAAACAATGGCAACCGAACCAAGACCGCCCGAGACCTGGGCGTCGATCCGCGCACAATATTCAGGCATCTGGAACGGGACGAGGTTGGGGAATCGAGCGGCGACGAGGACCCCTGATCATTTCTGCGCAGTAAGATGGGAGCGGCGTGACAAGAATGTCCGACTTGGTGGGATGGAATTTCAAGAAATCGCAATTATTTCAGCTACACTCGAACATGGTCCAAATATTGCTTAGATGGACGATTTGGGCCATATTCACTCCTCTGATCGCCTGTGTTCTTCCCGTGGCCCCGGATTTTCAGGATCCATTGAAGGCTCCAAACTACTATCCGTACTTCCAGGATACGGCTCCCTTCCAGCAACGTACGTTCAGTCCCGCCGGGCAACCGGTGCGGGTGACCGTGTCCGTGGGGGACCAGAATCTGGGCGACACGTTGTACGTGCGGTGGGTCTCCGATTATCCGATATACGTGCAAAACAGCACGAAGGTCCTGCGTGACTCGATCGACGGTCGTGGAATGCCCTACCCGCCCGCCAGCACCGCGGAGACCGAGATCAGGCCTCCGTTCGACTACGACGTGGACTGCCTGAACTTCGCGCCGGGCGAACAGCAACACCGCGTCGTCATCATCGTTTCGGATCGTCCGTTCTTGATGCCGACCACCTTCAGTGGCGATCTTCGCTACAACTTGGTCGGTACCCGCCCGGATGGTTTTCCGATTACGTACCCGATCATGACGGGCTGGAACGTCGTATGTCCTCCGTAGGCATCGGACGGAGCTTCCTGGCGATCGCCTTGGCTCTGTCGGCGACGGGGATGCTCGCGTGGTCGGGCTGCGCTCCGAAGCCAGGGACCCAAGCGCGCTGCACGCTGGACACGCAGTGCGGAACCGGCGCCCTGTGCATGAACGGCACTTGTCTGCGGAGGGGAACCGCGCGCTCCGTCGCGGTAGAGATCTTGCCTCGCGCGGATTCAACCGCCGCCCGAACCGGCATTCCCGACGTGGCGCTCGGCCCAGGGACGATTGCCTTGGCCGCGGATGATCGGGTGGTCGTCGATGGTACGGTGACCAACGCTCCCAACTCGCACGTGGTGCTGTTGGTGGCCAACCCTATTCCCGGTCAGCCGGATCTCCAGTTCGAAACCGATTTGGCTGATTTCAAGTTCCAGCTTGGCGTTGGCAGGCGGCTCCTGCGCTCGACGGCGACAATCTGGCTGATTCCAACTGTCGATGCGCAACAACAGCCGCCGGTCGCCTTCGTGACGATGCTGGATTCGATCTTGAGCGTCACGTTTCCTCCCGCGGCCCAGATGACCGCGCTTGGCGGAATTCTGCACGACTCGCTGGACCTGCCAGCCAATCAATTCCAGGCTCGCGCGCTCGTCGGCGGCAATGTCGTGAGCAATGTCGCCTCGACCGACCAAGGCGGTGCGTTCCAACTCCTGATGGCGCCTGGGGCCGTCCCGACAGACCCGAACACCATGATCACCCTCGATTTCGCCCCCCTCGATCCAGACACCGGACCGCGGTTCCAGGCAACTCCCTTCGCGCTGGGGACGGTCGCCGCCAACAATGCGAAGCCACGCACGTTCCGAATGCCGGCGTTCTTGGCGCCCGCCCCCCTTGGCTTCGCCGTCCAGGCCGGCAACATAACGCCTTCGGGTGTTCCCGACGTCACGATGCGATTTCGGACGGAGATCCCCTCGGCGGATGGCATGGCGATCTACGAGCGCGAACAGCGCACCGACGGTAAGGGCGAAGTGCAGGTCAAGTTGATCCCGGGAACCGCGACCGATCCGCGCAACTATGTCGTCACGATCTTGCCTCCACCCGACTCCCCGTACGGGGCCAGGTGCGTTCCGGACAACCCCGTGACGAATGTCGGCAACGACATGCAACCGCAATATTCCGCGACTTTCCATCTGGATGCGAAGGTGATCTTGAGGGGTACGATTCTGGGAGATGGTTCCTCGCCCGCCGCGACGACCAGTGTTTCGGCGACCCGGGTGCTGGTGACATCCCCCTGCGGCGACGCCGTCGCGGTATCGCCCGTCTCGTCCACGACGCTGCGCAACGGCACCTACCAGATGTTGGTTGATCCAGGAACCTATCGTCTGGATATCGATCCCCCCATGGGCTCCGAGCTGCCGCGACTGACCTTGGACCAAGACCAGGCCGTGATCGTGTCGACCGATTCCCTCACCACCTACGACGTGATGTTGCCGGCGGGCGAGGCGATCGAGGGAGACGTCAAGGGCATGGACGCCACGCCCCTTGGGTCGGCCAGCATCAAGGTCTTCGAGGTTCTGTGCCAGGCGGAGAGCTGCGGCGGGCCTTCACGCGTCGCTCCAGCCTTGCGCGCCCAGACGCGCACCGACATGATCGGCCACTTTCGCGCCGTCCTGCCCCGTTCGCCCTGAAGTCCCGGGGAAGGTGTCCCGTCCGGGTCAAATGGGCGGTTGGTTCGTGCTAGCGTGCGCCGCGATGCTCGCCGCTCGTGCCTCCCGCAAGCGCCTGACGTTAGTCGTCGCCTTGCTGTCGAGCGGTGTCTTGGCGGCGCTGCTGCTGGCCACGACCCTGGGTGTCGAGAAAGTCGACTGGCGCAGGGCTTGGCGGCCGGGAACCTTGGACCACGCAATCGTCATGCGAGTCAGGCTGGGTCGCGCGTTGCTGGGCGCCGTCGTGGGGGGCGCACTGGCGGCCGCTGGGGTCACATTCCAGACTCTGGTCCGCAATCCGCTGGCCGATCCATATGTGCTGGGCGTGTCCTCGGGCGCGTCGGTCGGCGCGGCGTTGACCATCGTGGCGGGGGCGGGTCAGGGCGCGCCGTTGGCGCTCGGCGCCTTTGGGGGCGCGCTCGGTGCGCTGGCGCTGATCTACCGCCTGGGCGTCGTTCGCGGGCGTCTGGTCCCACACGTGGTACTGCTGGCCGGCGTCGTCTTCAATGCCTCCTCCTGGGCGGTCATAGTCACCCTGGCGTCCCTATCGCGTCCGGGAACCACGGCCGAGATGTTGATCTGGCTGATGGGATCCTTGTCGGCCCCGGACTGGCTCCGCCTGGGGATGGCATCGTTGGTGGTGGCGGGCGGGGTCGCGGCGCTGATGGCCATGGCGCCGAGGATGAACGCGCTCGTGCTCGGCGACGAAGGCGCGCATTCGCTGGGGGTCGACGTGCGATGGACCCGCAAGGTGTTGCTTCTGACCGCGTCGGTCCTGACCGCCGCCGCCGTCGCCATGGCCGGACCCATCGGTTTCGTCGGTATCATCGTTCCCCACGTCTTGCGTCTGATCGTGGGGCCGGATCATCGAATTCTCGTACCCGCCAGCGCGCTTGGGGGCGCGTTATTCCTGTCGACGTGTGACACCCTGACGCGAATGGCTTTTCTTCCCCTCGGAAACGAGCCACCGGTCAGCGTCGTGACCGCGCTGCTTGGCGGACCGTTCTTCCTGGTGTTGTTGTGGCAAAAACGCGGCGAACGATTGTTCTGATCGTGTCGCTGTCCGCCTTAGGGGCGGCCCTGCCGGTCACGCTCGGTTGTGGGAAGCACGCCTCGCCGTCCGAGCGCAACGCTGTGCCCGGTTTTGCGTTCACCGACGAGATCGGCCGCGGCGTGAATCCGCGCGACGTGCCGGCGCGTCGGGTCGTGTCGCTGGCCCCCAACGTGACCGAGTTGTTGTTCGCGGTGGGGGCCGGTGCGCTCCTCGTGGGCGTCGACAATTACAGCGATCAACCCGCTCGGCTGGTCGACCACATACCGAAGCTGGGAAGTGACTACGAGCCGTCCATCGAAAGAATCGTGGCGCTGTCTCCCGACGTTGTGTTCACGTCCCTGTCCGCAAACCGGCGCGAAACCGTCGAGGCCCTGCAACGGCTTGATATCCCCGTCTTCGTCACTGACACGCGCGCCGTCGTTGGGATGGACCGCATGTACCGAAGCTTGGGCGCGATTACCGGGCACGCGAAACAAGCCGAGGAACAGATCGTTCACCTCCACGCCGGCCTCGAGGAGGTGGCACGACGCGTGAGCGGGCGGCCGAAACCGCGGGTTCTCGTCGTGGTTTGGGACGATCCGCTGTACGTCGCGGGACGCGGGACATTCACCCACGACCTCATCGAGCTGGCGGGTGGCACGAATATCGCTGCCGACGTGACCGGATTCGTGAGATACCCGCTCGAGCGTGTGTTGCGCCTCGGTCCCGAGTTGATCGTGCTGCCGACGCATTCGGCGGTCGAGCAAGGACCTCGGGCGATCGCTTACTGGTCTCGCTGGCCAGAGCTTCCCGCCGTTCGAACAGGACGGGTGAAGGCGATCGAGGACGCCGTGATCATCCGCCCCGGGGCCCGTTTGTTGGAAGGGGCCAATGTGCTAGCGCGCCTGATCCACCCGGACAAGGCCTCGCCGTGACCAACCAACCATGAGCAACCGGCACCGCCGGGGCAAATCCTATATGCTGTGGATGATGACAACCGCGTCGTCCGCCCGCTACGCCGTCGTCGAAACCAAGGATCTGGTGGAGACACACCGGCTAGTCGATCAGGACACGAACGCGGAGGTGACTGTCGCCCCCATGCGCGGGGGCATGGTCACCCGGTTCCGGATCGGCGACGACGAGATACTGTTCCTGGATCAGGCGACGCTGCGCGATCACAACCAGAATGTTCGTGGCGGAATTCCCGTGCTGTTTCCCATCGCCGGTCGGCTGACGCAAGAACAGTTTGAGCTTAACGGCGAACGGATCTCGATGGTGCAGCATGGGTTCGCACGGAAGCTGCCCTGGCGCATCACCGAGACGGATGCGACCGAGAGCGCGTCGATCACGATGTCGTTGGAGCACAGTGAATCAACGCTGGCGACGTGGCCCAATCGATTCCGCCTGACATTTCGGTATGCGCTGCGCGATGCCGCTCTGACCATCCATCAACGGTACGAAAACCTGAACAATCGGCCGATGTCGATTCATCCGGGCCTCCATCCCTATTTTCGCGTGGATGATTGGCGTAAACGAGAGGCGCGCATTGTCACCCGCGCCACCCGCGCATTCGACAATCGTACGGGCCTTTTCGTGTCGCCACTTCCACCCATCGATCTCGGAGGCGGCGAAGTCGACCTTCAACTTCTAGATCACGGTCAACCGGACATCTCGCTGCAACGACCCGATGGGACCGTGATGACCCTGTCGTACGTCGACCCGACGACGGTGATCGCCGTGTGGACCCTGCCCTCTCGTGGTTTCGTGTGTATCGAACCCTGGGCCCGCCAGGCCGACGCGCTCAATCGCGGCGACGCCCTCGTGATTCCGGTCGGTGGCGTTCACGAGGCGACCCTCAGGATTTCCCGCGAACCTTGACCAACGTCGCTGGGTATTTCCGGGAGTCTAAAGACGGCAACGGGGCGGGATCGGGAGGGGATCGGGACGGGAAGCACTTATTGACAGGCGGACCCGCGGCCCGTAGCTTGACCTTTCTTCCCGCTGGCGCTCCAGCGGTTGCGTACTCCCCTCGCGGCGCTCCGCGCGGGCAGGGTATCCGAATCAACACAGTGTCCACTGAACGCCTCCCCCAACTCGCTCCGGAGACCGCATCCGAAGCCGCTCTTCCCGGCGAGTTTCGTCGCTATCGGCGGTTCGTCTCTTGGTTCATTCTGACCTTCGTGTTTGTCGGTGCCACCTACATGTTGTTGTCCGTCGCGGTGACCATTTACCGCCGGCAGCATGCCGTCCCGTTGGGTTCGCGGGTCGGGGTGACGGCCACCAAGGAGGACGCGGAGAGCTGTTTCGACGAGCTATCCGACGTGGTCGAGGGGCTTCTGAAATACCTGGAGAACTCACACACGCTCATGGCGCAGCCGAGCTCGGGAGAGATTCAGGATTGGGCGGAGGCCGGCAGCTACTGGCGCGGCCAGTGGAAAGCCGTCGGAGCGCGGTGTGGCTTCGAAAGGCGCCGAGGCGAAAAAAACTGGGAAGAGATGGCGGTGCTGCACGAAGAGCTGCGCGAGACCGAAGCGGATTATACGAAAAACATTTCACGTTTCGGCAAGGAGCTGGCGCCACGACTCGGCCGTCTGCGCGAACGACTCGCGCGAATCGGCGAGCGGCTGTCCTTGCCGCGCGAATAGGAGATCCATATGTCGAACGAGGAAAACATGCCACACAGTCTGACCAACACGATCACCCCCAACGATGGAGTGGCCGCTCCCACGATACTGGCGCCACCATCGGGGAGCCCCATCTCACCGTCGGAAGCCGACGCCGTCGTAGTCGCGGCCGCGAGCGCGACGCGCCCCAAGGGACCCCGATTCGACACTCTGGGCCTCGGCCCGGATGTTCTGCGCGCACTGGAAGAGATGGGGTTTCAGGAATCGATGGAGGTTCAAGCGGCCACGATCCCCCTGGCGCGAACCGGTCGCGACCTGATGGTGCAGTCGCGAACCGGGTCGGGGAAAACCGCGGCGTTCGGCATTCCGTTCGTGAACGACGTGGTCGATCCGGCCGTGCGCGCGGTGCAGGCGATCGTGCTGTTGCCGACCCGGGAGCTCGCCTTGCAGGTCGCGGCGGAGCTGGCACGCATCGCCGCCCACCGTCCTATCACCGTCGCGCCCATCTACGGTGGTGCCCCCATGGGCCGACAGGTCGAAATGCTGCGGGCGGGGGCCCAGATCGTGTGTGGCACGCCAGGCCGAATCCTCGACCACCTGCGCCGCGGAACCCTGTCGTTGGATCGCGTGCGCTGCGCGGTTCTGGATGAATGCGACGAAATGCTATCGATGGGATTCCAAGAAGATATCGAGCACATTCTGGAGCAAACACCGGCCACCCGACAGACGCTTCTATTCTCGGCGACCGTGCCCGAGGGCATTCAGCGGCTCTCCCGTCGATTCATGAGGAACCCCGAGTTTCTGAAACTCTCGGCCGACTTCATCGGCGTGAACGAAATTCGCCACGTCTACTACTCCATCCCTGGAATCAACCGGGAGCAGGAGCTGTTGCGCATTCTGAATTTCGAGGATCCCAGGACCGCCATCGTGTTCTGCAACACCCGCGAGGAGACATCGCGTGTCGCGGATTTCCTGAGGAAGCAGGGATTCGAGGCCGAGGCCATCTCGTCCGACCTGGCCCAGAACGATCGCGAGCGGGTCATGACCCGCATGCGCGCCGGCCAGATTCGGTTTCTGGTCGCCACCGACGTGGCCGCGCGGGGCATCGACATCGAATCGCTCTCCCACGTCTTCAACTACACGTTCCCGGAGGCGCCGGAGATCTACATCCACCGCACCGGTCGCACGGGACGCGCGGGCAAGCACGGCACAGCCATTTCCTTGATCGGGCCCACGGAGGTCGGGTCATTCTACTATCTGAAGCTTCTGTACAAGATCCGCCCCGAGGAGCGTGCCCTGCCTTCGGAGGCCGAGATTCGTTCGCACCGCGAGGGCGAGCGCGTGCTTCAACTGCGCCAGGCCCTGGCCGGCGAGCCGGGCACCGAGTGGCGCGATCTGGCCCGCCGCCTGATTGGAGCCGTCGACGGCGAACGTCTGATGGCGGCCTTGCTGGCTCGGTCATTCTCCTCTCTGGCCGGTATGCCGGCGCTGCCCGTCGCGAAGGCCGCGATTGCCCCGGCTGCCTCGGAAACCGCAGCGGCAGGCCCCGGAACGCGTGCCGCTTCGACTCGATCGCGCGATGATCGCCCGGAGGGTGCCGCGCGCCAGAGTTACGTTCGCCCGGAGCGAAGTGATCGAGGGGATCGGGGTCGTGACCGCCCGCCCCGGGATCGCGACCGGCCCGGGAACGGCCCTCGTGCGGCGGCCGGACCCGGCCGGGGACGCCTTCCCGATCGTACCGCGGATCGGGATCGCCCCGCGGATCGGGAACGCCGCCCGGGCCGCACCGCGGATCCTGTCGCGCCCGGGGCACCCGGCGCGACCGGCGCCGTCGAGAAGGAGTTCTGGGAGGTCTGGAGCGAGGAGAAGGCGGCGGCCGAGAGCGCCGGGCGGGCGAGTGTCACAGCCGTCCAGAACGCGGCACCGGCGCACTCCTCGCAAGATGAGCGTCCTTCATTGGCGGCGGCTTTCCAACCGGGGTCCGAAGCGCTCCCGGAAGGACAGGCGCGGCTCTACCTGAACCTCGGTCGCAAGGACGGTGCGCGCGAATCCGAGATCAGGAGCCTCTTGCTGGAGCACGCGGCGATCTCGGAGGTGCCCGAGATCGACATCATGAACACGCACACGTACCTGAACGTGTCCGGCGCGGACGCCGACCGGATCTGCGCATCACTGACCGGCAAACAGATGGGCGACCGTGCACTGATCTGCGAACGTGCCCGCCCCCGTCGATAGATGCTTCAAGCGCGGAGCGCGGAGCCCCCCGGGGGCCTCGATTTACTTCGAAGCCGCGAACATCTGGTCGAGCGAACTCGGGGCCGCGGCGGTTTTTGCCCGGGCCTTACCCTTCGCGCCGCGGGCGCCACTGTTCGTCTGGCTCGCGTGGGCTCGCGTCGCGCGGGCATGCGAATCAGGCGCCTTCTCCTCGGCCAGGCTGCTTGCGACTAACGCCCCGAGCTCATCGTTGGCCGAGGATTTGGGCTCGGCTGCCTTCTTGGAATTCCCACCGCCCTTTTTCGGCGTACGGATCTCCTGGTCCGATGCGATTGGAAGACCGATGGCGGCCTCCTGCTTCGCGCGAACGCCTTCCTTGTTGGGATCCTTCACCCTGGGTGCCTGGATGGGCGGCGGCCGCTTCGCAGCCTCGTCGGCGATTTTTTGGGCAGCCGCGATCTTGCGCATGTCGGCGGCCTTGCCGCCGTCGTCGCCCATCACCTTCTTCTCCCATTCCATCTGTTTGTCGATGGACTTGTCGCCGTCGGACGCCGAGGCCTTGCCTCGGTTCTTGGGTTCCGCGTGCGCAACAGCGGACAACGCGAAACCAACCGTGAGAGCGATCACGTAACCAAGATACTTGGACCGCATTTTCGAACCTCCGGGGAGAGGGGACGCCACTCAAGCGACGATATTCGGGGGACGCTTTGATTATCCGTGCCTTCGGTACATTTGCAACAGGGCGGTGACGATGTCAGGCCAATACCGACAGTCGCCGCGACGCGTCGGTCGGGACCGATTCTCCACCCCGCCGACTAGCCGACAGCGTCCCACATGCCGCCCCGATTTCGCCGCCGCCCGAATAGCGACGCACGATCGGCATGCGCAGCTCCCGATTCAGCGCATCACGAAAATCGTCCATCTCGCGCGCTGTCGGCGCCCGATAGCGCCCGGTTTGGTCGGTCACGTCGATCAGGTTGATCTTCACGCGCAACCCGGAAAGCAGCTCGGCCAACTGGCGAGCATGGGTGGGGCTGGTATTCACGCCGCCGATGGCCACGTACGCGATGGTCGCCCGCTGCCCCGACGCTTCGATATATGCGCGAATCTGAGGAATCAACTGGCCGAGGGGCCATCGTTTTTCGATCGGCATCAGGACGGCGCGCTCGGCGCTGGTAGGCGCTCCCAAGGAAAAAATCAATCGATACGGCTGTCGCTCCTCAATGTAGCGACGGATCGCGGGAACCACGCCGGCGGTGGAAATCGAGATCGCCTTGGCGGCGATGGCCAACCCAGCCGGATCGGAAAAGATGCTAGCCGCTCGCAGGACGTTCGCGGCATTCAGCAGCGGCTCGCCCATGCCCATGAACACGGCGCCCCGAACGGGATGATCGGCTTCACGGGCGATGGTTCGCAACTGGGCCACGATCTCCCATGTCGCGAGGTTTCGAATGCCCCCTAAGCGGCCGGTCGCGCAGAAGTCGCACGCAAGCGCGCAACCAGCCTGCGAACTCAGGCAAACCGAATACTTCGCTGTCGGAAGGGCGGCCAGGCCCGGGGGCGCGCGCCCTTCGGAGCGCGCGATGCGCAAGGCACGCGCGGCGGCGGGATCGGGCAAGGGAATGCGCACAGCCTCGATCTCGTGCCCGTCCGATAACCTAAACAAATACTTTACAAAACCATCATCCGCCCGTCGGCGTTCCAACACATTCAGTTCGGGCCAGACGCTGGCGGTATCAATTGCCCGGGCCGTGGCGCGCGACAGCCCCCGGATTCGTCCCTGTACCCTTTCCATCGAATCGCCAC
>JADGRC010000104.1 GCA_017881245.1 Pseudomonadota bacterium
CCTGGCCTACCCCTGCCCTTCTGCGTCGCCCCCGGCCCACGCTCCGGCGCGTCCGCGGTCTTGATCGAAAACTGCGCCATCTGTCCTTCGAACGTCAACGGCAAAATGACGGTGGTCCCGGCCGCCACGCCGGGAATCGTCCAGCCGGCCGCGCTTTCGGATAGGCATGCCAGCAGAACAGGCGAGGTCGCCGAGTGCTCGAGCGGAACCGCGCGCGTGACCTTTCCTTCGTCGCCGACATCCACTGCCAGCTCGACCTTGCCCGCCACGTCCATGGTGTCGGCCAGCGCCTTTTCGAAACACCGGTTGACGTCGCCGCCGTGCCTCTCCAGCGCGGCCTGCAGCCCCCGCGACACACGTTCCTCCTCGGTTTCGGTCGTCGCCAGCGCAAGCAGCGGAGGCGGCAATGAAACGAATATCGCGGTCGCGGCGAGGAATCCCAACACGGCTCGGTGCCCTGGGTCACGACTCGGTCTTCGGCTCGGTCTGCGTTCGGGTGCCTGCATCGGTCCTTGGCTCGATCTTGGGCTCAGACTCACGCTCACGCGGCTGCTCCTTCCACGCGCGGCCTCAGGTCGCGCTCGATCCAATCGACGATGTCCTTTGACGAGGTTCCCGGCGTGAAAATGGCCGCCACGCCGAGGTGCTTTAGAGCCTCCACGTCCTGGGGGGGGACGACGCCCCCTCCGAAAACCACCACGTCGGCCGCGCCACGGGCTCGCAGGGCATCCAACACCGCCGGAAACAGTGTCATGTGCGCGCCCGACATCACGGACAGCCCCACGGCATCGGCTGACTCATCCACGGCGGTCGCCGCGATCATGTCGGGCGTCTGATGGAGGCCCGTATAGATGACCTCGTGGCCCGCATCCGCCAATACCCGAGCGACGATCTTCGCACCTCGGTCATGCCCATCGAGGCCCGGCTTGGCCACGACGATGCGGATCTTCCTCGACGGAAATGCGGGCACAAGATGAGTCTAACGCAACCGCCCCGGACCGGCGACGCGCGCGCGTCAGCCGCGCGGCTTCGCCGCCGCAAGGGGCCTGGGAAGGCCCCCTGCGAGACCCCCACGGAGTTGCTCGACGGCGAGGCCGGTCCAGCAAAGCTGGACCTCTCCGTACTTGGATTGGCTACTCGATCGCCTGAGATGATGACTTGCCTCATTCGCCAACATCTCGATCGGTTACAGCACCGATCGTCGGAGATACACTGCGCGCACGGCTCGGTTCCGCCACCGGTGCGCGCGCCCCGGCTATCGCCCCGCTACCCTCGGCGCCACGCTGAAGGGGTGACATTCGACGTGTCGAGGGCGATCTCGCGACCCCTGCCACTGACCCCCCTTCCACGGGCCTCCAGCGCTGCCCCCACCGCTGCCCACGTCGCGGTTTCATCATCCGGTATGGGCGGCGTCAGATCGGCCCGGTACCGATCAATGAAACCGGTGTCGTACGTCCCCGCAGCGAACGCAGGATGTCGCATGACCCTGCGGTGAAAGGCCAGATTGGTCCGAATGCCCCCCACGTGATATTCGCCAAGAGCGCGGCGCATCCGATCGATAGCTTCCTCGCGCGTGGCCGCGAACGCCGCCAGCTTCGAGATCATCGGATCGTAGTAAACGGAAATCACGCTGCCGGTGGTCACGCCCGAATCGTCGCGGATGCCAGGGCCAGACGGAACCCGCAATGACGTGATCGTCCCCGGCGAGGGTAGAAACTTGACCGGATCCTCGGCGTAGATGCGACACTCGACGGCCGCGCCTCGTCGCGGTATCTGGTCCTGCGACAGCGGCAACGGCGCTCCTTGGGCAACAGCGATTTGCCAGCGTACAAGATCGACCCCCGTGATGAGCTCGGTCACCGGGTGCTCTACTTGTAGCCGAGTGTTCATTTCCAAGAAGTAGAAACCGCGCGACGCGCTGTCGAACAGCATCTCGACGGTTCCCGCGCCCACGTAGCCGACCGATCGAGCGGCCCGCACCGCCACGTCGCCCATGCGAGCGCGCAGCTCGTCGTCGACGGCCGGCGACGGCGCCTCCTCGACGACCTTCTGATTGCGCCTCTGAATCGAGCAATCGCGCTCGTGGAGATGAACAACGTGGCCGTGCGTGTCTCCAAAAATTTGAATCTCGATGTGGCGCGGCCGCACGATCGCCTTCTCCAGATAGACCGCGTCATCGGAGAACGCCGCCTTGGCCTCGCGTCGCGCCGACGCCAGCGCCGCTTCCAGATTCGCCTCGCTGTCGACCAACCGCATGCCCCGCCCACCCCCACCGGCCGCCGCCTTCAGCAGGACCGGATAGCCGATGCGCGCGGCTGCCGCCTTGGCTTCTTCGACCGTCGCGAATCCCTGGCCACCCGCACCATTGTCACCCGGCACGACGGGTACGCCCGCCGCTTGCATCAGAGCGCGCGCGGAGGTCTTTCCGCCCATGGACCGAATCGCCGCCGGCGGCGGTCCGATGAACACGACGCCCGCGCGCGTGACCGCCTCGGCGAAATCCGCGTTCTCGGACAGGAATCCATAGCCGGGATGAACGGCGTCCGCGCCCGTCGCACGCGCCGCCGCGACTAACTTTTCGACGACCAGATAACTTTCGCGCGCCGGTGCCGGCCCCAAGGCCACCGCCTCGTCCGCCATGCGCACGTGAACTGCCGCGCGATCGGCGTCGGAGTACACGGCGACGGTCGCGATGCCGAGCTCGCGACAGGCACGCATCACCCGACACGCGATCTCGCCGCGGTTGGCGATTAGGATCTTGCGAAAGCGCGGGCCGGTTGGTGCGGACATCCACGGATTTCAACACGGCGAAACGCCCACAGCCAATCACAGGCGGCGCGGCGGGACGACGGCCCTATGGGTCCGCCTCCCGCGCGGTCACCCGACAACCGCCGATGCCTCACGTGCCAAGTCAGCCTTGACCGACCGTCGGGACTAAGGCCACCTCCCGCGGTGACCGCCGACCGTCCTTCAGTACCCGGCGGGTGCGCTTGGGCTTCGAGGTTCCCCGGCGGCCTCCCAGATACCATTCATGCGAACGATCAAGTTAGATACTCCAATGTGTTGAATTTCCCTGACTTTATGTCCGCGTTTCGTCAGCCCATCCACCACGTCTCGCGTCGCAAAAACCTCCGGCTCGACCATCAGGACCTCGGGAAACCATTGATGGTGAATGCGAGGGGCCGCGATCGCCGCCTGCGCGTCCATCTTCCAATCGACGACGTTCAACAGTGTCAAGGTGGTGGCCGTGATGATGGTGGGGCCCCCCGCCGCGCCGACCACGAGCTTCACGGAATCGCCCGAGAGGACGATCGTCGGCGTCATCGACGAAAGCGGGCGCTTATTCGCCATGACCGCGTTCTGCGAACTTCCGATAAGGCCGAATCCGTTCGGCACCCCCGGCTGCATCGCGAAATCGTCCATCTGATCGTTGAGCACGATGCCAGTCTTGCCGGCCACCAATTTGGCCCCGAAGCCCAAATTGACGGTCGTCGTCAGCGCAACGGCGTTGCCCTCTGCGTCCACGACGGACAGGTGCGTGGTTCCCCCGTCGCGATGCAGATCAGCGGGCGCGGTCGGCGTACCGTACGAGTCGGACGCTTCGACCGCCCCCTCGTTGATGCGGCGGGCGAGCTCCGCGTGATAGTCGGGCGACAGCAGATGGTCGAGCGGGACGTTGACGAAGTCCGGATCTCCCAGATGGCGCGCCCGATCCGCGAAGGCGTGCTTCATCGTTTCGGCCAGCACGTGCAGGTACGCCGACGATTGACGTCCGGTCTTCGCCAGCTCGCCGGCATCGGGATACCGCGCCGCCAGGATCCCCAACGACTCCGCCAACGCCACGCCGCCCGACGACGGGGGTGGCATGGACACCACGCGCAGCCCCCGGTAAGGCACCTCGATCGGTGTCCGTTCGGTGGGGCGATATCGCCGCAGGTCGTCGGTGGTCAAGACGCCGCCCGCTTGTTTGACCGCCTTGACCATCTCGTCGGCGATCTCGCCGTTGTAGAACGCGTCCGGCCCGCCCGCGCGCAGTCGCCCCAGCGTCCACGCGAGCGACGGTCGACGAAACGCATCACCCACCTTCAAGGGGCGTGCGCCCCCGAAAATTTGGGAGACTAACTTTTCGCGCATCGGATCCGGCTCTCCTCGGCCCGGAAGGGACCCCGACACGGGCGCGGGCGCGGACGCCTTTTCATCCAAGACCTCGATCAATCGCCAAGACGCCCGAGCCGAGCCCCGCGCCAGCGCTTCGGCGGGGGCGACGCAACGGGTAAACGGCAACTTGCCCATGCGGCGTACCAGTTCCGCCAAACCCCGCACCTCGCCGGGCACGGCGACCGCGAGCCCCCCTTCGCGCGAAAGCTTCGGATCAGCCTTACCGTCTTTCACGAACATGTCAGCCCGAATCGCGGATGGCGCCGTTTCACGGAAATCCAGAGCGAACAGGCGGTGATCCTTGGCGCTGTACACCAGCGCGAAGCCGCCTCCACCTATCCCCGAGGCGAAGGGATGCAACACTCCCAACGCCAACGCGGTCGCGCAGGCGGCATCGATCGCGTTGCCCCCCGCCTTCAGCGCCGCCACGCCGGCCGCGGAGGCCTGGGCGTTGTCCGAGGCGACCGCCGCCGTGGCGAACCGCGCGGGCGGCGGAGTGGCCGCGACCGCGACCTTGACGCCTCCGAAACACCATCCAAGAGCGAGCAAGAACGACGTCGGGCTCGACCCCAGGGGCGATCGTCGCGGAACTTTTCCCAAGATTCTTCCCATCTCGCGACCGTGGCACATCCGCGCCATGACCGCCACCCGATCGCCCCCCGCATCCCCCCCGCATTCCAAAGGTGGCAAGGAACGCCCGAAGGGGCATAAGATGAGCGCCTAATCGCGCTTGAGCGCGGCATACCCTCATGGATCAAAATCCCCAAAAAGAATCGCGTCCTCCTATCAACCTCCGCATCAAGTTTCGCAGCGAGAGCATCGAGCAGTTCATCGAGCGATACGCGGTCGACGTGAGTCGCGGCGGAATCTTCATCCGAACGCGCGAGCCGTTGGCCGTGGGCACGCAGCTCAAATTGGACTTCCAATTTCAGAACGGCTCACCGCTGATGGCCGGTGACGGAACCGTCGTTTGGATCCGCGAGGTCGACCCGAATCGCACCAACGTACCGCCAGGAATGGGCGTGCGGTTCGACAAACTGACGCCTGAGAGCCAGACCGTGCTCGAGCAATTGCTGGTCGAAAAGACGAAGCGCGACCGCGGCGGCGTGCCAGGGTCCGGCAGCGCGAGCGGCGGCGGAATGGCAGTACGCCGTCCCTCTAGCATGTTCTCGGTGCTCGACCCACAAGGCGCCGCGGCGGCTTCCCAACCCACGGCGGAAGCCTCAGCCCCGATCCCGCCAGCGGGACAACAGCCACCTCCGTCCGGACCGCTGGCCGCCGTGACATCGCAGCTTTCGCCCGGACTAAAATCGCCCGTCGCGTCCGCGTCGGCGGACAACGGCGAGGGGCCCCAGTCGAATGTGTATCGGCCAATCGGCGCGACACGAAATCCGTTTTCGGCGGGCACCGCCGTGCCATCCTCGCGACCCGCCGAGGATTCCGCGCCATTCGATGACATCAACGACGAGCCGACGCAGATCGCGGGCAAGCTTCCTTCGTTCATGTCCGACGAGGAAGCAACTGTCGTGGCGGGGGACGCCTTCGGCCTGTCCCCGAAAGCAACCGGAGCGCGCGCCCCGCTACCCGGGATTGGGAAGATTGAACGGCCCGCTGTTGGAAAAGCAGGCGGCGACCTCTCGCCACCCTCCGCGGGTGAGCTTGTTGGCTGGAAGGACGCGCTTGATGAGCTCCTGCCGTCCGGACCCCCGTCCCCCGCCATGCCCGTATCTGGTGCCAAGGAGACAGCCGCGCCGACGACCGGGTTTGCCGCAAAGGACAAAAAAGACAAGGTGGCCGCGAAGGCGCCACCACCGGCATCGGCAGCCACGGCCGAACCGCCCAAGTTCCCAGCGGTCGCGCCAAGTGTTCCCGCGAGCGGACCATCGACGGTCTCCGCGACGACCAGCAACGCATCGCAAGCAAAATCGGCGGACGCCAAATTTCCCGTGGTCGCGACGGCCGCACCCGGTGCCACCGCGACCGCGACCGCAGCGCGAGTCGCAGGCAACGGCAGGCGATCGCCCGCCGCCCTGATCGGCGCCAGCGTGGTCGTCCTCGCGGCCGTCACCATCTTCTTGTTTCGGTTCTTCGCGTCGCAGTCGACGGAAACCGCGCCGACCGTGCCGACACCAGGCTCGTCGACGACTTCCGCCGCTCTGTCGGCGCCCGCGGAAGCGCCAGGCGTGACGAAGCCCGCGCCCGCGGTACCAGTCGCCGCGGACAACGAGCCCGCCCGTGGTCCGGACAGCGGAAGCCTCGGCGCGGCGACGCCGCCCACGGGGTCAACGAGCACGACCGCTTCACCTGGGACGATGCCTTCCACGAGCCCGCCAGAGCCGAGCATCCGAAAGGTAACGGGCAAGCACCGAGCTTCGCGTGGCGGCGCCGATTCCAACCCTGAGTCGACGGCCGCGTCCGCCACACCCAGAGCGACAGAGCCGGCTTCCACGGGCGACACCGCGGCCAGAGCGACCGCGCCGTCCGGAGGAACAGCGGTTCCCTCGGAGATCAAGGCCGAAACGCCCTCGCCGGCCCCCGGTGACAGTGACGCGGTGGCGTACCAGGTTCGCGTGACCTCGAAACCGGATGGGGCCGATGTCATGCTGGACGGGCAGACGGTGGGCAAGACCCCGTTCGCAGCTGGCATCGCCGACATCGCGGCGCCCCATTTCATCGCGGTACGCAAGGACGGATTCGAAACATTCGAGCAAATGATCAGTTCGTCGTCCGCGTGGATCAAAACCAAAGCGGTCAAGGGCAGGGCTGCCCCGCAGGTTTTGAAGATCAATGCCAAGCTAAAATCGATCGCGGGCGGCGGCGCCGAGGCCAGGCCGTCGACCGAGCCGCCAGCTCCCACGCCCGGCACGGATTCCGCCCCCAAGGCGGAGATCGTCAAACCCGATCGCCCGATGGCCCCCGCAGACGAGCGGACGCCCGCCGAGAGCGTCCCGAAGTAAAGCCATGTCCGTTCCCGCGGGTGGAGCGCGCGAGTTGGTCGCGATCCTGAGCACCGCGATGCTGGGCTTGGTGCTCCACACCGGCGGATGCAGCAAGGCTGGGGGGCCGACCATCGCCGCAAAGGGCGACAGCAAAACCGACAGCAACAACAACAACGGGGGCAGCGGCAGCCCCGACAGCAACGCGTTTCTCGGCACGGGAACAGCCGCCCCTGACCCGTCAGCCCCTGCGTTCGCCGCTCCTGGGTCGTCGGCCTCCGCATTGACATCGACGCCCGGTTCGCAACCAGCGCCGGCGTCGATGGTGTCGCGGGCTATTCCCGCGGCGCGCCAACTGCCCAAGATCGACGTCCACACGCACATCGGTCCCGATTCCGTCGACCGGGCGATCGCGCTCATGGACCGATGGGGCATCGCGGGTTGCGTGAACCTATCGGGGATGTACCCCGGCCCACCGCGTGGCATGCTCGAGATGCAACTGAAGGCGGCGACCGCTGCGCGTGGGCGAATCGTGGTCTTCGCCAACGCCAACTTTCGCCGCGTCACGCGCGACAAGGACTACGGCAAAGCGATGGCGGCCGATCTGGCCGAATCGAAACGCCTGGGCGCGCTCGGCCTGAAGATTCCCAAGGGATTGGGCCTTGGCTACCCGGCGTCCGATGGCGAACATCTGCTGACCGTCGACGATCGGGGCCTCGATCCACTGTTCGAGAAAGCCGGCCAGTTGGGAATGCCGGTCGCGATTCACATCGGAGATCCCAAGGCCTTTTGGAAGCCCGCGACGCCTGATAACGAACGCTGGGATGAGTTGGGAGCGCACCCCGAATGGAGCTTCTATGGACAGCCGGTCCCGTCGTGGGCCGACCTGTACGCCGCGTTCGAACGACGCGTGGCCCGGCACCCGAAGACAATTTTCATCGCGGTGCACTTCGGCAACGATCCCGAGGATCCCGACGCGGTAGCGCGGATGTTGGACAAGTATCGCAACTTCTATATCGACACGGCCGCGCGGGTTCCCGAGATCGGCCGGCACGACGCCGCGAAAATGCGACGATTTTTTGAAAAATATCAGGACCGCATCCTCTTCGGGACCGACACCGGCGTGGGCCCAACCCAGGACGAAATGATGTACGGCTCGAACGGCCCCAATCCGCCCACACACGCGGACGAGGAACGCTTCTTTCTGGCGACGTGGCGCTACTTCGAGACCGACGACAAGCAATTCGAGTCGCCAACGCCGATCCAGGGACGCTGGAAGATCGACGGCATCGGGTTGCCCGAGTCGATTCTGCGCAAGGTCTACTTCGAGAACGCCGCGCGCATCCTGCACTGGAAACCGCCTCTCGGCGCCGACAGCGTGCCCGCGCTCGGTGCGCCCCGACGCGACCCGCAGCCGGGTTCGGGTCGGGAGCAACCGGCTCCGTCAATGCCGCCGCTCCCTTGACTGGCCATATCGGACCCCCATAATGCTCCCCGCCATTCCGGAGTAGCTCAGTGGCAGAGCAGGCGGCTGTTAACCGCCGGGTCGGGGGTTCGATACCCTCCTCCGGAGCTATTGTTCCATCACCCCGACGTGGTGAAGGACCGCTTCGATCTGGCCGGAGCGCCCTGATCGCACCAGTCGGCGTTAGTGGCACTTTTGAGTCTTCGACAACTGGCTGGCCACGCTGGCCTTTGAAGGATCCGCCCACCCCGTCCGACTGGACGACGGATGATCTGATCGCGCGCTCGCCAAACGAAGAAGATAACGCTGTGGGTATGTCGATCCGACTTGCCTTCGTTCGTCGACTCTTCAAATGCGACGTTCTCGAAGAAGCGATATGGAATCGAGTCCAAATAGAAAGGGAGACAAAGCGATGCGAGTCATGGTGATGGTAAAGGCGACCAAGAATTCCGAGGCGGGCCTGATGCCGAGCGAGAAGCTGCTCGCCGACATGGGGAATTTCAACGAGCAGCTCGTGAAGGCCGGCGTGATGTTGGCGGGCGATGGCTTGCACCCGAGCTCGAAGGGGAAGCGGGTGAGGTTTTCGGGCGCCGAGCGGAAGGTCGTCGATGGGCCGTTTGCCGAGACGAAGGAGCTCGTGGCCGGCTATTGGATCTGGCAGGTGAAGTCCATGGACGAGGCGATCGAGTGGGCGCGGCGTTGCCCTCCCCCAATGCCGGGCGAGGAATCGGAGCTCGAAATTCGCCCCGTGTTCGAGGCCGAGGACTTTGGCAAAGCGCTCACGCCCGAGCTGCGGGCACAAGAGGCGCGCCTCGCCGCCGAGGTCGCGCGCCAGCGAAAGGCGTAGCGATTGATGGGTGCGCCCGGGGCGCCGCGCCGCCACGGGCGCTTTCGAGGCCCGGCCGCTCGCCGCACGTGCGGGCCGGGCCGCAACGGGCACCTGCGTGCCACACTCGACCCCCAGCCTGAACCTCCCGTGACCGGTCACGCGCACCCCGCTTGTGACCGCCCCCGCGTTCGGTGCATCCAAGTTAATGGCATCGAGGTACTCGACCCCGCCGCATAGGCAGGGCAGTCTCAGGTACGGAGAACATGGAACGAAGGGGAATACTTCGCGCGCTTGGTGCGCTCCCGTTCGGGGTGGTTTCATGCGCGCGGCGGGAGCAAGCGATCATGGCGTCCGATTCCGAAAGCAAGGTCAACTCCGATATGAATCCCAAAATCGACGCATCGGGCAGGCGGATGCCGGTGATCTTCGCGGCGCACGGCGCGCCAATCCTGCTCGACGACGCTGGGTGGGTGGGTGAGCTCGGCGCCTGGGCGAAGGCCATGCCGAAACCGAAGAGCATTCTGATGGTTTCGGCGCACTGGGAAGAACGGCCGACAACGCTCGGCGCCGTGAGCAACGCGCCCCTCGTCTACGACTTCTACGGTTTCCCGGACCGTTACTATCAGACCAAGTACCCTGCTCCCGGCGCGCCCGCGCTGGCGGCTCGCGTGCGCGGTCTCTTGCATCACAAGAACATCGCGGTCACCGACGATCCGACACGTGGGCTCGACCATGGAGCCTACGTACCGCTCGTGGCCATGTACCCTGCCGCCGATGTGCCCGTGCTGCAAATCTCGATGCCGGGTCTCGACGCGCCGGAGCTCTTTCGGCTGGGGACGGCTTTGGCGCCGTTGCGTGACGAAGGGGTGCTCGTCTTCGGCAGCGGCTTTCTGACGCACAACATGCGGTACGCGTTCCGGGCCGGCACGCCTCAATGGGCCCGGGAGTTCGACGACTGGGCGGCGTCGGCGCTCACCCGCTTCGACGTCGACGCGCTCGTCGACTTCCAAAAACGCGCCCCCGCGGCCCAAACAGCGCTGCCGACTTGGGAACACTATGCGCCCGTCCTGGTCGCCGCCGGGGCCGCCTCCGACGGGCGGTCGACGACGACTTTCCCCATCACCGGTTGGTGGATGGACGGCGCATTCACGCGACGGTCGGTCCAGTTCGGGTAGCCCCCGCCAAAGGGGATCAATCCAGCAGGGACGGCAGATCCTCGACGGACGTAATGGTGACGACGAAGTGGCCGAACTTGCGCTCGCGTGTCGACTCGCCCGGCACCACCAGGAAGTTGCGGCCACCCGGATGAGCCGCCCGAAACGCAGAAATGCCCCTGGTCTCGAAACCCGTCGTCGACCACTTGCATTCGATCGCGTGGGCGGTCCCGCGCCCGGCGGGCACCACGAAGTCCACCTCGCGTTGCTGCTTGTCCCGCCAGAAATGAACCCGTCGACCTTGGCCGACGACGTGGGCCTGCAGGGTTTCCAAGACCACATGCTCCCAGAGCTGGCCGCAGTCCGAGGGACGAAGTTCGTTCCATCCGCGGCTCCAAGCGACAAACCCGGTGTCGAACCCGTAGATCTTGGGTTGATGGGTTAGCTCTTGTCTTCCACCCCGATGAAATGGACGCAGCACGACCGCGACCTGAGTGACCTCGACGACTTCCAGGTAAGTCATGACCGTGGGACGAGATAGCGCGGTATCGGCCGCCAGTCTGGAGATCTGGGCGAGCCCGCCGCTTTGCCGCAGCAACAGCCCGACGAGGGTCAGGAAGGCCGTCCGCTTCGACACCGTGAACAACTCCTGCACATCCCGAGCAAAGTACGAATCGAGCCACTCCGAGTACAGGTCTGGGGCGTGCGCGTCCCCCAACAGGGCATCTGGAAGACCTCCCCTGTGCAGCCGCCTGCTAAGATCGACGATCCCGAAATCAGCGAGTTCGCTTGCTAACACCGGCAGCAGATGGACGATCCGCTTGCGCCCCGTCAAGCTGTCTCGAAATTTTCCCACGGCGGCCAGCGTGGAAGACCCCGTCGCCAGGATCCGCAACGCCGGGAATTCGTCGGCTGCTATCTTGAGAACCCGACTGGGATCTGGCAGTTGGTGAATCTCGTCCAGGACCACGATGCCTCGATCCAGGGATCGCAAGAATCGTTCGGGATCGGATAGGCGCTCCGCGGTCGAAGGCAGGTCGCAATTGAGATAGAGCGCCCCCGGAATACTCTTGGCCAGGGTCGTCTTGCCCACCCGGCGCACCCCCGCCAACCACACGATGGGAGCGCGACGCCAGGCGTCGTCCAGCCTATGTCGCCAGTATGGTCGGTTGATGGCTGACACGAAAACATATTTTACATTTAGCATAACTATATGTAAAATTATATTCCGTCGCACCCCCGCCTTGGTGGCCCGGGGTTTGGTCGCTGGGCGTAAAGCAGCATGTTATGACCCCGCAATGCCAAGCACGTGGGACCCAAACGCGCTGCCACCCGATCGAGCTCTCGCGCGCCTGGCCGAAGGGAACCGGCGATTTCTCAGCCAGGGCGCGACGGGTGGAAACCGCACCTTTCGCGCGGATCTGGCCGAGCAAGCCCAGCGCCCGTTCGCCATCGTGCTCGGATGCTCGGACTCGCGCACACCGGTCGAAATCCTGTTCGATGAAGGCTTCGGAGATCTCTTCGTCGTCCGGATCGCTGGTCACGTGGTCGCCCCTTCCGTGGTCGGCTCGATCGAGTTCGCCGCCTCTCAGTTCGGGACGCGCCTGGTCGTGGTCCTCGGACACACACGCTGTGGAGCGATCGCGGCGACCGTGAAGGCGATTCAATCCGGCGACGGTCCCGAATCCAAGAATATTCGCGCCATCACCGATCGCATCGCGCCGAACATAGAAGCATTCGTCCGCGCGGGGGGACCCGACGCGAACGTGGGACTGCTGCACGAGTCCATGCGAATCAACGTCAGGACTTGCGCGAACCATTTGCGCCATTCCAGCCGGCTCTTAGAGGAGCTGGTGCTGACCGGCCGAATCGCGATCGTCGGGGCGGAATACGAACTCGAGACGGGTCGGGTCAACTTCTTCGACGGCCTACCCTCGGGCGCAGCCAACTCGGAAAAGTAACGTATCCCCTCCGATTGGCAATCCACTTTCGGAACCCACTTTCCAAACCCTCTGGCATCAGAGCTTGCGTTTTTCCCGAGAAACGAGTTGAATCTCGACCCCTTGCACCAACATCATCGGCCCTAGAGGCGAAATCCAACTCGGCCGACGTGTTTGAGTGCATCTTTTCGACTGGCTTCCCATACTGTTTTGCTTGCCCTGACATCTTTTCCCGCGCACGGCGATGGCTCTGCCCCGCCCGCGGACAACACGCTTCTCCTCCGTCAATATCAACAGGTCCATCACAGAACAGGAAGTCACATGGGAAAACGGCTCTATGTAGGGAATCTCTCGTATTCGGTTACCGAGGTCGATCTTCGCGACGCTTTCAGCGCCGAAGGTCATGAAGTCGCGGAGGTCAAAGTAGTGATGGACCGGGAGACCGGCCGTCCGCGTGGTTTCGCTTTCGTGGAAATGGCCACCGAGGAAGGCGCCCAGAAGGCCATCGAGAACCTCAACAACCGCGAGCTGCAGGGCCGCGCGATGACCGTCAACGAGGCGCGTGAGCGCACGGGCGGCGGCGGCGGCGGCGGCGGTTACGGCGGCGGTGGCGGTGGTGGTGGTCGCAGCTACGGTGGTGGTGGCGGTGGTGGCGGCGGCGGTGGTGGTCGGGGCGGTCGGGGCGGCGGTGGCGGCGGCGGTCGCTGGTAGCACCCACTTCGAGTGGCGGGCGCGTCTCGACCGGATTGGTCGGGATCGCGCCCGCGACGTCCTACGTCCCTGACAAGCGCTGGCGTAGCTCCGCCAGTGGTACGTCTTGAAGACGTGTCACTCCGGGCTCAGTCACGAATACGAACCGGACGGCCTGCGACCGGCGTTTCTTGTCCACGTCCATTCGAAGGAGCACCGTGTTCGTCAATCGATGCTCGACGTCGATCGGCAGGCCAAGGCGTGCCAACAGGTTCTTCGCACGTTTTGGCAACGACGGCGGCGTCAGTCCGAGGGAGACGCCCAGATTCAGCGCGGCCACCATCCCCAGTGCCACGGCCTCGCCGTGAAGCAGCTCGTAGCCTGACGCGGATTCCAGCGCGTGGCCCACCGTGTGTCCGAAATTTAGAATCGCGCGGCGCCCGGACTCGCGCTCGTCCTCAGCGACAACATCGGCCTTGACCCGAACGGCGGCGGCGATGCATTCGGTGAGGCCTGGGTCGACCACACCGGATGCCAGAGAGTCAGCCTGCTCCTCCAGCCACGCCAACAACGTGGCGTCGGCGATCAAACCAGCCTTGACCACTTCGGCCAGACCCGCGATCCGTTCGCGAACGGGCAGCGTTTCCAGAAATCCCAGATCCGCGACCACGGCGCGCGGTTGGTGGAAAGCCCCGACCAAGTTCTTTCCCGCTGACAAATCGACGGCGGTTTTTCCACCCACGGACGCGTCGACCATCGCCAGCAGAGTGGTGGGGCACAGGGCGAATCGCACGCCACGCAAGTAGATGGCGGCCGCGAAACCCGCGTGGTCCCCAGCGGCCCCACCGCCAACGCCCACGACCGCGACGCCGCGATCGAACCCCTGCGCGGCCAGCCAATCGGTGGTTCGCTCGATCTCGCGGAGGTTCTTGCAGGCTTCGCCCTCCGGAAGGTCATGCCGTCGCACATTGGGCAACCGTGCCGCGAGCGCGTCGACGAGCGGCGTGACGAGCGGCGACCGTTTCCCTACGGTCTCATCGACCAGCACGGCCACTCCCGTCACGTCGCCCAGACCTTTGGCTAGAACGTCGGCCATCGCGCTCGGCTCCGCGAATCGACCCACGTGAACCTCGTAGGCCCGCCCCGGAATGACAATGGGAATTGTGATCATGGCTGACCCGCGTCTATCAGCCCCAGGACCTCGCCAGCAACTTCTTCGGGTGATTTTCCCGCGGTGTCGACGCGGTGGTGTGCCCGCGTATAGAAGACTTCGCGCGTCGCCAGCAGAGCGGCGGCGGACGTGGACGGCGACAGGAGGGGCCGCCCCGAATCTGCCCCCACCCGACGAAGCACCTCCTCGGGCGTCACCGACAGCGCGACGACCCGACCCGACGCAAGCATCAGCGACAGGTTCGAATCGTTGCAGGCTGCCCCACCTCCCGTCGCGATGACCGCACTTTGCAAGCGTGTCGCCGCGCGCAGCGCCTCGATCTCGCGCAGGCGAAAACCCGCCTCGCCCTCGTCCGCGAAGATGCGGGCGACGGACCGACCCGCCGCGTCGCAAACGATCTGATCCAGATCGTGAAATCGCCAACCCAAGCGAGTGGCGACAATACGTCCCACGGTGGTCTTTCCCGAGGCCATGAACCCAATCAAGAACAACGGCGTCTCGGCCCTAGGCGATAGCTTCACCAAGTCAGCCTACATCGCCCGCGGTCGCTGCGCCGATCCCAGGAGGCTGGTGTCAAACGGCGGACCGAGTCCTGGCGGAGCGAGGAGCCCCGGCCGCGAGGCGCGAGGAGGGCGAATACTCGACGTATTCAACCGACGAGCAACGAAGCGGACGGGGCCCGCAGCCCGCCAGGCGACCGGAGCCGTTTGATACCAGCCTCCTAACGCCGCGCCTCGGGACGGGTCGAAGTCGCGCGATTGGCTATACGCGGCGTGATGAACACCAGGAATTCCGTGCGATCGTCGTTTTCGCGACGGCTGCGAAAGAAGAACCCAAGGATCGGCAGGTCCGCCAGGAACGGAACCTTCGCGTAACTTAGTCCCGAGTTGCGCTGATAGATGCCGCCGATGACCGCGGTGTCGCCATCATGCACCAGCATGACCGTCCGAGCTTCCTTCTTCAGAATCGTCGGATCGCCCCGCGCGCCCGTATTGACGAAATCCGGCTCGTTGCGACTGACGTGAACGTTCATGATGATGGTTCCGTCGCTCGTCACGTGCGGCTTCACGGTCAAGTTCAGCTTCGCGTCGACGAAGACGGTCTGAATCCCCTGCAAGCCCGTGATCGAGATGGGAATCGACACGCCCTGTTCAATCGATGCTTCGATGTTGTCCATGGTCGAGATACGCGGCGACGACAGGATCCGGACTTGCCCCGTGTTTTCCATGGCGGACAGGCGCAGGTTCAAGTTGAACGACCCGCCGACCGACCCGAGCATCAATCCCAACGCCCCGCCGCTGCCGGCTCCCACGGCGGCGGGCAGATTCACGGCGAAATCGGGGCTGGCCGCAGCTCCCAGATTCACGAGGCCTCCCGGTCGCGAGGCGTCCGATGCGCCACCGCCGACGGCCACGTCGCTGGGGAACACCAGACCCGTCGCGTTCCCGTGAGCGGCGTCCCGAAACGCTGAGCCACCCCACTGCACACCCAATTGTCGAACGAAGTTGGAGCGCGCTTCGACGATGCGTGCCTCGATCACGACTTGCGACGTCTGGGAATCGAGGCTGCGAACCAGTTCTTCCACCAGGTTCAGATTCGCCGCTACGTCCGAAACGATCAGCTGATTCGTTCGCTCGTCCACCGATATGCGTCCGCGCGCGGTCAACAGATCGTGTGCCCGATCTTGTAGATTCTTCGCCTCGGCATAGCTGACCGCGATGATCCGCGTCTCCGTCGGTA
>JADGRC010000105.1 GCA_017881245.1 Pseudomonadota bacterium
ATGGGTGTTCCGCCGCTGGCGCTCGACTCGTAACAAGCTTCCACCACGGCCATCGTCCGGAACGCGTCCTCGACAGACGTCGGCAGGTCGGTGGTCTCGCCGTCGGCCCTTCGCATGAGGCTGGCCATCGGTCCGACGAAAGCGTGCGGGAACCAATTTCCGATCAAGGGAATATTTTGCCAAACGGGTTGCCCGTCGGACGGCGAAGGTCGGGTTCCGGTCATGCAGATCTCCAGATCGTCGGGCAGTCCTCGCGGATAGTCGAGGTTGACGCCGAGCCGCGCCTTGATGGCGCCTTTGGTGCCTTCGAGTTTTAGGTAACTTTCTTGGTGGCGAATGCCGAAGTCGTGCCCGTGGTTGGTCGTCACGGTGGCGCGGCGCACGTCGCCGTAGTCGAACGCAATCGCGGTTCGCGCCGACGCCAGTTGCATCTGCAGCGGGTGCTTGACGGTCTTGCAGTGGACGCCCGCCGGATCGCCGAAGAACGAGCGGACCAAATCGA
This sequence comes from Pseudomonadota bacterium, assembly GCA_017881245.1. Lineage (GTDB taxonomy): Bacteria > Myxococcota_A > Polyangia > Fen-1088 > Fen-1088 > FEN-1088. The sequence goes on from JADGRC010000105.1 coordinate 503, forward strand.
CGTAGTGAATGCTGTGATAGACGATTTCCATGCGCGGAATGCCGAACAGGAACGTCCAAAGCTCCCAGGGCATGTGGCACGTCACGCGGATCTCGACGTCGTGCAGGTCGCCAATCGCCCCGCGCCCGATCAGATCGCGGGCCGCCACCACTGAGGGAGCGAACCGCAATTGGAAGTTGATCGCGGCCAACAGATGTTTTGAACGGCAGAGATCCAGAATCCGACGGGCCTCGTCCAGGTTTTCCCCCATCGGTTTTTGAATCAGGACGGTCGCGCGGTCCGGAAGCGCGGCCAAAACGTTGCAGATCTCGGCTGCCGGCAGCGCGAGATCGAACACCGCGTTCCGCGGCGCAGTCGCCACCGCCTCTGCCAGAGAATCGCAGACGCGCGCGATCCCGAAGTCGTTCGCCAGCGCGCGTGCGCGATCGCCACGGATGTCGTGGACCGCCGTCACGGGAAACCCAGCCAGCCGATAGGCCGGCAGATGCGCGTCGCGCACGATCCCGCCTGCGCCGATGGCGACGATTGGTCGTGGGTTTCGCGGGAGAACGGGGCTTTGAATGACCTTGGTCGTGTCGATATTCACGGTCGAAAGACTATCTCAGGCCTCCGCCCGTGCCACCTTGGTCCGGGCCTCGGGCTCCTCTGAGGCGGAGGTTACGGACACCGGTTCGGGCTCCGGGACTTCGGGTTGCCGAGGTTACGGCGGCGGCCCGGCGTTCCGGGACCGCGGGTTCGTCGATCGAGAAGACGGCGAAGAAGACGACGACGAAGGCCGCTCTCCTCGACCGAGCCGCGTCGGCGAAAAGGCCTTGAGCCGCTTGCCTGACCCTCCCTTGCGGAACGACAAGACACGGGGCGAGAACAAACGGGCGCCGAGCAGCACACGGCGAACAGTCCGCTTGGCGAGTCTTGCGATATTGAGCGACAGCTCCCCCAGAAACCCTCGTGTCATCACCCGCAACAGGTAAGTCCAAGCCGCGCCCACGCTCGCCAGCGATCCAAGCCGAAACCGCCCCATGCGCCTAGCTTGCTCCGATATTGGAAACACGCCAGCGGAATCGCAGATTACCGTGTCCGGCTCGGCCCACAGCGGGCGTAGCGCGACGCTATCGCCGAGGGGAAGCCGAATCAAATATGGGGGGTCAACCGTGACCGCAGCGCGGCTTTCGATATGGCGCCGCGCATTTCCTCAAGCGCTTTTCCGCGGTCGAGCAGCACGAACGTCGGAATCGCCCGCACGCCGAATCGCGCGGCCGCTTCGGGGTTTTCGTCCACGTTCAGCTTGGCGATCTTCAATCGGCCCGCGGTTTCCGCGGCCAGTTGGTCCAGAACCGGGGCCATCGTGCGGCAGGGACCGCACCAAGGAGCCCAGAAGTCCACCAACACGGGCAGGGGCGACGCGTCGACCTCGACCCGCCAGTTCCCATCCGTGATCGCGACCGGAGCCCGCGGAGTCAGGCCCGTGTGGCAGCGCCCGCAAGTCGGTGCTTCGGGCAGTCGTTCCCGTGATACCCGGTTTGTCGCGCCGCATTCGCGGCAAACCATCACCGATTCGGACGGTTCCATCACTTTGGGCGCTGCTTGCATGTGCAGCCACAATAAGCACGGCACGCGTGGCGTCCAGGGCGATGGGTTCTCCGCCGCCAAAAGAGAGCCACGCGGCGCTGTGAAGACCCTTGAAACGTCCGGGGCATCAAGCGATGCGGCCGAGGATCGTCAGACCAGCATACGGACCAAGCCACGGAGATCGTCGGGCAGGCGCGCGCTCACGATGCGTTCGATTTCGGCGTAGACGTAGCGCGCGGACACGTGGCTGAAGACGACGTCGCGTCGGGGCAGCAAGGCGCGACGTTCCATCACCTCATCCAAATGCGTGTGGCCCATCGCCCGCGCGTCGTCGACTGAAATCCTGGCGTCGAGAAAACTGGTTTCCATGATCAGAGTCTCGGTTTGCTGTAGCTCGGGCACGCGCTCGAGCACGTCCACGCGGGTGTCGCCCGTGAAGGACATCAGAGCGACGTCATAGGGGTCGTCGACCTTCACTCCCCGACGCTTGAGATTGCCGAGCTCCGCTCCTGGAGTCCCTTCAAATTCGGCGCGCAACCGGTGGCGACGCTCCCAGACGCTGTATCCCTGACTGGCAACGCGGTGGAACGTGGTGAACGGCCGGATCCAGCGTCCCCCCGGCAGCGCGAACGTTTGCCCAGGCTCGACCGCCACGATCTTTCGTGGAATCGGATGCCCGTCCAGGGTGCCCGCGGCGTCGAACAGGCGCTCGACGTCCGCGGCTATCACAGGCGGGACCAGATAGGTGGGCACCGACATCTTCATCATCGCGCGACGACTGGCGTGTTGGGCCAACGCGCCCACGTGATCCAGGTGGCCGTGGCTGACGACCACGAATTCTTGGTTCACGGCGGTCCGAGAGCAACGCCCCATGTCCAACACCAACTTTAGACTGGGGACCTCAATCGATGTTTCAACCCCAGCGATGCTGAAGCCCCGTATCGGGATGCGGTCGTTGGACACCGGCGTCGTGCCCCCTTCTAGCACCGTTTCGCCGACGGAACGCCTGCTGGCTGGTCGTAGCGAACCTTACCCCGGAAACTCCTTCATCGAACCCCGCCACGCGCCTCCGTGTACGGTCTCCTGGCGCATCGCCGCCTCCTCGTCCTCGGGAGTCGACGGAGTCAGCTTCAAGCCCTCCACGGGAAAATGCGGGGCTTCCGCCTCGCGGCTCAGCACACCCCGTGCGGTCTTTAGCGCGCGCCAACCTCTATCGCCGTGAAGGATGTCGGTCAGGCTCAATACTCCCACGGGTTGGCCGCTCCGATCGACGACGACCAGGCGCGACTTCTGGAATTCACGCATCCTCTCTTCGGCCGCCTTCAGATCTTCGGTATCGGTGCAGACAACTACGTCCGCGCTGGCCACGGAGGCAACCGATGTTTCCGCGGGACGTTTGTCCTCCGCGCAGACTCGCGTCGCCAGATCGCGATCGGTGATCACACCGACCAGTTGATCGGGAGCCGGCCCCGACACCAACAGGAATCCCAAGGATTGGTCCCGCATCAACCGCGCCGCCGTCATCACGCTGGCTTGCGCCGACACCCATCGCACTTCGGGATTCATCAAATCTTGGCACTTCATGGTTAACCTCCGGTGTTGTCTTTGCGTTGCCAGGGTCTCGTAGCCGCGAAAGGCATCCTGCGAGTTTTCCCCGTGCCGCGGCCTTACGCCTTACCTAAAAGCAAGACCGATGCCCGCGCGGGATGGGCCCTTTCCTCGACGAAACCAGAGCTCCGCACGCGCACGAAACGCGTGTTCCGCTGGGTTGGCCGCAAGGGCTGCGCGGTCTCCCTGCTTGTTGTGCGCAAGGGTTGCGGTCGGACGGCGACGATGTGCAACCACGTCCCACCACGTCCCACCTGTTGACCGTCCCACCTGTTGACAAGGCATGTCAGATTGCCAGTCGTCGCGGATTGGCCGCTCTGCCGAAGCTACGACTTGAAGAGGTTTTGGCTTAAGATGTTGGTGTGATGGTCGAACGTCGAAGCTGGATGTTGTTGGTTGCAGCCACGTCGATCGCCTTTCTCGCGGAAACGGGTTGCGCCGATGAAACTGCCAGCAAGGCCGACGCGGGCACCGGTGGTCATGCCGGTCACGGGGGTTCCGTGGCGACGGGTGGGGCGATAGGAACCGGCGGGACGTCCGCCGCGGGCGGCTATTTCGCATCGGGTGGCGGCTTGGGCACAGTTGGATCGGGCGGCGAGATCACCGCGACTGGCGGCGCGACCGCGATGAGTGGCGGCGGAAGTGGAGCAGGCGGCGTGCCCGGGACCGGGGGCGCGATTGCGTCGGGCGGCGGAAGTGTTGCTGGGCGCGGCGGCGCTCAGTCCACTGGAGGATCCGGGGGGCCAGCTGGCGGTGTGACTGGTGGACGTGCCGGGGCTGGCGGTCTCGCGGGACTCGGCGGAATCTCAGGCTTCGGCGGATTCGCCGGCTTGGCGGGTCTGGGCGGTTTCGGCGGCCTGGGAGGCAACGGTGCGTGCGACTTGATCGCGGCCACCTACCAGGCGGTGGTGCAGAACGCGAAGGGATGCCTCACCTCGTTGAACCGCCTAACCTGTCAGACGTTGGCGGATTCGGATCTGCGATGCCATTGCAAGACCTACGTCGACAACGACGCCCTGCTGAAGCCCATCGCCGCGCAATGGACCGCATCCGGATGCACAAGCGTTTGTAACGCGGCCTGCACGATCCCTCCGACGGGAGGCGGGCAATGCGTCGCCACGGGTGGTGCTGTCATGGGGACCTGCCAGAACGGTCCTTGAGGAGGCGGCAGGAGGTGGCGATGCGAAAGTGGATCCGATTCGCGGCGTTGGTGTTGTTGCCATCGGTCGAACAACTCTCGTGTGGCGGCGACTCGGGTGGTGGCGCTGGCACGATGTGCTTTACCGATGCGCAGGTCTGTCAATTCAAGCACGTCGTGTTCGAGTTGGGAGACCCGCGCGGCCAAACGATCTCGTGAGGCCACCAGATCGCGCCGCAGCGCGATCAATTCGTGCACCTCAGTGGTGAGGCGAGTCTCAACCTCGACGAAGTGCCGACGCAGCTCGGTCCGAAGGCTTTCCAACTCGTCTCTGGTTGGCAACGGGGCCAGGGCGGATGACAGATCCTGTTTCGTCGTCAGTCCGGCGATGCTCAGGCGGAGCGCCTTCAATTGCTCAAGCACAAGATCGTCAGACACGACCAACTGGTATACCCCGCCACGAGATCTTGGGATCGCATGGGTCCCGTCGGCCACAATTGGTGATACGGATTCATAGTTGCCGTTTTCAGGATGAATATGGCAACACAGTTGCCAGAACTGGGATGGGGCTGGAACTGGAGAGCCCGTGGAATCGGTCCGCTACTGGTTGCAGTGAATGCGTTCCGTCCCCATCGCGACGTCGTCGTACCAGACCGTGCCGATTGATCCGCTGAAATCCTGGCCCCCAACCTTGACCAAGGTGTACGCGGGCGCCCAGTTGCTGCGCCGGCCGCCAAAGTCGGTGACGTGCAGCGCGGTCACCTCTTGTTCATCCAACCACGCCTGAAATTCGCTGGTCGATCCTTTGAAGAAAGCTTCCAAGCAGTACCAACGATTGGCCTGCAAAGCGATTCCCGGTGCCGTGCTCGGGTTGCCCCCCGTGATGAGGCCGTTCGAGAACTGCGTGAACTCGGCGCCCGAGCCGATCAAATTCAGGTCCAGCATCGCCATGGGCGGGTTCGCGAACGTGCTGCTCGACCCGAACCGGACCTCGACACCGCTATTGTCTTGCGAAGTGGCGCCGACAATGTAGGCGACGTGGCCGCTGATCATCGCGGTGGTTTTTGCGAAATTCGCCCACGCGCGCACGTAGAAATCCTTGCTGGCGGGAATCGACCCCGGGGGCGTGCTGATATGGCTGAACGGGGCGTTGTTGCTGATCACCTTCAGCGACGCGGCGCTGTTGTGGCCCATTGTCGTGTCGACGGACACCATGGCCGCGGCCATTGGGTCCTTCACCCACTGCATGATGCCGTTTTCGAAGCTGTCGCAAACGACGATGCCGGCGGCCGTGCACGGTCCGGGCGCGCCACCAGAGCCGCCAGTCGTGGAGGTGCCCCCGGTCGCGGGACCGCCCGCAGCGCCACTGCCTGTTCCGGCCGATCCGCCGCTGCCCGCGGCCCCGCCAGTCGCCGCGCCTCCGGTCGCGACTCCGCCGCCGCTGCCTTGCGTACCGCCGCCGGTATTTGCGGAACCTCCCGTCGCCGCACCACCGGTGGACGTGCCGCCGCCGGTCGCCGATTTTCCCCCACTTCCGTTCGCCGGGCTGCTAGACGAGCAACCGAGCACGCTCGCGGTGACGGCGACGCCGATGAACCAGTGGGGATATGAACTGTTGGCAAACACGAGGGTCAACGGATACAGCATCGTTGGGGAGCCTCGCAAGTGACGGCGCCTCGACCTTGCCCCGACCCCGAGCGAGACTCGCTCGATTTTGCTTTCGCGCTTCGACGTCATTCCGCGCGTTCGCAGCGAGAGGCGTCTTCAGTCCCACAGCCGATCGAGCGGAATCACCAGCCCGGGGAAGATTTCGGACTCGAATCGCGCGTTGCCCTGCCCCTCCCCGGCGAGCTCATGGCGCCCGGTCGCGAGTCGGTACGCGGCCAATGACTTCTTTGCCGGGTCCACCATCCAGTAGTGAGTAACGCCGGCCCGCGCGTACTTTTGAAAGTTCACCAACCGATCGAGCTCGGGCCTGGACGAGAGCACTTCGACGATGAGGTCCGGGGCTCCGTGGTAACCGTCCTCCCTCATGCCGCTCATGCGATCCATCGAAACGTAGACTATGTCGGGGCCGACTCCCGTGGGCTCGTCCAGGACCACTTTCAATCCGGCAGCGAAAACCCGGCCAAGAGATCTTGCTCTAACGTGCTCGTTTAGGATCGTAACCAACTGCGTAACCGCGTGCTGGTGAGCCGTGGTCGGAAATGGGCTCACGTGGAAGTCTCCATCAATGATCTCCCAGCGGTTCCCATCGTCGGGTGTGTGGTCGAGATCGCGATACGTCGACCTATGCTGTATGGGTGCCGTAGACGACACGAACGGGATCCTAGCATGCCGACGGGGACCAATCGTGTCAGCGATCCGTAGCCGCGGCGCCAGTCGTTCCGGCGTCTCTGGTTCAGGCGTTCTTCGCCGGCTTCCCGCGCCGCGTTTGCAGTTCGTTCGCCTGCGCGTGCAGGGCACGTATCTCCTTCAGGACGTCATGTCCCATCTCCTTCAGTCTGGCTAGCCACTCCTTGCGGTACGGCCGCAGCGTCAGGACCAGGCGTTGCATGATCGCGAGGTTGCGGAACCATTTCTTATCGGCCGGCACCAGGTACCAGGGGAGGTCGGGACTAGAGCATTTGTTGAGCGCGTCTTCGTAAGCTGCATCAAACTGGTCGGACAACGGCAATTCGCGCCAATCTTGCGGATTCAGCTTCCAGGCGGTGCGCGGATCCTTTTCGCGCGCTACCAGCCGAGCGACCTGCTCCTCGAAACTTACGTGCAGACAAAATTTCAGGATGATGACGTTGCCGTCCGCCAGCAATCGTTCGAAGGCGTTGATGTGGGCGTATCGCGCCTTCCACACCCGGTCGGAAACGGTCCCGTGAACCCGCGCGGCGATCACGTCTTCGTAATGCGAGCGATTGAAAAGGGCGATATGCCCCCGCTCGGGAACGACCTTGTGGACGCGCCACAGAAAATCGTGGGCGCGCTCGATCTCCGTCGGCACCTTGAACGGCGCCACGTGGGCATTTTGAATGTTGGAGTATTCCATCACCTTTCGGATCGCCCCGTCTTTTCCGCTGGCATCCCGGCCCTGCAACACCACGAGCAGCGCATGTTGTCTCGCGTAGGTCAGCAGGTTCTCAAGCTCGGAAAACTCCTGACCCAATTTTTCCAATTGGGCCAGTCCGGCCTGCTTGTCGATTCCAGCGGTGGCTGCGGGATCGAACCTACCGAGTCGGGCCTTTCGGGCCCCGTCGATCGTATGGGCATAGCCGCGTTTCTTCATGGGAGGGCGAGAATACATCCCGGCGGCGGTTTTCGTTGCCGCTTGGCGGATTCGCGCTCACAGTTGTCGGGTGTCTGACGGAAACCAGAAGGCGGGCGGTGGACGCCGTCTCCGACGCGGTCGCTTGTTGCCGCTCGTGGTGCTGGTTGCATGTGGCGTTCAGCTGCCTTTGATTCTGGCGCTCGGTCGCCTGACCGAACACGGCGGAATCGTCGCGGCAGCGGCGGCGTTTCTGACTGGTGGTTTCGTGGCCAGTATGCTCGGGGGGCGTGCTCCGTGGGGAGCCCCGGGGCGCCTGCGACTCTACGCGGTGTTGTGGCCCTTCTTCGTCTGGTGGACGGCGGCGCTGTTCGCGGTCCTGCTGACGCCGCCCGCGCTGGTCGCGTGGTTGGTGTTGCCGGTCTCGACGAACACCGTCCTGATGGCTGGGTTGGCGGTGGCGGTTCTGGGCACCATCATGGCGCTTGTTCAGCGGACCCGTATTCGGGACCACGTCGTCCACGTCGATGGCTTGCCTGCCGCCTTCGAGGGGTATCGGATCGCGCAGATGTCGGATCTGCACTGCGGGCCGTTTGCGGGCGCCGCGCGCGTTGCGGGCTGGGTTGTCGCCGTCAATCGTCTGAACGCGGATCTGATAGCCGTGACCGGCGACCTCATAGCCAGCGGCTCCACCTTCGTGCCTGTAGTCGCCGCCGCGCTCGGCGCACTTCGGGCACCGGACGGCGTGTTCGCCAGCATGGGAAACCATGACTATTTCACCGACGGTGAATCGCTGGTGGTCGAGTTGGAGCGGGCGGGATTGATGGTGCTGCGCAACCGGGGCGTCGACGTCAGTCGCGGGGAAAGCGTGCTTCACATCGCTGGTGTCGACGACACTTGGACCGGGCGCGCCGACGTCGCGCGGGCGCTCGCGGATCGTCCGTCAGGCGCTCCCGTGGTGTTGCTGGCACACGATCCCGCTTTGTTTCCCGAGGCCGTCAAACACGGCGTCGACCTGACCCTGTCCGGGCACACGCATGGCGGACAGCTGGGGTTGCCGTTGTTCGCGCGCAAGATAAACCTGGCTCGCCTGATGACGCGGTTTACGTCGGGGTTCTACCGAGCGGGTGGCGCGACGCTTTATGTGAACCGAGGCCTCGGCACGACCGGTCCCCCCGTGCGCCTCGGCGTGCCGCCGGAGATCGCTGTGTTCACGTTGCGACGGTCGGTCTCCGTTTCCGAAGCGACCGTGGTTGGGCGGGCCCGCTCCACAATCGGGGATCCGGCTTCGCTGGCGACGGCCGAGCGGGGTTAGACGGTTTGGGTCGCGCGCCCAAACACGGGGGATTGTCGCTCGGGTCCCCCAATGTGGGCTGTCGGGCTGTC
>JADGRC010000106.1 GCA_017881245.1 Pseudomonadota bacterium
CACCGAATCGACGCTTGAGCTCGGCGAACACGTCGTCGACGGGGACACCGGCCTTGTCCAGTCCGACAAGAACGTGGAATAGCAGATCCGCGGCCTCGTGCGCCGTGTGCCGCGCATCGTCCTTCGGTAGCGCCTCGCCGAGCTCGCCCGACTCTTCCGTTATCTTTCCGATGACCTTCGGCCATCCGGCGTCGAGCAGCGACACGACGTACGATTTTTCCGGTCGCTCCCGCCGCCGGCGCGCGATAGTTTCGGCGACGCGCTTGATGATGAGCGCCGGCGGATCGTCTGGGCCGTCGTCTTCAATCAACGATGACACCGCTGCGTCCTCCGTCGCGTCCTCCGCCGGGCTCGGCATCGGAGCCGTCACGCGGAAGAAGCAGCTCGTGTGCCCCGTGTGACAGGACGGCCCGTCGGCGTCCACCAGGTAAAGGACGACGTCGCCGTCGCAATCGATCCGGATGTCGCGAACATGCAACACGTTGCCCGAGGTTTCGCCCTTGCGCCAAGAGGCCTGCCGCGACCGGCTCCAGAAATGGGCTTGGCCGGTCTGGACGGTCAGCCGCAGGGCATCGCGGTCGGCCCACGCGAACATGCGGACGGTGCCACTTTTTACCTCTTGCGCGATCACCGGCACCAGACCGGTGGCGTCAAAGGCCACCGCCGCAAGCAGAGCGTCGGATTGCGGAGATGTTATCGCAGACGGCGTCTCACCCTTCATCGGTATGGATCTCGCACGGGAATGCCCCTGCCGCGCAAGTATTCGTGCGCCTCGCCGACGGTATGGTCGCCGAAGTGGAAGATCGACGCGGCCAGTACGGCTTCGGCGTGGCCGAGCGCAATCCCTTCGTAAAGGTGCCCCAGCGTTCCGACGCCACCTGACGCGATCACCGGCACCGGCACGCGGTCGGCCACCGCACGGGTCAGCTCCAGATCGAAACCGTCGCGCGTGCCATCGCGGTCCATGCTGGTGAGTAAGATTTCGCCCGCGCCCATCTCGGCCATTCTCACGCACCAGGCGACGGCGTCCAGATCGGTGGGTTTGCGTCCCCCGTGCGTATAGACGATCCAACGGGGCGCTTCCGGTGGTGATTGCGGGTCGCGCCGCGCGTCGACCGCGACCACGATGGCTTGACTTCCAAAAGCGTCGGCCGCGCGCCGCACCAGATTCGGATCGGCGACGGCGGCTGTATTGATCCCTGCCTTGTCGGCTCCCGCCCGCAAGAGCTGGCGCACGTCGTCCACGGTGCGAACGCCTCCCCCGACCGTCAGTGGCAGGAACACCCGCTCGGCCGTCGCGCGCACGACATCGAGCGTGGTCGAACGGCCCTCGGCGGATGCCGAGATATCCAGGAAGCAGATTTCATCGGCGCCTTGCGCGTCATACGCGGCGGCCACCGCCACCGGATCGCCCGCGTCGCGGAGCTCCCGGAAACGCACGCCTTTTTTCACGCGGCCAGCGTCGACGTCCAGACAAGGAATGACCCGTTTGGCAAGCATTTGACGATACGCCTCACTACCGCGAAAACGTCCGCACCGCAGTTATTTCGCCCTCGTCGCTCGGCTGGCCCACGAGCGCTCCGCCGCCGATTGTTATCTCTGGCGGGGTTGGACTCGGGCTTGAGGGTGGGCTTGGGGGTTGGGCGTGGGCTTGGGGGTGGGCTTGGGCGTGGGGTTGGGAGTGGTTCGGGCTTGGGGGTGGGGTTGAGGGTGGGCTTGGGCTTGGCCTGGGTGTGCGGTTGGTCGTGCGACGCTGCGCGTCGTGGAGTGGACTGCCACCTTAACCGACGCCCCGGTACGTCGATGAAACACCTGAGTTCTGCCCCAATGTCTGATCCGTCAAATGACGCAAGCGCTTCCCCCAACCTCGACCGAGGGGCGGCCATCGGGCGCTACGTGGTGCTGGGTCTGGTCGGGCGCGGAGCCATGGGAGAGGTCTACGCCGCATACGATCCGGAGTTGGACCGCAAGGTCGCCGTCAAGCTCCTCAGAACCCAAAACGCCGCGCACGATCTGGCCGCCGCGGAGGCGAGATCGCGGTTGCTGCGCGAGGCGCAGGCCATCGCTCGGCTGTCACACCCGAATGTGATCGTCGTTCATGATGTCGGCAGTTTCGGGGAGCAGGTGTTCGTGGCCATGGAATTCGTCGACGGTCATACCGTCGGGTATTGGCTGCTCGCGGGGAGACGTTCATGGCGGGACGTGCTTGCCGTGTTCATGGCGGCGGGGCGCGGATTGGCGGCCGCTCATGCGTCTGGGTTGGTCCACCGCGACTTCAAGCTTGAAAACGTCATGATCGGTCACGACGGGCAAGTGCGGGTCATGGATTTCGGACTTGCGCGCATGGTCGCGGGATCGACCATCGGAGATTCGGGCCACGTCGCCGCTCCGGAACCATCGCAGGGTGGGGATGACGGGGCGGCCGACGTCATGGCATCCGTTGACGACAGCGTCAGCGCGACTCGGATCATCGCTCCATCGATCGGCTCGGGTGCCGCGGGCCGGCCGACGGTCCTGGAGGTGAGAACGACAAGCGAAGTGTCCGCCAAGCCTCCTTCGCTGGCGCGTGGGTCGGGGCGCGTCGGCGACACGCCTCCTGGCAGTCTGTCCGCTGACCTCACTCACACGGGCGCGATCCTCGGAACCCCGGCGTACATGGCGCCCGAGCAGTTCTCCGGAAATCCTGCCGACGAGCGCAGCGACCAATTCAGTTTCTGTGTGGCGCTTTTCGAGGCCCTCCATGGCCAGCGCCCTTTTGCCGGCTCGACCGTAGCTGAACTCGCGGACAACGTCAGGCGGGGACGCATCTCTTTGCCGGCCGACGCGACCCGAGTTCCTGGTTGGCTAAGGCGGGTCGTCTTGCGTGGGTTGCGCACCGATCCCGCCGAACGCTGGTCATCGATGGACACGTTGCTCGACGCGCTCCAGAAGGATCCGGGCGTCGTTCGACGACGCTGGGCGATGGTGGTGGCGGCGACCGCTGGAATCGCGGGCATCGGCGTGGCCGCGGGGCGACACGGGGCACGGGAAAGCCGCCCGACCTGTCGCGTGCCGGGCGATCGGTTTACGCACGTCTGGGAGGCCGAGGCTAGTCCCGGCAGTCGCAGGGAAGCGATCGCGAAGGCCTTCGGTGAAAGTGGGCACCCGTATGCCGCCGATGTGCTGGCCGGGACCAGCCAGCTGCTCGACGGCTACGTCAGCGCCTGGTCATCGATGTTCACTGACAGCTGCGAGGCGACCAACGTGCGGGGTGAACAGTCCCCCGAAGTGCTGGACCTGCGCATGAGTTGCCTGCGCGATCGCTGGAATGAAATGCGCGCATTGTCTGACGTGCTCGTGGATCCGAAGGATGAGGTTGTAGCCAACGCCGCCAAGGCGGCCGCCGCGCTGACGCCCGTCGACCGTTGCGCCGATCTGAACGCGTTACGTGCCGCGGTGCCTCCGCCCACCGATCCCGCGACGCGGAAGAAGGTCGAGTCGCTGCGGATGAGGTTGGCCACCGCGAAAGCGCTGCTGGATACGGGTCGGTTCACTAGGGCGTTGAGTGCCGCCATTCCGCTGGTTTCGGAAGCGCGCACGCTCCGGCACGCGCCCACCTTGTCCGAAGCATTGTATCGCCTGGCCGAGGTTCAACTGAGCCTCGTCCGCCCGACCGAGGCAGGTTCGAATTTCGACGAGGCAATCTGGACAGCGGTTTCGGCGCGCGACGATGAAATCGCGGCAACGGCTGCCATCGACCAGATATTCGTCGCGGGCTATCTGAAGCGGGACACCTCAAGTGCGCGGCGTTGGTTTCGTGAGGCGGAAGCCCTCCTGGCTCGGATGGGCGGACACGAGATTCTGAATGCGTGGATGCAGCACAACTTTGGCGCGGCTCTCGAAACCGAAGGGGACCTGGAAGGAGCGGCGGATCGATATGAAAGGGCCATGGCGATAAAGGAAAAGCTTCTCGGTGGCGACCATCCCGACGTCGCCCTTTCCCTGACCAATCTCGCGAGTGTCTTACTGGTGCTTGGCCGACCCGAGGATGCGCTTGTCCACAGTAACAGGGGCGTGCGAATCATGGAGAAGGTGTTGGGCATGGAGCATCCAGAAACCGCCACCCAGTGGGGCAATCGGGCGGAGATCCTGAACCAGCTTGGTCGGTACGCCGAAGCGCGACGCGATGCGGAGCGGGGCCTGGCAGTATGGCGAAGGGAGCTCGGCTCCGAAAATGCCGATCAGCTCTTCTTCTTGGCGCCGCTCGGTGAGGCGCGAATGGGCCTGGGAGAATCGCGCGAGGCGGTTGCGCTGCTGGAGCGAGCCCTCGGAATCGCCGAACGACACGATGTCCGTTCCGAGACCAGGAGGCTGAGATTCGCTCTTGCCCGCGCCCTTTGGCAGGAAGGGCGCGATCGCGTTCGCGCCATCGAGGTTGGCCGACTTGCGGCGTCGTCGATGCCCGTCGACGACAAGACCATCTCGGGTGGTGCATGGGCCACTCGCGACCACGGCATTCAACGAGAGGCCGCCGAATGGGTGGCCGCGCGTCAGGCAGCGAAACGCGGGTCCCGCGTTTCGGGGAGATTCAGAAGCGGTCCGTTCTGATCTATTGCCCCGCTATGCCTGCAGAGCGGTGATCGGGCCGGTGGTGTAGGCGGGATTGCCGAAGGTTTTGTCCGGGATGCCGAAGGCATTGAGGAGGGACACGTGAAGATCGCCCACGGCCCTACCTGTCAGATCCAACACATTGCCCTGTTGTTTGAAGTATCCGGCGGCGTTGCCCATCAGCAACCAACACAGCTTGTCCGACTTGTGACCGTTGCCCTCACTGAACTCGGAGATCCAAAGCACGACCGTGTTGTCGAGCATTGTGCCGGTCCCCTCGGCCGTACCTTTGAGCTTGCCCAGGAGGTACGCGAACTGCGTGGCGTACCAGTTGAAGACCTTCTGTTTCTTGCTGCCGTCCGTGTCGACCTTGCCGGTGTTGTGCGCCAGATCGTGGCCAAGGGCGTTCACACCCAGCCATGAGTAGGTACACTGGTCCACCGAGTTTCCCCACTGCAGGCTGGCAACCCGCGTAAGGCCACACTGCATGGCCGCCACCATGGTGTCCATCTGAAGCTTGCCGATAGTCGGATAATTGGCTTCCAACTTGACGTCCATCGTCGCACCCAGGGTGGGTGACGTACACGCCCCACCGGTCGTCACGGGGGGCGCCACCGAGGCAAGGCGCGTCTCGATATCCCGCAGGGACGTTTGGTAGGAGTCGAGCCTGTCGCGATCGCTGGCGGGTAGTCGCGTCATCAAGGGGGCAAGATCGGCCAAGGCATAGTCCATCACGCTTTTCTTCATGTCAAAGGTGGAAGTGGTCGCGGTCCCACCCGACGGGGCCATCGCGGTACCGAAGATACGCGTGTATGCGTCCCACGGACTCTGCATGGCGGGAACCACCTGTTTGGCCGCCGACCAGATGGGCTTCGAGTCCGTGTCGCCGTATACGATGCGGACGGCGAACTGCAGAGAGGCGAACTTCGTCGTCGCTCCGATGGTTTGGGCAATCTTTTGGTCGACCGAAGGCCCTCCAGCGTTGTTGTTGTCCGGCATCTCGATGCAGGTCAGCATATGCGGCACGCCGCGATGGTGGCCGTCGCCTCCGAAGGAACCCTTGTCCCTGGATAGGAGGTTCAGGTTATTGAGCACTGTCAGCTGCGACTTGTACGGGTCAAGGGGACCGAAGATCGGCCCCAGGGTCGTCGCTCCCGCGACAGGACGTTGAGCATTCGTCCACATCCCTTCGGGGACGTGCATGACGATGAACCTCGTCGGTGCGGCCGCGGCGACCGCCTTTCCCTTCGGAAGAAGTGCCGTGGCGCCGCCCGCTCCCAATATTCCCAACACTGCACGTCGTGACGCCAACCATCGTTGTTTGTCCATAGCGTCTCCTAGTTGGCCGGCTTGTAGTTCATGAACGCATCGTTTTGCGTCAGCGTGACCATCAGCTCTTTCAGATTGCCCCCGGATGCCGCGAATCCTTCGCGAACCGCCTTCAACGCACAAGAATCGTCCGCGGTTTCCCGGCGCGCCATGGCATAGCGGAGCCACTGGGTGGGGGCGCAGTCCTGCACCTGCGTGCTTCGCCCGAGCGCCGCCGACAGCTCCATCGCTCCGTTGTACTTTCCGTCGATGTCCACGGTGGAGGTGATTTCGCCATTCGCGTCGACCGGGAGCCCGCGATCCACGGTTCGATAGCGCCCGACGCCGTCGTAGGCCTCGAGGCCGAATCCGAGGCCGTCAATCAACATATGACAGGCGGCACAGCCCGGAACCGACACGTGCATGGCGAATCGCTCCCGGTTGGACACCCCATCCATGATTTCCGGCAGCACGGGGACTACGTTTGGGGGATCAGGAAGATCTCCGCATAGCAGCCTCTTGCGAATCCAGGCCCCCCGCTTAACCGGTGAGCTCGAGTCGGGGCGCGCGAAGGCGGCCAAGAAGCTTGCCTGGGTGAGCAGCCCAAAGCGCTGCTGGGTGGAGTCGAACGTGACCTTCGAATAGGTCATCGCGTCGGCAGGTCCCTTGACCCCGTAAAGCGCCGCCAGCGGAGCGTTGACGAATGAGTAAGGAGCCTGTAGCAGCGTCGCCAAACGGGCGTCGTCCGACCAGATGACATTGTCCACGAACAGCTGCGTTTCCTGACGCATGGAATTGCGCAGCTGATCGTCGAACTGGTACACGGATGTGTCCTTGGTGGCCACATCCAGCATCGCCAGGCCCAGCCACTGTTCATAGAAGGCCGCGACGGCCCTTCTTGCCCGGGTATCCGCGAGCATCCGGCGCGCCTGCGTCGCGACCTGGGTAGCAGTACCCAGCCTGCCAGCCTGGGCTTCGTCAAGGAGCGTGTCGTCGGGAACCGAGGCCCAAAGCAACGAAGCAAGCCGCCCGGCCACCTCGAACTGGGTGAGGGCTTGGGCGCCGGGAATCGTCGAGCCGGGCGAGCCAAACTCCGGACGGAACAGGAAGTTCGGCGAAACGAGCATCGCGGCTATGACCGCTTTCATGCCCGATGGCTTGTCGGTGAGCGCCTTGTTGAAAAGCGCCACCAAACGCGTCGTCTCGTCGGTTGTGACCGGACGCCGATAGGCTCGTCGGCCAAAACGCGCGACGAACGTTTGCACGCAGGTCGCTCCGGTCGCGGTCGTGAAATCGCACCCGACGAAGGTCGTCAGGTTGGGGACGCTGTTCGCGAGCGTCAGGGCCGCGTCAACGTACTCGCTGGCAAGCAGCACGGGCGCGGTCTGGGCCTCCGCCGAGTTGTCGAACAGTCCGACCGCGGTGTCGGGCGGAAACATGGACGAAGGCCCCGTCTTGTCACCGAGCAGATCGGCGACGGCATTGTCATACTCACGGTGAGTGAGACGGCGCAGCGGGGACGGACCCATCGCAGGCGTGACACAGGTCAGCGCGGGTACGGATACACTTCCGGTCGAGCCAGCCGTGCCCGTGATGATACCGGGCGTATTGCCCCCGGCAGCCATGATACTACCGGGCCCGGCGCCCCCGGTGCCCGCCAGGGAGGGCGAGCCCGTACTCCCCGTCCCGGTGTTTCCGGAACTGACGCTGGGTGGCGTATTCGCTTTCGCCCCGGTCCCGCTCTGGCCCTGGGGGTTGCCACCACTCACCTTGCCGACACACGCGGAGACGGATACGGCCACCGCGAGGCCAAGAACGGTGTTTCGCGCCATCGTGATCCTAGAAGGTAGCGGTAACATAAGATTTCCCGTCATGGGAGATTTCCTCCGTTTGGTCCGTGAACCAAATCAAACCGGGCGCCAGATAAAGGGAACACCAACCGACCGATAATTCTAGCACACCCGCCGTGTATGTACGGAAGGTCCAAGGAGGAGTGCACCAACGTCTGCCGCGACGCAGCGCGATCCGGCACCTGCGTGAACTGCGACTCCATATCGACTAGCCTGCTTGTCTCGTGAGGTCATGCCCATGACATGGAGGCGAGGGCGCACGGCGGTGATTGGGGGAACCTTGCTTGTGACCTTCGCCGCCGTGGGGTGTAACGGGCAAGCCGGGATCGGGCGGGGCGGGACGGGCGGATGCGGCAGCTCGTGTGGGGACGGAACCACGCAGTGTCTCTCCGGCACCAGTCTTCAAACCTGCGCCGCGATGGATAACGGTTGCACGGTCTCGACACTGTCGACGTGCTCGCTCGGATTGACGTGCCAGCGCCGCGCGCCCGCGGCCTGCGTCGATCCAGGTTGGGCGGAGTGGCCGATGCCGAACGGTTCCCGGGACGTGGCCGCCGGTGCGCCGAACATCCAGAGCTACACGGCCCACGGCGACGGCACCGTGACCGACGATGTCACAGGGCTGATGTGGCAGCAGAGTACCCCTTCAACGACGTACGCCTGGAGGGACGCGAATGCGTATTGCTCGACCGCGACGCTTGGCAACCTCCACGATTGGCGCCTGCCGTCGGTCATCGAACTCGTCTCGATTGTAGATTACGACGTGGCGAGTCCGACTCCATCAATCGACATCATGGCCTTCCCGAAGACGCCAGCCGACATCTTCTGGTCGTCGACTCCCGTGGCCGGCGCGCCATCAGAGGCTTGGTATGTCAACTTCAGCTACGGGTACGCGATCAGCACCGACGTATCCGAGATCAACCATGTCCGATGCGTGCGTTGAAACCCGGGATGAATAGGGCGGCCGGCCGTATCGGCGCGGCGGCGATGACAGCGGCCCTGGTGACCAGCCCGGTGGCGGCGAACGCACCGGTCGGGCGTTATTCGATCGCCGATGGAATTGTCTACGACACCAAGACCACGCTCGGCTGGCAACGGACCGTCCCGACGACCCCTTCTTCGTGGGCGGACGCCAAGGCGTTCTGCGCGCGGGTTGGCCAAAGCGCGCTTCCGGAAGGGGCGGGCTGGCGCCTTCCGACGGTCAAGGAGCTGCAGACCCTCATCGACCGATCACAGGCTTCGCCCCCGTCCATCGATCAGGGCGCCTTTCCGGAAACCCCGCCCGCCTTCTTCTGGTCATCGACGTTGTTGGCCGGATCGCTGTCTTACGTCTGGAGCGTGAACTTCGCCTCGGGCGGTACGGGCAATCTGGACGAATCCGAAGCCAACTACGTCCGGTGCGTACGGTAGAGACTTGCGACGGTGTTCGGGGTCGCGCTCGCGGTGAACGGGTGCTGCTCGTCGCGGGACGGTTCGGAAGCAGAGCACGCCGCCCGGCCGCGCGATGGGCTCTACTTCCTCCAAATCGTGATGACGTGGTTCCAGCCTGAGCAAGCCTTGTAGCCATCCCCGACGTGCGGGTAGTCGGAGCCCGTGCACTGGGGTTTGCAGAGGCCGCTTGGCCCGTAGATGTCCGTGTAGGACGTATCCGCCGTCGGTGAACCGATCCGTCCCGCGATGGGCGCCACGGAGTAGTCGCGTCCCCCGCAGTAGTACTCAAGAGGGTTGGACGCGAAGATGTTGCCGAAGAACGAGCCCTCTTGGCGTGGGTATTCGGGGCTGAGGCCGAAACCAATGGCCGGGTGCTCGGCCACCATCCAAACGGGAACATGAACGCCGGTCGTGTTCTCGAACGCGAGTAGGCAGGCGGTCACCCATTCCTGACATGTTTGACCGCAAGAAGCGGTCTCCCATTCCGGCGCTAGGCCAATCTCACCAGTGAAACTGTATTTGGTTCCGTACTTGTCGGTCTTCACCAGCGTGCGGTTGGCGGGCAACGCGCACTTGACGAGATACGCAACTTGAAGTCTCCCGTCGGCCGTCGACATCAGTTCCGAGGATGGTGCGAGCCCGCTCGACCGGGCAAGATCACTCACTAGCGTCAATCCGTTGTGGGTTCGCAACCCGTTGTGAGTCCGCAGCCCATTGTCGGCCCCCAGGGCGGGACTCTCGGACACTTCGAGCCCGCCCCCTTGCGGAGGCGCACATCCCGTCATGGAAACCGCCGCGAGCAGCGCAAGTGGCGCGGCCGACCGTGGGGCGCGGAAGGAACAGGACACAGCCGTCGAGCCAGGAGAAGCATTCACCGGGGACCTCCAAGAAGTTTTTTTGTTACTGGTCCTCCGATGCATTATGTATGCTAGCTGACATAACCTACATGAATATTAAATATTTCCAATGGTTATGCATGTAACCGACACCCGCCGGACCTGGCCGGAGGGGTGTTTGTTTGTTGCGTCCCACGCAACGACTGTTGCCGCTAATCTTGCTGGTCGACCGCTCAGGCCTTGAGGGCCGTCAGCTCACCGGCCTTGCCCGTCGGAGCCGAGCCGAAGTTGGGCATCGGCACGCCGAGCGCGTTCGCCAGTGTCGTGCACAGCTGGTTCGTCGGCGCGTCTTTGTCGTTGGCAGTGCCGCTGCCGACGGTCATCTTGATGTACTGACCCTGCTTGAAATAACCCTGGCAGCCTCCAATCAACATCACGGGCAGGTCCATCCAGTTGTGGCCGAGGCCGTCGCCAAGATCGTTCATGTAGAGAACCGTGCTGTTGTCGAGCAATGTCCCGCCCGGTTCCGTGTAGCTCGACATCCGGTCGAGCAATCCCTTCAACTGCGTCGAGTACCACTGGTCAATGTTGAAGAGCGCCGATTTCCAATCGGCCTCGGGTAGCGTGTTCATCGTTCCGCCGTCGGTGGTGGACCCATGCGACAGCTTGTGGTGGTTGTACATGGTGTTCAAAGCCGGGGGCACCCAACTGAAAATCGGACCAGCGGCACCCGAGCCCCATTGAAGCGTGACCACGCGGTTGTAATCACATGCCAACGCCAGAGCCATGACATCCATCATCATGCCGCCGATTTTTTCGTACTGGCTGTCGAGGGTCACGTTCGCGGGGTTGATGGCCATGAGCTCGGCCCCGCGGGCCGCTGGCAGGTTGCACGCCGGCAAGCCGGCGACCGTCATGCCCACTTCCACATCACGGATCGAGGAGAAGTGAAGGTCCAACTTGTCGCGATCCTGCTTGCTGACCGCCGGGTTCGCTTTCAGTGCGTTGAATTCGCCGCTGACCAAGTCGAGAACGCTCTTCCTGCGCAACGCCGCGCGATCCACCGCTGTCGCTGCTGCTGGGGTTCCGGACCCGACCCAGTCCTTGAATGCCTTCCAGGGATCCTGAAAGGGGCTCGCCTGCTGTCCGGCCGCGACGTACGAAATGCAGCCGAGAACATCCTTGCTCCGGTATCCCACCATCAGGTTGAACGCGCCCTTCCCCCCGGGGTTCACCGCCTTGGCAATCACCTGGTCGACGGAGATCCCGGTGGCGTATTTCTCGGTCGTGTCGGCGAGAGGCGCGGCCGTTAACTTGCAGCCCACGCCGCGCGCGTGATCGTCCCCGCCGCCCGGATCGCGACCGAATCCGCGAGGCACTTGGTGCAGGCCCCGCGGCAGCAAGACCCTTGGCGCATACGACGCGATGGGTTCCATCCCGGTTCCCATGAACGACGCGGGGGTCAACGCGCCATACGCGGTGGTCGGAAACCATTTGTCCATGTTGACGCCGTTGTGGTTGAAGAAAACCACCAGTCGCTTGGGTGTCGCTGCGGATTGCGCGCGGGCGCGTCTGGGGGCGAAGGTTTCCAGGAACGGCAGGCCGACGGTGACGCCGCCCATTCCGCGCAGGAAATGACGCCGGTTGATCGACTTCGACATCAGGGGCCTCCCGGCGCACGGAACATGAACGGCTTGGTTCGGGTCATGTCGACCAGGAGGTCCGTGACCTTGTAGTTGTCATCGCCAAGGCTGGTGGCGATAGCGGCGACGGCGCAGCTGTCGCTGGGCGTTTCCTGGCGCCCGAACGCGTAGCGTACCCAGTGCGTGGCGTAACAAGCGCGCGCTTCGATCGACGTCGCGATGGCCGCCGATTCCGAGATGCCATCGGTGAAGGTGGCATTGCCCGCCGCTGCTGCGGCGGTTCCGGCCAGGTTTCCGGTCGCGTCGATCGGCACCCCATTTTCGGAGGTTCGGTGGCTGCCGACCGCGTCGTAGTTCTCAAGACCAAAGCCCACCGGATTGATGAGCACGTGGTGACAGCCAGCACATTCCGCGGGCGCGGTGTGCATGTCGACTTGTTGGCGGGTCGTTTGGGTAGCCATGAGAGTTGGCAGTTTGGGAACATTCGGCGGCGGATCGGGGATGATCGCGCACAACACCTGGCGTTGAATGAAAGCGCCACGATGAATAGGCGAGCTCTGGTTGCTGTAGGCATTGGTCGCCAGAAAACCCAAGCGGGTGAGCAGTCCGGCGCGCTCGGCGGGATTGAGGTCGACCCGCTGTAACGTGTCGCCGAAGGTGCCCTGGACGCCATACAGGGGGGCCGTCGTCCTGTTCACGAAAGTGAAGGGCGCCGTCATCAGGGACGTGAAACCCTTGCCCAGATCGAATGTGACCGAGCCGACGAACTGCTCCATTTCGGCGATCAACACGGGAGCCAGAGCCGGTGTTACGGTCGGATACTGCGTCAGGTCCTTGGTCAGCTTGTTGGCATATGCGTCCATCGCCAGCCATTGGTGATGAAAGTCCCGAACCGTCTCTCGCGCCTGAGGGGTCCCCACCAGTCGCTGCGCCTGCGCGGCGACCGCGTCCGCTGTGCCGAGTTGTCCGGCGACGACTGTTTGCAACAACGTGTCGTCCGGCGGGCCGTTTAGAATCATGAACGACAAGCGACTGGCGATTTCGTAGCCGTTGAGGGCGACGAGGTTTCCGGCCACCGTCGTGGACATTTCCGTCCGATAGATAAAGTAGGGTGACTGCAGGAACGCCTGCAGCGTCGTCTGGACGCCCTTCTGAAACGCGCCGGCCGTACCGTCCACCAGCGTGTCACCCTGGCCAAACAACGCGACGTAGGAGGCGACTTCAGCGTCCGAAAGCGCGCGGCGATACGCGCGGCGCCCAAATTCCGCGATGAATGAACGCACGCAGGCGTCCCCGGCGGCCGGGTCGCAACCGACGATTTTCTGGTAGGCCGTGGCAGACGCGACCGCCTGCGCCGCGATGGTCTCCGCCGCCGCCCGATAGGTTTTGCCAAGGGCGTCACCAACCTGCAAATCCATCCCGCGATCGAACCCGGCCTGATTCTGGTCGGCGGGAAAATCGGACGACGGGTGAATGTCGAGCCCGGTCAACGCGCGCACCGTGTTGTCGTACTGGGCGTGCGTGAGACGAAAGAAGCGGGTTGTCGCGGGCGGATCGCCGGCCGTGCAAGCCACCGAATCTGGACCAGTCGCGGGGCCGGTGCCAATGATGCCTGGGTCGTCGGGTACCGGTCCAGGACTGTTTGGACTGGCTCCTGGACCACCGCCGCTGCCGCCGCCCGGGCCTCCAGAGATGACACCGCGGCACCCGCCCGCCAACCCCAACAAACACGCGCCGACGATCAGATTCACCTTCAGCACGGGTGGCAGCATCGGCATTTCCCGGCCTTTCTGAATGTCCGCGCCTGAATGTCCATCCTCTGTCCATCCTGCCTTGACCGAAGTCCACGAACGCGCATCATCAAGGGCGTGAAGGGCGTGCCATTGATCGCAGCTGATTTTACAGTTATCCCGTCGGTGATGAGAACGGTCGCAACAGGAAAAGCGGCGCCTTCACGTCGGAGACAGTCCCACATCAGCGCAACAGTGCGACGACAGCGAGCCGTCTCCCTGCTCTGTCATGCGACGAGAACCGCGAACGCCTGCTCGCGCAACTGACTGGGCGGCGTACATCGAGATGCTCAACCCCGGAGACCATTGAACCCCCATGCCTGAGACCTCTTTACCTACGAATCGGAATAGCGCGCTTACGAGTTGGGTCGCCGACTTCGCCGCGCTGGCCCAACCCGAGAGAATCCATTGGAGCGACGGCAGTGACGGCGAGTTCGCGGCGCTGACGTCGGGCATGGTCGAGAAGGGAACGATGCTGAAGCTTGACCCGGTCAAGCGCCCCCGAAGTTTTCTTTGTCGCTCCGATCCGCGAGACGTGGCGCGCGTCGAAAGCCGGACGTTCATTTGTTCGCGTCTCAGGAGCGACGCGGGACCCACCAACAACTGGGTCGCGCCGGTGGCGATGCACGACAGACTTCGTGGACTGTTCGCGGGCGCGATGCGTGGTCGCACCCTTTATGTCGTCCCTTTCAGCATGGGCCCGATTGGCTCGCCCATCGCCCAGATCGGCGTGCAGCTGACCGACTCCCCGTACGTCGTGGCCAGCATGCGCATCATGACACGCATGGGGAAGCCGGTCCTGGATGCGCTCGGGGGCGGTGACAACTTCGTCCGCTGCTTGCACTCGGTCGGCGCGCCCTTGGTCGATGGTCAGGCCGACGTGTCATGGCCCTGCAACCCGACCGAAATCGTGATCGCCCACTTTCCCGAGGAACGTGCGATCTGGTCTTTTGGCAGCGGCTATGGCGGCAATGCCCTGTTGGGGAAGAAGTGCGTCGCGCTGCGGATCGCGTCCGTGATGGGGCGCGACGAGGGGTGGCTGGCCGAGCACATGGCGATACTCGGCCTTGAGTCGCCAACGGGCGAGCGAACGTACGTGGGCGCCGCGTTCCCGAGCGCCTGCGGGAAGACGAACTTCGCGATGATGATTCCTCCCGCGGGGTTTTCGGGCTGGAAGGTCCGGACCGTCGGAGATGACATCGCCTGGATCATGCCAGGCAAGGACGGGCGGCTGCGCGCCATCAACCCGGAGGCCGGCTTTTTCGGGGTCGCGCCCGGCACCAACGCCGAGACCAACCCACACGCCATGACCACGATCGCGAGCGATACGATTTTCACGAATGTCGCTCTCACGGACGATGGTGACGTCTGGTGGGAAGGTATGACGGCCACGCCCCCCGCGCATCTCACGGATTGGCGTGGACAGGACTGGACGCCCAGTTGCGGTCGAACGGCGGCGCATCCCAACGCCCGATTCACGACGCCCGTGACCCGTTGTCCGTCGCTGGATCCGCTCTGGGACGACCCGCACGGCGTTCCCATCAGCGGTTTCATTTTCGGCGGCCGAATGAGCCGGGACATGCCGCTCGTGTTTCAGAGCTTCAATTGGTCACACGGGGTGTACTGCGCGGCCACCATGGCCTCGGAAGCCACCGCGGCGGCCGATGGTCTGCCCCCCCTGCGGCGCGACCCCATGGCCATGTTGCCGTTCTGCGGGTACAACATGGCCGACTATTTCAGTCACTGGTTGAATGTTGGACGGCGCGTCCCAAATCCGCCGCGCATTTTTCGAGTGAACTGGTTTCGACGGGGCGCGGACGGCAGGTTCCTGTGGCCCGGCTTTCGCGAGAACGCGCGAATTCTTTCCTGGATCGTGGATCGTATTCACGGCCGCGGGTATGCCGTCGAAAGCCCGCTCGGTTGGATGCCGCGGCATGAGGATCTTAACTGGGAGGGCCTCGATTTTCCGCGCGAGCGATTTCACGAACTAATGAGTGTCGGACGCGACGCCTCGGCGGCCGAGGTGCGCTCTCATGAGGAACTTTTCGACCTGTTCCTCGACCGAATTCCCAAGGAGTTCCTGTTCGAGCGCGAGTTGCTGCGTTCCCGGTTGTGGCGATCGCCCGAACGATGGGAACTGGCTACCGAGCAGTAGTAGACGACCGCCCACCTGTCCGGTTTCGGCCAAACGCGAAGAAGTATCTCGAACGTTCCTGGGGGTGTAGCATCGGCGGCACGCACAGGGGGAACAACCGATGCTCGTGAAGCAGACCAAGGATGAAAAGTCGGGCCGTGTCGCGGCCACCTACGAGGGCAAGAACGTGCTGGTGACGGGAGGATTCGGGTTCGTCGGGGGCCACATGACCAAGGTCCTAGTGGAGCTTGGGGCGCACGTGACCGTCTTCGACATCAGAACCGCCCCCGATGTCGACGCGCTTCTCAACGATCCATCGTCGCACTTGCGCGACAAAGTCAGGATCGTCCACGGCGATCTGGGCGACGCGAAGATGGTTCGGGAGGTCGTCGCCGAAGGCAAGTTCAATTTTCTGTTCAACTTTGCCGCGTACGCGACCGTGATCGAGAAGGCGGTCGAGAATCCGTTCGACACGATTCAGGCCAATACGATGGGCCTGGTCAATGTGCTGGAGGCCGTCCGCTCCTTGAAGCTGCGCCCCACGGCCATCTTTCACGCATCCACCGACAAGGTTTATGGCGAGATGGATGGGGATCCCTATGAGGAAGAGAAGACGCCCTTGCGCGGGATTGGCGTCTACGACGGCGCCAAGCTGGCGGCGGATGTGTTCGCCCGGACGTACCACGAGGTCTTCGGTCTGCCCACCGTGGTCCTTCGCATGTGCAATCTCTTCGGACCGAGCGACTTCAACACCGGCTACCGTTTGATTCCGCGGGCCATGCGGAATCTCTTCGAGGCGCCACAACCGATTGCGCCGGAGCTTTACTTCGATTCAATCGAACATTGGCGTGACTACCTGTATATCGACGACTGCATCAGGGCGATCCTGCTCCTCGCCCACACGCCCGAGTGTCGCGGGCAAGTGTTCAATCTGGCCGCGGCGAAATTCGCGTCGACCCCCGAACTGCTAAAGACGATTGTGCACATCGCGTACGAGATCGAGAAAGAGCTCGACCCCGCGCGCGCCGAGGCGATCTTGGCCAACGGCATTTCGGTAAAGGTTCGGGCGACCAGCCCCAGCATCTTGACCATCACGAAGCAGCGCTTGAATGGCGATAAGATCAGGCGCATGACCGATTTCGAGCCGACCGTCGATTTTGCCGATGGGATCAAGCGAACGATTCGCGCCTACCGGGACTATTTCGCTGCGAGAGGAAAGTCGCAGCCCCGATGAGTCACGATTGGACCGGCCGCCCTTGCCTGGTGACGGGGGCAGCCGGGTTTGGGGGTTCTCATCTTTGCGCCAGCTTGCTCGGGCTTGGAGCCAAGGTGTACGGGCTCGACCGGGTTTTTCCGCGCAATTCGTACTTGACGCTGCAGGGGTTGGCCGCGCGGGTCGACTTCGTGCAGGGCGATATCCGCGACCTCGACCTCTTGCGCTCGGTCCTCGAGCGTTTTGAAATCGACACGATCTTTCATCTCGCGGCGCAGCCGATCGCGCCGATGAGCAACGTGATTCCGCTCGAGACCCTGAGCGTGAACGCGATGGGAACGTATTTGGTGTTGGAGGCGATGCGCACGACATCGCGCGCCAAGCACCTCGTGTTCGCTTCAAGCGGCGCCTATTACGGAACCACCACGACGGATCGCCCAATTCACGAGGACGATGCCCCGGCGCCGGCGTCCAACATCTACGCCCCGTCGAAGGTCGCGGGTGATGTCGCCGTCCGCGCCTACGCAAAGGTGTTCGGGCTCCAGGCGGGCGTCTGTCGATTCATGAACACCTACGGGCCGGGAGACACGAACTTCTCGCGCATCGTTCCGCGCGCGATTCGAAGTCTCATCCGTGGCTCCGCCTACGATTTTGGTGACCGCGACGACGGGACCACGCGGCTCGATTACCTGTTCATTCGCGACATGTCGAATTCGTACATCAAGCTGGCCGAACATCTGGACGTGGCGGCCGGCGAGGCCTTCAACTTCGGCCGCGGCCACCCCGTGTCGACCAGCGAGATGACGAAACTCGTCAGTCGTGTCTTCGACGGCCGCGAGCGCGAGCCGATTTTCCACGGCGAGCGTCGTGCCACGCCGATCGTCAAGTACCTCGACATCGGGAAGGCCAAACGCGTGCTTGACTGGCAGCCGACCACGGCTCTCGAGCAGGGGATCGCTGAGACCATCGACTGGTATCGACGCACCCTGGACCAGTTGTGACGCCACCGCTGACCATCGCGTCTCTGCTCGCGGACGAGTCCTTACGACAGCGCGAGTTCCCGGTTGTTCGTGAGCGCACTTACCTGGCACACGCAGCGGTTTGTCCGCTTCCGGCCCGCGTCGTGACCGCGCTTGGCGCTTACCTAAGCGAAGTCGGGCGGGGGGGGCAATTCGAGCACCTGCACGCCGCCGCCGAGGCGGGCGCCCGCTCGATTGCGGCGGAGCTTCTGGGCGTCGATGCCGAGGAAATCGCTTTCACGACCTCAACTTCGGCGGGGCTCGGCCTGGTGGCCGCGGGCCTCGACTGGAAATCGGGGGACAACGTCGTGTTCGCGAAGGGCGATTTTCCGTCCAACGTCTACCCCTGGGTCGATCTGCAGCGACGCGGGGTGGTCCCAAGGCCGATCACGACCGGTCGCGATGGTCTCGTTACCATGGACGACGTCATCGCGCATGTCGACGCGCGCACGCGTTTGGTGTCGCTGTCCTCGGTCCACTTCGTCACGGGCGCGCGCATGGACATTGAGGCCATCGGGGAATATCTGCGATCCCGCGGCGTCTTGTTCTGTGTCGACGCCATTCAAAGTTTTGGAGCCCTGCCGCTGTCCGCCCGCAACGTGGATTTTCTGGCGGCCGATGCTCACAAGTGGATGCTGGGGCCGCAGGGTATCGGAATCCTCTTCGTCCGGCGGTCTCGATTCGACATGCTTCACCCGGCCGCGGTTGGTTGGAAATCTGTGGTCGCGAACAAGGATTATTCGAAATCGACTTTCGACCTCCCGGATTCCGCGCGTCGCTATGAACCCGGATCTCTGAACGCGTTGGGGCTGACCGGACTTCACGCGGCGCTCTCGATCTTGCGCGAGGTTGGCGTTGTCCCCATCGCGGAGCGACTCGGAGCATTACGCGAATTTCTGGTGCCGCGCCTGGTCGCGAAGGGATACCAAATCGTAGGCGGGTCCGACCGGCTCAAGTTAGCGGCGCACAGGCCCGGTTCGTTTTCGGGAATCACGTCATTTCGCGCATCAAGCGATCCCCAGACCATCGATCTGCAAAAACGACTGGATGCACGGCGCATCGTCGTTTCGCTGCGCGAGGAGCTCACAGGCCAAAAATGCGTTCGCGTGGCTCCCCATTTCTATACGACCGAATCGGAGTTGAACGCGCTGCTCGCCGAGATCTAACGAGCCTTCGCCGCCTACTGCCGCGAGCTCTCGTCGCGTTCCCAGACTTCTTTTTGTTTTGTCTTCTCCTGCATCCGCAGTTTCTGCCGAGCTCGTTTTCTGGCCAGCAGCATGATACCCAGGTAGACGGGCGCAGACAGCCACATGGACGGAGTGGCCGCTATGATTCGCAGCGATCGGCGCGGGCTGGTGTTGCCGTGGACCTGTAGATCGGGAAACTGTTTGCGAAACGCAATGTCCGCGGCACGGGTTCTGGTCATGATTTTCAAAAGGTCGCGAACCGTGCGCGGCGGGTTGATCGTGAAGGTGGATGTGGGACTGGCGCGGCGCTCATGTGGCGCGGCGATGTGCCGGGCGAATTCATCGTCGGCCGTCACCTGTGGAAACTCGTCGAAACGGGCGCGGCCCTTCTGGGAAAAGGCATATACGCCCGACCCGATCATGTTCTCCTTGAAGTAAGGCAGCCGCGTCCAGACGTCGTAAAAGGCGCGCACCGTCCAGGGGCGGTCGTCGCAGTTCACTATGGCGCGGGGGGCCGCCACCACGATGGGCGAGTCGTCGCCCAGCAACTGGGCCACGTCGCGGATGGCACCGGTCGACAGCTGAATGTCCGCGTCCACGTAGAAACGCGGAAAGGACGAGACGGCCTTGTCACCCAAGTTCAGCGCGTGAATCTTGGACCCGATTGGCGTTTCAACGATCTTGATGTCGGCGCCGAACCGCCTGGCGCGTTCGGCCGTGTCATCGTTGCAGGCGTTGCACACGACCGCGATCTCGAATTCGCCCGGAGCCGCATCGGCCAGGATCGTCGTCAAGCATCGTTCGATAACACGTCCCTCGTTGTGCGCGGGAATCACGATCGAGATCACGTGAGCCTTGCCGTCCTTGCTTCGCCGACCCAGAAGACACCGCGCCACATGGGTCGAGAATATCGCGGTCGTTGACGGCCTAACAACATCTGTTGCATCGCGGGCAACACACAGACTGGTGCTGAAGGGCATAACTTCAAGTAAATACGTAAGTCAAGATACCAAAAACTATGGCAGGATTCGTGCAGTACCTCCCTGCGAAGCGGAGGGATAAGCCCTCCTCCCGACAAAAGCAAACCCCGGGCGACCGGGGGACGCAAAGCCAACGGGGCTCCACGAGCTGGCTGGGTTGCCGAAGGAGATGCACATGAAGACTCTGCAAAAGAAGATCGGAACAGTGGTTGTAGCGGGTGTCGCGGTGCTGGGCGCGGGATGCGCGCAGAGCGGCGACGAGGGCGCCGCCCACGAGAGCGAGGCCCCCGCGCTCAGCTCCATCAATGGTTTGAGCTCGATCAACGGATTGAGCTCGATCAATGGGTTGACTTCGGTCAACGGGCTCAGCTCGGCGAACGGACTCAGCTCGGTCAACGGG
>JADGRC010000107.1 GCA_017881245.1 Pseudomonadota bacterium
AGCGGCGGCCGTGCGCTGGTTGGCGAGCAACCAATCGTGCTTGTTTGCTTCGCCGGTACCGGCTCCGTTGTCCATCTGGTTCGCGCCGATGACCATGCGAAGCGGCTTCCGCTCCGAATTGGCTATCAGGGAAAGGTCGGAGTGCAGGTCCCAGGCGCCATGCGGATACATGGCGCTTTCCGGCGCGTTGTCGGCTTGTTGAGCCACGAGCGTTGCCGAGTAAGCAATGACCTTCCGGTAGCGGTCCGGTTGCATCCAGGCCTGGATGACCGCGGCGGAGCCGCCCGAGCTGCAGCCGACGGTTCCGCGTCCCTCCGGATCGTCTGTGAATTTCAAGTTGGGGTAGGCAGCCTTGACTTGTCCGTTGGCGAGGATCGCGGGCAGCACTTCCTCGTCAACGTAACGCCCGTAGCGGTTCGACATCGTGTCGTATTCCAGACCGCGCTCGCTGCCCTTGCCGTCGCCGGGGCCATTGTGGATGGCGACGACGATAATGGCTGGCAATCGCCTGGCTGGGTCGGTCGATTGGCTCAGGTTCTCGACCGCGAGCCTCACCAGATCGTAATGGGCACGCGCGCCATCTTGTATCGTCATGAACGGCGCCGCGGTCCCATCCTTGTACTTTGCCGGAATGTACACGGTGACCAACCGCGAGAAGGCTTTCGGCGACGTGAGTGTGGCGTCGAGCCCGGTGAAGATTTTGCTGTCCGATGAATTCATGGTGAAGCTGAAAGTCTTACCGACGGGCGCGCTCCCGGCCCTGAGGTCGGGCTGCGTCGTGTAGTTGGGGCCCACCGTCACGTCGCCGTCACCCTCGGATCCTGGGTCCGGTAGTGACGTTGTTGAGCCCGCCGGACCGCCGCTGTTCGAAGGGCCAACTCCCACGCCTCCGATTTGAGCCCCGCCACCCTGCGCTCCTCCCGAGGCGGGCGCGCCGCCCGTAACCGCTCCGCCCCCTCCTGAGGGGGGACCGGGTGGCGTTGTCGTGCTCGAGCCGCCCGTAGCGTTCGATCCTCCCGTCACAGCTGATCCCCCCGTCGCGATGGAACCGCCGGTCGCCGGCGAGCCGGCGGTCGTCGCCGTGCCACCGGTCCCCGTCGCCACGCCGTCGGCCGCCCTGCCACCGGTTCCACGCGTCCCGGCTGAGTCCATGCTCGACGAGCAGGCCGATGAAGCCAGAGCAACCAGAAACCAAAGACGAGCTGTGCGAAACACGAAATCCCCTTTGTTCACGTGTGGCCACGCTCTACGCTGGAGCGATGCTGGTGCCCACGGCAAACCCGGTGAGGGCGATGCGGAGGATGCGCCTGGATGCCCCCAGCCGCCAAGCCGTTAGACCGTGAGTCCCGTGAGTTGTTTGTTCCCGAGCAAGCCGAAAGTCGTGGCCGGAACGCCGAGGCCGTGATTGAGCAATGTGATGAACATGTTCGCCTGCAGGGCACCGGCCATGTCGAGCGCCCGCCCTGTCACGATTTTTCCCCCGGCGCTGCCACCAATGAGAAGCGGTTTGTTCACCTGATCGTGAGCGTTGCCGTCCCCAATTTCGCTCGACAGGAAGATCAAGCTGTTGTCGAGAACAGTGCCACCGCCTTCACTGATGGCGTCCAGCTTCTGCAGGAAGTAGGCGTATTGCTGTACCTCCCACAGGTCGATCTTCAGCAGCTGGCTGCCGCGGGCCAGGTCGTTGTTATGGTGCGACAGCCGATGATGGTCCGTCGTGATTCCCAACCACGGACAGCTCTGAAAGCCGCTACTCCCGCCGTTGCCCTGGTGGAAGTTGATGACGCGGGTCGCATCACATTGAAAAGCCAACACCATCAGATCGAGCATGATGGTCGTCAACGTGGGAACATCCGCTGGCGTTGCCGCATTGGTGATCGTCGGCCGCGTCGTCGTACCGGGACTGCAATTGTTGGGCGTGGCCGAGACCCGTTGGACCTCCAACTCGACCGAGCGAACGCTGCTCAAGTATTCGTCGAGCTTTCGCCGATCCGGCACCGCGAGCTTGGGCTGCAGGGACTTCGCCTCCGTCTGCACGAAGTCAAGAACGCTGGTCCGAAGCGCTGTTCGCTGCGCCATCGCCGCCATCGTGTCGGTGTTCTTGGTGGCTGCTGGAGTTGTCGCCCCGGCGAACAACCTGTCGAAAACCTGCTGGGGATTGACGGTGGGTGGCAGCGGCGTCGTGGCGTCTGCCCACGCTGTGGTGCCGTTATAGATCGCCGGGTACATGACGTCGGAGAACGTCCGGTCGCTGACTGACAGCTGAAGCGACTGGATGCGCGTCGCCGATCCCAGCGCCTGGGCATAGACCTGATCGATCGAGATTCCCATGGTGACGGCCGGCTTGGTGCCCTGCCGACACGTCGTCATGGCCGGTGGACCGCAACCATGTGAGCCTTGCGAGTTGCAAGTTGGGGTGTTGTCCAGGTTTCGCATCACCAGGACCTTGCCCTTGACGGGCTGCAAAGGCAGCAGCGACGGGCTGAGCGTGTATCCCGTCCCGAACGTGGTCACGTCCCAGTTCGGGTGCCAGACGCCGCATCCGATGTGCCAGCTCACCCAGCGTATGGGTGGACTTGCCTGGGCTTCGGCCCGGGAGGGCCGGATCAACGAATCCAGCGTCGGAAGAGCGATCGCGGCCGCGGTTCCCCGGAGAACCGCACGCCTGCTGACGCGTGGCGGGGCAGGGTTGCGTCGCTCGGCGTCGAGGGCCTGCTTGTCGAAGCTGACGTTGTGGTCGGTGATTTTCGCGAAGCTCATGGCATTTCTCCGGGCGGGCCTACGGGGCCCCGTGAGTCATGTTGAAGGGATCACTCGCCACCAATCGAGTCAGGATGTCGCGCACCCCCGGCGGGCCGCTCGATGTGCCCGCCGCGAGATCGCCGACGTAAGGTTCATCGCTCGCCAGGGGAATTCGCCCCAAGGCATAGCCGAGCATCTTCCTCGACACGCAGGGCGCGAGTCTGGGGTCCGCGGCGATGACGGCTGACAATTCCTTCCCACCGTTGAACGTGGCGGTGCCGAGCATGCCATTGGCGTCGATCGCAGCTCCGTTGGTGTCCGTCGTTCGCCACGCGCCGATGCCGTCGTAGTTCTCTAGCGCCATGCCGAGGTTGTCCATGATCACGTGGCAACCTGCGCAACTTGGTGCCGCACGATGCATCTCCAGAATCTGCCGCTGCGTTCCCATCACGGTATCCGTGGGAAGGGGCGGAACGTTGTTGGGAGGCGGAGGTGGATCCTGACAGAGAAATTGCGACATGATCCAAGCACCACGCTTCACGAGCGAGGTCCGGGTCATATACGACGTGACCGCCAGCGGGCCGGCCATCGTGAACAAGCCGCCTCGCTGGGGCGAATTCAGGGTGGTCTTCTTGACGCCGCCCGATCCAACCGCGGGCAGACCGTAGTGCGTCGCCAGGGTGCTGTCGATGTAACTGAAGTTGGCGGTCAGCAACTGATTGACGGGCAGGTTCTCCTTGACGAAGTCATCGAAGAAACTGGTGAGCTCCGACTTCATTGAAGCGGCAAGTACCGGCGTGAACTTCGGGAATACCGTGATGTCGAATTGAATGCTCTCGAGCGATCGCGCGCCAATCCACTGCGCGGAGAAATCCTGCGAGAAGGTCGCCTTGGGGTCGGCGAGCATCCGGGTCAACTGAGCCAGCACGTCGGCCGGCGCGGCGAGCTTCCCGGCCGCAGCGGCGTCGAACAGGACCTGATCCGGCATGCTGCGATAGAGGAGGTAAGACAGTCGTGATGCCATCTCATAGGGCCCGACGGTATGGGGCGTAAGTGACGTGGGGTCGGCCTCGGTTTCGGGACGGAAGAGGAAAATTGGCGATTGCAGGAACGCTTCCACCGCGGTTCGCACCGCTACGTCCGCGGTCGCACCCGCCGTGCGCGCTGCCGCCATCAAGGCCAAATAGTTCGTGACCTCGGCGGTGGTGAGGGGCCGCCGATAGGCCTTCGCGCCGAAAGTGGTGATAATCGACTTTCCGCAGGTGTCGCCGGCGATCGCGAGATCACAGGTGATCAGCTTCGCTCGGTTGGCGCCGGTGATGGCCTCCGCCGCGAGAGACTCGGCCGCCTGCTGGTACAGGCCAGCCTGCACCGGCGACACGAGTTGCTGGCCCGCATCGTTGTCGAACGCGAATGACGGTTCGTCGTTTAGAAAGGTCAAGCCGGGTTGCTGGGCGGTCCCCAGCAGATCCCTCACGGTGTTGTCGTACTCACGCGAGTTGAGCTGGCGAATCAACACTCGGCCCGGATCTCGCGGGCCGCTCGAAGGCGAGGTGGTGGTTCCCGCCCCGGGGACGGCCCCGGACCCATTTGCGGTTCCCGAGCCAGCGCCGGGAATGCTCGTCATTCCCGGGATGGTGCCCGTGCCTGTCCCAGCGCCCGGCGGCGCGACCGTTCCATTTTGTGTCGCGCCGCTGGAAGTGGTCCCCGGCCCGCTACTCGGCCCGCTCGGTCCGGACGTGTGTCCGCGGTCCACGTGACCAACGCAACCGGCCGTCGCCAGGGCCACCGCCGCCAGCCAAGCTGGAAGACTCTGCAAACTGTTGCCTAGGTTCATTGGCATTCCCTTTCCACTACGAAACTCCGGCTCGCCGCGATCACTTACATGCACCCAATTCGCGCCGTTCCCATGGCGTAATCGTCGATCCAGAGATTGCCGGCGGTGCCGGCCGCATAGCGCTCGTAACCGACGTGATGTTCCACCAATGCTGGAATCAGCTTCCCATTCAAGCTGACCGTCGGCGCCGTCGAACCACCCGCGTAGAGGACGACGTTACCGTTGGCACCCGTCGCGGAAATCTGCCATTCGAAGCACGTCCACACTCCCCGAGGGATCGGCGTCGTAGTGTTTGCGCCCGCCTCCGCCGTGCCGACGGGACTGATATTGATGGTCATGTCGCCCTTCTGAGTGTTGAGCGGGCGAACGCCGTAGTTGCTCAGATTCATGCCGGTCGAACCCTCGATGTAGACGTCGTGGCCGGCATCGGTGGTCGGCGTCTCGATGTACAACCAGACCCGGCCCCAGTACCCCATCGGGGCCGGAAAGCCCGCTTTTTCGACGAGAAAGGCGTACCCGGCTCCGGCGGGGAAGCTGATCTGCACGGCGTTCTTGCCTGAATGCGCCATGGTTGGGCCGGGAGTCGTCGTGTACGTGTTCACGACCTTGACGGTCGCGCCGAGCGTGTTGTTGACGGTCCATCCCGCTCCAAGGGTGGTACCGGCTTCGAAGTCGTCACAGAACACCCCCTTGCAGGAACCACTGACGGTCCCGTCCGAACCGCCGGCGGCGCCGCCGGTTGCCGCTGTCCCGCCGCCTCGGCCGCCACCACCCACCACGGCTCCCCCCGTCCCCGTTGCCGCGCCGCCGGTCGCCGCGCCGCCCGTCGCGGAGCCACCGGTTCCGTTGTCGATGGTTGTGGCGCCGCCCGTTCCCGGAGACGACGTCGTGCCGCCCGAACCGGTGATGGCACCGCCCGTCCCCATGGCGCCGCCGGTCGTGATCGCGCCGCCAGCCCCGACCGGACCGATGCCCACGCTCGACCCGCCGGTGGACGTGGACGGCGAGCTCTCGGAGGGCGCGCAGGCCCCCAACGCGCAGCAGATTAGGCCAAGCGTGCCCTTGGAAATCGCGTTGGATGCCCGGCCAAAGGCGCGTGTGCGGGTCTTCCTGGTGGTCATCGAAGCTCCTCGGTGATGGTCGAAAAGTGGCCGTGTCGCCCGTTCACGAGCGGTCCCCGTGGGCGCGGGGCTGCCCGGGGGTTAAGGCCACCCCTGCGCCCAAATAGCGTTTTTGGGAGGACCCGTATGGGCGTCCTCGCTACTCGGTTGAAGGATTTCGGAGGTCGCAGTGACGGACGTTCAGCCAAAGGTCCAAGTTTTTTCCGAAAATCGGACAAAGCGGTGATTGGGTATGGCGCCATCTTCGTCACGGCGCGCGCGTGCCGGGCAGGTGATCCTATGCCTTGATCTGCGTGATCTCCGTGGTGGAGGCATAGGGACCGCCTGTGCTTGGACACGCCACGCCATTGAAAGTCGGCAGCGGGAATGTTGGTACCTGCACGCCCATCGACCTTCCGATCGAGACGAGGACATCGGTCGGGTTCGTCGCCTTGGCGAGGACCACGTTTTGCCCCGTCTTGAAATACCCTCCGGCGCCGCCGCCGATGATTCCCGGCAATGCGTAGTTGGTGTGCCCGTTGCCGTCCCCGTGGCGGTTGGTCAAGTAGATCACTGTGTCGTCGAGCAAGGTTCCAGTTGCCGTCGGAATGGCCTTGAGCAGATCCATCAAGAGAGCCATCTGGCTGATGATCCATTGGTTCATGAGCGCGTATTTCGCGACCAACGCGGCATTGCCGTTGTTGTGCGAGACGAAGTGCAACGGATCGTCGAAGCTGGCCTTGTTGTAGCTGAGCCACGGCATGCGCAGGCCGCCGACACCTCCACCGCCGGGGTACCCGAAGCTCACCGTTGCCACGTTGTTCATCGCGCAGCTAAAGGCGATCGATATTGTTTGCATGATGAACTTCGAAAACGGCTGGGTCTCCGACCCGTCCTGCGCATCGGGCGGGACGGCGGCGGCAGAGGGCGCCGCGCAGGCCGCCCCCGTCGGGATCGAAGCATTCATCATGCGAGTCGTCACGCTGGTTTCGTAGGCGCGCAACTGCGTCAGATGCTGATCCATCACCTGTTTGTCATGAGCGTTCAACTGAGGGCGAAGTGAAGCGAAGGCACCGTTTAAGAAATTCGTAATGGCGCCTTGCTTCGCAAGTGCGAGGGCATTGTCGGGCGCGGTCATCGGGCCAGGGGTCCCCATTGCCGTGCCTATGCGGGTCCCAAACACCGTGGAGAGTATCGTGCCCGGTTGAAACAGCCGGGTCTGCGGGTTGCCCGATTCATCAAACGTGACGTCCGACGGCGTATCGCCCCCGCACGGGTGCATCGCCAGCAGCAGGGGGCTCTGCTTGTAGGTTTTGGCGATCACGTAGTCCATCGACGGGCCGTCACCCTTGTTCACGATGTGGGGCGTGCCGTCCGCGTTTGCCTGTCCCGCGGCGATCGGGAAGGTCTTCTTCGACGCCGTGAAACAGATGTTCGCTTGATGCTGGGGCGGCCTCATGTTGTAGGCGAGGCCGGTGCTGGCCGTGGGGAAGCCCGTGGCATCCACGGGCGCCCCGAGCAGAATCATTTGACCCTTGTGGGGTGCAAGCGGCGACAGGGTTGCGCTGGCGGTGGGGTCGGTGCTGCCGCTCGGCGGAAAAAACGCCGGTGGGTGCATGCCGTCGTTCGTGTAGATGAAAACGGCGAACTTGGCGGTTTTGCTGGCAGGAAGCGTCGCTGTCTGTGCCTTCGCCGACAGCTCGAAGAACTCGAAAGACGGCAAGGCGAGAGCAGCGCCGCCGATCCACTGAATGAAGTCGCGCCGCTGCAGGCGGTTCCGGGTCGAGAGCTTCATTGCGGCGCTCCTTCGGACATGCGGAGGCGAAACGAGTCGCTGACCGCGACCAGCCCGACGAGATCGACGAGATTGCCCGACTTAGCGAACTCGGCGCCGACGCGCGCGACCGAGCACTGGTCGTTCGTGGCGACCGAGGTCGAGACCTCTCCCGACAAGGCGTGCTCCAGGAACTGCTGCGCGAAGCAGGTCCTTACGGTACTGCTCTTTCCGACCCTGCTCAGGAATTCGTCGCCGTTCGCGAAGGAGCCGTTCAAGTCCCCCGCGTTGACCATGGTCCCCGACGTATCGACGGGTTTCCCATTGTCAACCGTCCGAACATTGCCGACTTGGTCGAACCACTCGAGCGCGAAGCCAGGAGGATCGATCGTGTTGTGGCAGGCTTGGCACTGGGGCTGAACGTGAATCTGAGCGATCAGCTCTCGCGTCGTCAGCCCGGCCTGGGGCGTTTCAGCCAGGGGCGGAATGACCAGATTGGCGGGCACCGTCAACCCCAGACAGAGAAGATTCGATGTGACGAAGGCTCCCCTCAGGATGGGGGCCGTCACTTGCGGTCGCGCATTCACCGTCAGAAACGCCGGATGCGTCAACAGGCCGCTGCGATGTTCGCCCGGGACGGTGACCGGCGTGAACGTGCTCGTCCCGGCCCCTGGCACCTTGTAGAACTTTTGTAGCGTGTCGTTCATGAAGTACGTCTCGCCCGTGAACAGCGACGAGATGTTGGGCGAGGGCGATCCGTACAGCGCGGTCGCCGTCATCAAGATCGACTGCCCGAGCGACAGGGCGACCGCCTGCGTGAAGGTGGGGTCTGGTTTGCCGCTGGCGTCGTTCTTGACGATTCCTTCGTTGTACGCTGCGGTGTTCAGCCAGTTGGAGTAGAACGCGCTCATCCCACGAACAAGCAGCGTCGTGTTTTGCGTCATGCGGGCCACCTGCGCCTGGATGCCCGCCGCATCACCGAGTCCAGTCGCGGCCGCCGCCAGGAGCGCGTCGTCGGGCATGGAGTCCCAAACGTAGTACGAGAGCCGACTGGCCATCTCGTATCCGCCGATGGGCAATATCTGGCCCGCCTGTTCTCCGGCCGTGGGACGGACCAGTTGGTACTGAAAATCAGGCGTTTGCAGCAAGCCGGTCAAGAACCAGTCGACGCCCGTCGCGAAGTCGTTCCCCGCCGCGATTCCCGCATCGAACAGCACCTTCATGCTTGCGCTTTCGCCCGCAGACACCGGGCGGCGGTACGCACGTTGCCCCAGCTTGTCGATGATCTGCTGCTCGCAAGCGGCTTGCGCCGCGGCGTTCGCCG
Organism: Pseudomonadota bacterium; assembly: GCA_017881245.1. Taxonomy (GTDB): domain Bacteria; phylum Myxococcota_A; class Polyangia; order Fen-1088; family Fen-1088; genus FEN-1088. Next base: position 8,778 of record JADGRC010000107.1, read on the forward strand.
GAACGCACGGTGACCACGCCGACAGATTCGCGGCGGCCTGGGCGGCGATCTCGGCGGCCGTGTTCGCGCGAAACTGCAATGCCGTGCTGTCGAGCGCGGCGGTCTCACCCCCAGCGACGTTGCCCGTCTCGGCCGGGCTTCCGCCGATCTTCAGCAAGTCCAAGATGGTGTTGTCGTACTGCCGAGGCGACAGCAATCGGGCGTGCAAAGGGGAGGCTTGCACCGTCGGTGCTCCGCAATCGGCGCCGGCCGGGCCACTTCCCCCTCCGCCACCTCCGCCGGTCACGATCGCACCCGAGGCTCCTGAGCCTGTGCCACCCACTCCGGTCCTGGTACCGGTTGGATCGGACGAGCTGCCCGTCCGCCCCGACGCGCCCGTCCCCGAGGTCGGATTGCCCGAGCCCTGGGGGACGGGCGCCGCCCCCCCAGTGACGGACCCCGTGCATGCTTGCCCGAGCGCGGCGAACACGACGCAGGCGCCCGAGAGAACCCTGTTCCGATGAAGACACGTCATGGGCTTTGCTCGCTCCTCCAGCGGTCTGGAGGATTCGGGAGCCGCAGTGACGGACGTTTGGTCGGAGGTCCAAACTTTCTTTGAAATTGATCGAAGGTCCGCGGTCAGGCACGCCCCACACCGCCGCCCCCGCCCGGCAGTTCGCGGCCCCCGATCACCGCGCTCCGCGGCCGCGCCCGGTTACCTTCGCTGGATCCTTGATGCGCGGCGTCTCAGGCAGCAACCGCACAGCAGGAAGGGGAAGGCCAGACCGGCTGAGATTGGGGTTGACGTTGGCCCAGCCAACCCGCAGCCGCAACCCGCCGCGTCCGAAGCGCGTGTCGGGCTGTCCGTGGGTCCCGTTGTCTGCGAGATCCCCGGCGTTCCGCCCGAACTGGCAATCCCGCCCGACCCTGGGGCGCCGCCCGTGCGAGCTCCACCGCCGAGACTCGTCGCACCGCCGGAGAAGCTCGCGCCGCCGGCCGCTCCGCCGCCGTTCGCATTCGCCGAGCCACCCGTATTCGTCGAGCCATCCGCGCCAGAAGGCCCAGCACCCGAGCCGCCACTGCCGCCGTCGCCGGGCGAAGCATCCGAGCCGGCGGCGGCGTCTATCCTGACGCCAGTGTCCAGCGGGACCGCGGCGTCCGCCGAACCTCCCGAGCCCGTAAGTCCTCCGGCGCCCGAGGAACCGCCGGTGCCGGTCGATCCGCCCGCGCTCGAAAAATCTCCGTTCGACCCGGGACCCGCCATGTCCCGGATGACGGTGCCGTGGCGGACCAAGCTGCCCGCGGGGTTCGGGATGTTTGCCTTCGCCGACCAGGTGTTGAGATCGGAGCTGGTCATCGTCTGACAGGGCAAGCCGCCGGATTGCGGATCGACGTACATTCTGTACTTGCCGTCATCGAGCCTGACAATCGCCGGTCCCTCCATTCCCGATCCCCATCCGGCCCAGTCACCCTTGCCGACGAACGTCCACGGTCCGGTGAGGCTCGATGCGGTCGCATGTTCGAGAAACCGCGTTGTGTCGTTCTTGACGAAGGCGTGATACGTGCTGCCCAGATGGGCCACGGTCGTGTCGATGTAGTTTGCCCCGATGCCGAGCGCCGTTGGCCCACTCCAGGATCCGAGCGTACTGTCGAGAGCGGTGAACACATACGGCTGAAAATCCGGGAGCTCGGCCCCCGTGTCGATGTTGGCGATGATCCTGACCACACCACCTTCGATGAACCATTCGGGCGCCCAGACGCGCGAGACAGCCGGAACGCCCGCCTTCACCGTCGTGAGATCGGTCCAGTGAATCAAGTCCGAGCTCACCGCAATGCCGAAATGATCCTCGGGATTGCAGCAGCTCGCGGTCATCGGATCGGTATAGGCGAGGTAATATTTCCCGTCGCTGTATCTCATGACGCTGGGATCGCGAATGTAGTTGGTGTTGCCCCCGAATCCGGTGTCTGACAGGAGCGTGAAGGTGACCGAATCGGTGGACGTATAGATCGACAGCTTCATTCCCGCGGCGTCGTCGCCCTTGAACGTGGCGAAGACGTAGCTCGTCGCCGCCACGGCCCGACCGCGACAGAGCAACATGCCCATCAGCACGGCGAAGGCCAGAATCGTTTTCCGTTGCATGGGGTTTGTCATTTGCGTTGTTACATTTTGCGCCAAACAGCTCGCCCCTCAGGGGGGCGCCGTGTCGAGGCCGCTGATTTCCGCGGCGTTCAAAGCCCGTTCGTAGATACGGATATCGTCCACCGCTCCTCGGAAGGGCCATTCGAACTTGGTCGGGATCTGCTCGATTCCGATGTGCAGCGTGTCGTTACCCGGAAGAATCGGCCCCGAAACGGCCAGCTCGACCCGTACGGTACTCCCGTCGTACAGCCTGGCCTTGCCCGCATGACCGTCGACGACTGCCGTGACGTGCATCCAGGTATCGGCCTGGATTTGGCAGCAGATGAGCGTGTTGTACCCGGCGCCCCCGCGGTTGTAGCTGAACTGCAGCACCGCGGCCTCCGCGTTGACGGGGCCTTGCAGCTCCCAGCCGCCGGTGCTCGGAACTTCGGTGGTCAGGATGGTCGACAGATCGGACCCAATGTCGGCCTGGGCGTAGCGGACCCAAACCGAGACGGTCCAATCCAATGTCGCGGCGGGGAAGCTCGGCACGGCGACGTAGTCGCCGAGAGCCAGGTGCAGCGCCCCGCCGAATCGTCCAGCCGAAATCCAGGAGCCACCGGTCAGGACACCGTCGTGACCCTTGCCGGAATGATCCTTGACGGCGACGCCGGTTCCCTCGTCGAAGGTCCAGTGGGCCACGAGGCCGGCGCCCAGATCCGGTATGTCGACCACGTCGAGCGGGCCGAGGCCGCAGGCGGCCGACGACACCACCTCGACGAGTATGAGCGCCAAACTGAACATGCGCGCGAAACCCGATACGAACGACCGTCGCATCAGAAACAGGCCTCCATCATGACGATCGAGAAGAGCGAAGGACGTCCCGTATGACCGGCGTCGAGGCCCGCAATCAAGACCTGTGGCTCTGGAAATAGCAGGGACGCTCCGCCATCCGCGATCAGAGACAAACGCTGGCCGAGCATGACGCTGAACCCCGCCGAGAGCGCGGTTGCCAGGAACAAGCGTCTCTTCGTGCTCGTCGTGTAGGGCGCGCTTGCCGCTCCCTCGACCCGCAGATCGTGAATCCCCGCTCCGACGGAGAGGCGGGGACGGACACGCGCGTGGCCCCAAGTAACGACCCAGTCAGCCATGCCCACGTCCTCCGCGACGCTGGCGCTGCCGCCCATGGCCTCCGCCCGTGATCGGCTGCCAAGGCCGCCCACGGTGACCTGCAACGACGACCAGCGCGCGAGTCGATATGCGCCGCGCAGTACAGGCAAAATCGTCGTTCCCAGCCCCTGCACACTTCGCAACACGCCAGCGCCTACGGCCACGCCAAAACGATGCGCGGGGAATATATCGGTGACCGAGGCAGATGGCGGAGTGCTGGCGATGGTGGAGGGCGCTTCGGGCGGAGTCGGCGACGCGCCCCCGGTCCCCACGCCTCCGGCCGAAGGCGCGACCGCCGCGTTGTTCACGCTGGGGGGCCGGGCGACCAAGAAATCGAACATGCGCGCACGCAGGAAATCGACCGCGCGAACCGCCAGGACTGCTGAAGCGCGGTCGCTGCCTTCGTTTTCGGCCGAGACGTGGCCGAGCATGGTTTTGCCGGTGGCGCGATCGGTGAACCAGACGTCGAGGGCGCGCGGATCACCGCCGCTCACGAATGCCACGGTGGCCACCGCGGACGCCGCGCGCGCTGCCGATTCCATCTGGGCGGCCGGAGTCGACGTTGCGGAACCGTCCACGATCGTGACCTCGAACCCGACCGAGACGGCCTCGCCCCGGAATCGACTGAGGGCCTCCGTGACCGCGCGATCGGGCACCGGGGGAGCGACCACGACGATGACCGGCGGTCCGCGATGTTCCGCTGAGGACTCGGTCACGGGCGGCGGCGAGATTGCCGGCGCTGGCGACACTCCACCCGACGCAGAGGGAGCAGCGGCCAACATCACCACCGCCACCGTGGCCGCCAAGGCGTTCACGGAGCGGCGGGGTTTCGGAGCAAGCCAGAGGCCTCGCCGGCGTAAAGGCCGTGAGGGTACGCGGAGAGGTAGCGGCTGGCCACGCCGCGCGCGCGCGCGGCGTTCGTGCCGTTGCGTCCGAGGAGGACCATCTCCCGGCCGAGCGCCGCTTCGGCGTACGAGCCGGAAGGGGCCTCTTCAAGATATCGCTCGTACCAGGCGAGCGCCTCGGGAACCGCCGCCGCGCTCGCCGCCTCGCTCAACCGGGCCAGGAAGAACGCCGCGTCCCGGGCGCGATCGGTTGACGGAAACCGCGTCCGCAAGGTCAACAAAGAACGTCGAGCAAGATCGTTGCGATGCGTGTAGCGGGCGGCATCCGCGAGCGCCGCCAAGTTGTGCTCCGTGTCCGACGCGAGACAAGCCTCGACGCCGAGCCTCCTCGCCTGATTGATGATCGCGGTGAAGTCTCCCCGCGACAGCAGGGATCTCCACTCGGGGTGCGCCGGCAGCGGGCGCGCGATCCGGGGTTCCGGGGCTTTCCCGGATGGAACCCGGCCCAACAAGCTCGCGGCGTCATTGGCGGTCGACAGCGCTGAAGTCGCGGCGGGTGCTTCAGGCGGCGTCGGGCTAAGGGCGGCGAGCGCCAATCGATTTCCGAGCTCGTCGAGGGACACCGACTCGCCTCCTTTCACGATGAGGGGCGACCCAGATGGGGGGCTTGCGATCGCCACGACGCCGGTGCGCATCATCAACGTCAGTCGCTTTTGTCCGGCGTCCCATCCGAGCTCGAACGACGTGCCTTTGACCCGCACGGTGTGTGGCCCCGCCTGGAATGTCCAGGCGGCGTCGGGACGATGTTGCACGTCGACGTCGACTAGGCCGTCGAGCAGGCGCACGTTGGAACCCTTGGCGGTGAGATCCGAGACAGTCACGCGCGCCGCCCGGTGCATCCCGATCCAGGAGCCGTCCGTGAACAACAACTCGGCCCGGCCCGTGCGCGACGACAAAATGCTACCGGTCGCCCCTCTCGCGTCCATTTCGCCTTCGCCGCTGACGGTGAATTCGAGAGGCCGAGCGATCGTTCTCGCGAATCGCCAGCCGACGGGAATCGCGAGGACGACCAAGGCCGCCACCGCCAGAGCGGGTCGCAATCGCCACCGCCACCGCCACACACGCCAACCGCTCGATTCAGCCTCGTCGAAAACGGGCGGGCGATTCGCTGCTTGGGAAAGACGCTGCCACCCGACCGATCGCTGGCGCGCGGACATCGGTCCCGGTAGCTGGCGCACCAAATCCGCGAAGGCCCCAACGGAGCCCCGATCGATCGAGTCGTGGTCCCGCGAGTCGTTGCGCCGATTCATTGGCCCGAGCTTCCCTTCAGCAAAACGGACAGGCGCGTATCCCGCTCAATCCCATCCTCGACGCGCTCGGTGCCGCGCTTGAGCCAGCGCTTGGCCGTGCTGAGTGAAATCTCCAGCCCATCGGCGATTTCCGCCATTTCCTTGCCTTCGATGTGGCGCAAAACGAAAACCGCCCGCTCCCTTGGGGGCATCGTATCGAGGATCGTCTGCGCGCGGGCCAACAAATCCCGTGTCTCGGGATCGACCGTGACGATCTCGAATTCGTCGCGATATTGCAGGGCCGCGGCTTGACGCCGCCGTCTTGATTGGGCCCGCCGGATTTCCCACCGGACGACTCGAATGGTGACGGAGTATATGAAACTGCGCAGCGCGCTCGGGTTGCGCAGGCCTGTGACCCGATCAAAAACTCGAAGAAAAACGTCCTGTAGCAGGTCGTCGAAATCGTGTCCGGGGCCAAGAGCGCGACGGAGGACGCCATTGACGAGTGGCGCATAGCGTTCCCAGACCTCCCGCTGCGCCCAGGGCTCCCCGGCCATCACCGCGCGGGCAAACGAGAGTTCCTCGTTGTCCGCGGGTCCGTCATTGGTGGCAGCGCCCATCGTGGCCATCCAGAGAGGAAAGGAAAACTCCCTTGGGTCGAAACAGGAAGTGATTATAGCATTGTTTCCGATCATCTCGTTGCGAATCCCCCGTCACTTCGAGACAGCCGGCGCTATTGGCACAAGCCCAACGGGATATTTTGGCGGCACGGAATCTTCGTCGGGATCTTTCTCACACTCGTTCGAGACGCTGTCGGAGCCCGCAGTGACGCCCGATCGTGGGGAGGTTCACACTTTCTGAACAAACGACCTGACGTCGTGCATCGGCTCGGGCATCGGGGAACGCACGCCCATTCGGGCCGAAGAAAGTCGCTTCGCCCCGCCGCGTCCGACAAGATGGCGGCCGATGCAACTTCGCACCGTCGGTTGCGGGCTCATTCTTCTGACCCTGGTCGCGCCGTCGGTCGGTTACGCCGCGACCCGTTGTCCGCCCGGCGCCGGTGGCGCAGAGACAGTGGGTGCCATCGACGGCGACGTCCGCCTGCACTGGATCGATCGTCACCTCAGTCTGACGGCGCATCGCGCGCGCGTCTGGACCTGGGGATGGGGCGTCGGAATCATGAGTGCGACCTTGGCCAACCTCGCGCCGCTGCCCTTCGTGGCGAAGAGCCAGCGCATCGATTGGTACACGGGTGCCGCGACGACCATCGTCGGGATCGTGCCACTGCTCATCGCGCCGCTCGACGTAGTCGATGACGCTCGCGAGCTGCGTGCGCGCGTGCTCGGGACGAACGGCATCCCGGGAACCGACGTCTGCACGTTGCTCGCGGACGCCGAGACTCGGCTCGCGCGCGATGCGAAGAACCAATCGGACGGGCAGCGGTGGTGGCTGCACGTGGGCAACGTCGTGCTGAATAGCGGCGTGGGCCTGTTCCTGGGGCTGGGGTTCCACCATTGGTGGGCCGGCGCGTTCAATGCCGTCGGCGGGTCGGCGATTGGAGAGGCGATCATCTTGACCCAACCGACCGGGAGCATCGACGATTTGCGACGCTATCGAGATGGCTCACTCGGCGGTATTTAGACCGCTAAGCCAACCCTCCGCGCCCTTTGCAAGGCGTCGGTCAGCGCGCCTGCGCGCTTGCCGGAGCCGCGGTCGCTGGAGGATCGAAATCCAGGAAGAACTGGGCACGTGTTACGGCCGGAACGTCGGCAACCTCGGTGAAGAAATAGGTCGTTTCGCCCGGCGCGAGCTGAGCGGTCTGATCGTCCTCGAGGTAGATCCAGCCGGCCGGTAATCCGTCGGCGTCGAGAAGAACCGCAGGTCCCAAGCCAAGGCCGTGGGGCGCGACGGTAATCGTCGACGTGCCGTCGTTGACGGCAGCCACACGCACGGTGCGGATCCCGGCGCAAGTCCCGAGCTCGTACTGCTTTGGTGTCAGATGCCCCCCCGGGGCCATCCCAGGGGCGAAGGACAGGTCGACCTCGATCGCCGTCGTCCCCGAAAAATAGGGCATGCCCGCCGTATCTTGGATGTTGATGAAGTATCCCGTTTCGCCTGGGCCGAGACAGGTATGTGAGTAGATCCCGGCCACGAGGTCGTCGCCCACCGAGCCGCTAAGATAGGTGGTCTCCATCGGCGAATTAAGGATCGCACCGGTCGGGCTCAAGTAGTGAAATGTCTTCGCCAGGATAAAACAAGGATAGTCCGTTCCCGCATTCGTCACGGGGATGGTGAGTTCGACCTCCTCCGATGTAGAACTGCTTCGCGTCAAATAGGCCTGCCCGACCTGAAGACCCGCGATGGTCGTACCGACCTTCACTGGAACGGCCCGACGCAGGGTGCTCGCCGCGAAGGGAACGTCGCCGAGCGCAGGCCCTCGAAGATCGGCGGAATTGTCATGCGTGGGTGCCGGCCCCACGATCTCCGCACCCGTCCCGAGCGTCCAAGTGCAATTGGCGAGCGGATCGGACGCGGCACCTCCAGCGCCCGCGGTTCCGGCTCCCGCGCCGCCGGTTGCGACCGCCGTGCCCGCCGCACCACCGCCACCGCCCCCGGTCCC
>JADGRC010000108.1 GCA_017881245.1 Pseudomonadota bacterium
TCATTCCGAACAAAGGCGCCACGGAACACAAAGCCGACGCCCGAAAGAGCACCATCAGGAACCCGTACAGGGTCGGCGTCAGAAATCCGGCGGGAAGTGGCACGAAGGGTGGCTAATGCGAGGGCCGTGCCGACGTGAGGGTGGCGGTTCTCGAATCGAAGCCGTTCTCAGTGCTGTGACATCCGGCCGAGACTCGTCGCGAAGAATCCCGCGTACCGCTCCATGACCCAGCCTCCTGCGATCCACATCGTCAGCAGCGCGGCGGCGAACCGCGGCAGGAATCCGACGGCGGGATCGTTGATCTGGGTCGCGGCCTGAAAAACCCCGACGACTAACCCGATCACCAGCAACCCGCCGATGACCGGCCCGGCCGTCGTGGCCAACACCATGAAACCTTCGCGAGTCAGCGCGCCTGGCAAGTCGCCCATCAGAAGCTCCGCACCAAAGACGAAACGACCAGATGCCAGCCACCCGCCAGCAGGAACACGCCGACCTTGACCGGCAGCGAAATCAGCTGTGGCGGCACCATCATCATGCCGAGCGACATCAACACCGCCGCGATCAAGATGTCGACCAGCAACATGGGCACGAAGATGAACAGACCCATGCGGAAGGAAGTCCCGAGCTCGCTGACCATGAAGGCCGGGATCACGACCGCCATCGGCAACGCCTCGCCCCGTTGCGGGCGGGCCTGGCCGGATATCTCGAAGAACAGGCGAATATCTTCCTCGTGGGTCTGCTTCAGCATCCATTCCCGCAGGGGACCCTCGCCCCGTTCCATCGCCTCCGTGGCGGAAATCTTGTCATCCATGTACGGACCAAGCGCGTCGTGATGAATCCGCGTCGCCGTCGGCGCCATGATGAACATCGTCAAGAACAGCGCCAAGCCCATCAGAACGGGATTTGGGGGCAATTGCGGCGTGCCCAGCGCCTGACGCAGAAACGACAGGACGATGATGATCCGCGTGAAGGACGTCAGCGACAGGATCAGCGCGGACGCGAAGGACAGCGCGGTGACAAGGATGAAGACCTTGACCGCGCTCGAGCCACCCGCCGCCCCTCCGAGTGCCATCTCGGCACCGGCCTGAGCCGCGGCGGCAAGTCCCCCCGCCCCACCGTGGGGCGCCGCCGCCACCGCCAGGGCCGCTAGGCTCACCGCACCCTCGCCGACATTCCGGCGGCCAGCTTGCGGCGCAGCTCCTGATCCTCGACGCTGTCCTCCAAGAGATCGTCGAAGCGATCCGCCGATTCATCCTGCGCGGCGCCACCGCCACGCTTGCCGAACAAACCCGCCAGGCCGCCTTCGATGGCTCGAAAGCCGCCCCGGAGCGTTCCACCAACACGGCCATTCCCGGGCTCCGGAATATCCGCCAGTGCTTCCTCGAGAGATTGTTCGATCTCGATGACGTGGTCCTCGGCGCCATCCAGTGCCCCAAGCGACGACGTCTCCCGATCGGCGGGCACCACCGGTACGGCACCCGGCATGAACGACGCCGCGCCCTGCCCCCCCTTCAACAAAGTTATCCCCGCCTCGCTCGAACTCAGGATGACCGTCTCGTCGCCGATGCGCGCGCAAATCAGAGCGCGTTTTGGCCCGAGGCTAGTCGTCTCGAGGATCTGAATGTGACGCTGCAGCGGACCGCGACGACGACGGGAAAGCCAGTACGCCGCCGCGGCCAGAGCGGCCAGCAGTAGAGCTGGCAGGGCAACCGCGCGTAGGCTCCCGGCCCCCGATCCGTCAGACGACGTCCGTGAATCACTTGGCGCAACCGCGCCCGGAGCGCTCGGTGCTCGCGTGGAGGCTGCCTGCGGTTCCGCCGCAGCCGGGCGAGAGGCCACCGTCGTGGCCGAGCCCGTGGCGGCGATTCGACGCGGGGGAGCCACGGCCAGCACCGCGGGCGCGACGGGCGCCGGCGCGAGTGGCGCGACCGCGACCAGGGCTGGCGCGCTCGCCGCCTGCGGAGCCCGCCTCGGCAAACCGTCGTCGATGACGGGCGTCGCGGCCGCAACCTTGGAGGGAGCCACCTCGGCTCGCTCAGGGGGCGTCACAGGAAGTTCAACTAATGCTTTCAGCTGCTTGGTATTTGCCAACGTTTTTTTTGATATTTTCACCCTAACATCCTGGGACTGCCTGGGCCTCGGGTTCACCACCGCCCCCTCGCAACCCACAAGCGCGGTGATGCCACTTTGCGATCCCGTCAGCTCGACCGGCCCGTCGCACCCGTTACCCGCGAGCGGTACGACCAGCTCGGTTTCCGACCTGTGTCGATGCGCGCGGATCTCGCCCGCGCCGTCTTGAAGATTCCACGAACGGTTGTCGGAACGCACCCGCGTGCCACCCAGGTAGATCACCAGGCGTCCGTCATCAATGAGCGTCCGTGCGCTTTCTGGGTCAATCCCCCCGTCCCCCCGCACGTCCACGCGCAAATGACCGGCCTCGCGGGAGGCCTTCACGTCCGAGATGAACACAGGCGTGGAAAGCACACTCGCCGACAACAACACAAGACTGGAAATCATGAAGCGTCCTTCCGTTCGTTGGTTCAGGTAATCCCGGTTAGCGAAGCCGCGCGACGCGCTCGGACTGACTCACGATGTCGGTGATGCGTACGCCGAACTTGTCGTTGACGACCACGGCCTCCCCCCGGGCGACCAGGCGATCGTTCACCAGAATGTCGAGGGCCTCGCCGGCTATCTTGTCCAGCTCAATCACGGATCCAGGCCCGAGGCCGAGCAGATCTTGGATCGTCATCCGGGTGCGTCCCAGTTCCACGGACAGACTCAACGGCACGTCCAGCAGCAGATCTAGACGCCGGTGTTCGCCCGGGGATGGTGAATCGCTTGCTTCGGTCGACATGCTTGGCTCCTTCTTGATGACTCGATCAAACAACTAACTGGCAAATGTTCGCGCGCCACGCGCTTCGGAAAACCCTTTGTCCAGCGCCACCGCCAGACTGCCCCCCACGACCCGCGGCGATCCGGTCAGTTTTCGCCGTCCTTGCACGTAGATCGGCAAGGGAGTGGATTCACTGCCCTCCAGCATCAGCAAATCGCCCACCTTCAAATCCAGCAGGCGGGAAAAGCTGAGGGTCGCTCGTCCCATCTCCACACGCAGCTCGACGGGCACGTTTTCCAAATCCTTGGCCAGAGCCTCCGAGAAGCGAGCGTCCACGCTGCTTCCGGGGCGCGGCGGCGAGGTCAACATCTTCTTGACGGGCTCGACCGTCGCATAGGGAATCGCGATCTGAAGCCGCCCCGAGACGGCGCCCGCCAGCTCATAGCTGCACAGAATCGCCAGATCGGACGGTGGCGCCACCATGGCCATGCGCGGGTCTGATTCACACCGCAAGACGTCGGGCTTGAACGACAGGATCTCGATCCAGGCCCCCGCCATCGCCTCCGTGAACATCCCCAGCAGGTGTTTCAGCACCATGCGCTCGACGCTGGTCAGGTCCAAACGAGCCTCGGCGGCCGTCGCGTCCACGCGAACTTTGCGGTCACCAAGCGCCCCGGACAGCAACGATCGGCCGAGCGGTCCATCGAGGAGAAGAACGCCCAAGCCGTGTCCAGGGCCGAGATTCACGACCCAGACGGTGGTGGGCGGCGCAAACATCGCGCCGACGTCGACGAACTTCATCAGCGTGGACGGAGCCGACGTGACGCGAACGTCGAGGCGCGTGCGGCCGGCGAGATTGGAACCGAACGTGGAGGCCACGCGCTCGTTGATGGAGTCAAGCGTGGGCATCTGCCCGCGGATGATGCGGTCCTGGCTGGTCAGATCGTATGGAACGACGGGAGCGTCGGCGTCCTTGCCGGAGTCACCCGCCACGCGGCCATCCTGGATGGCCGCCATGAGGGCATCGACTTCACTTTGATCAAGCGGAGATGACATGGCGCGGACCCCGATTCGCTTCGTTACTGAATGATGAACTCGGTGACGAACAGGCCCCGGACCCGGTGTCCCGGAACGATCTCGTCCAATTTCTTGATGAGAGCCTCTTTCACCTGGGCTAGGCCCTCGCTGCCCCGCAACTCGTCTTCGGTACGATCCGCCAGGTAGCCAATGACGCCGTCGCGGATGTGCGGCATGCGCGATTCGAACGCCTTCTTGTCGGCTTCACCGCCGATTTCGACCTCGATCGTCATGTGGGCGTACCGATCGCCCTCGACCGCGCGGATCTGGACGATGAAGTTGTCAAGCCGCAGCGTGGGCCCGGGTCCTTCGCCGCCCTCGCTCGGGGCTCCGTGCTCGCCACCCTCGGTCTTCGCCGCCGCCTCGTCATGGCCTTTGGCCGCCGTGTGTTCCTTGCTCGTACCGGCAGCCTCGGCGCTCGGGCGCTTCATCACGAAAATCAGAACGCCGGTCATCAACAATGTGTTCACCACCAAGATGATGGGAAGGATCTTGTTGCTGTTGCCTTTCGGAGCCGGTGTCTCCGCAATCTTGTCTTCTTCGTCTACGGCCATGGGTGCCTCCGCGCAGCTTCCAAAGCAAGGGCTATACCGTCGTCCGATTTGCTCGCGAGCGGCGCTTCTTCGCGCGTCGAGTCGGGCGAACGCTCCGGAGGAGCGTCACGTCGATGACGTCACCGCAGCTCGCGTCAAGACGTTGACGGCGCACTACGTCTTCAGTCGCGAGCGCGACGCTTCGTCTCAGGTTTCAACCATCAAGTGACGATTGCAGTTCCGAAATGGCTGTGGATCTGACAGGCCGCAAAACTGGCGTCATGAACACGACGGGGGGACCCACTACCGCAAGCAATCTGCCGCGCGTGACGGCCCCCAATCTCGGACGCGTCACGATGACCATCGCGAGCGCCCAGACCATCGCGTTCCGTGTCGATCATCTGGTCGAGGAGATCGTGATCGATCACGCCGCCCTCCGCCGGTCGCTTCCGGACGTCGCCGCCGAGGCCATGGAAATGTGCGGTCGTGTCGGCAGTGACGCCATCAAGATGGAACGCACGTTGACGCGCGATCCGTTCATCAGCGCTCAGGTCGTCTCGATCGCGAACTCCGCGATGTTCGCGCCGCGCATGCCCATCCTCAGCGTCCGGGACGCCGTGGTCCGGATTGGACTCGATGCGGTTCGTGACGTGGTCGTCATGGTCGTGGCGAACTCCACCATGTTTCGCGTCCGGGGCTTTGAACGACAGGTCGACGCCTTTCGCAGGCGCATGGTCGCGTCAGCATCTTCGGCGCGCTTTTTGGCCAAGGCCGTGCGGGCCGAAGCGGAATATGGATTTCTCGCGGGCTTGCTACACGACGTCGGCGAACTGGTGTTGCTGGAACGGTGTGCGCAGGAGGGCCTGGTCACCGCCGCAACATGGGATGACCCGTCCGAGGGCACTTTGGTCCGCGAGCGCATCCAGGCCCATCACACGGCCGTCGGCGCGACGCTGTGCCGGTCATGGAAGTTGCCGACCGGCGTGATCGACGCCGCGCAATTTCATCACGACTATCGCAGCGGCGGAAAGACTCACCTGGCGGCTCATCTGGTGGCCGCGAGCGACGTTCTCGCGGATTATGTCCTGCCAGGCGCTGTTCCTCCACAAGTTCCAGCGGCTGACCAGCCTATCGTGGAGGAACTGGGCCTCACGGCGGCGCAGATTCAGAACATCTTGGACCAGGCCAGGCCAGCGGTCGCGGGACTGATCTCCGTTCGGTAAAGCACCGCCGGCGCACCGAGCGCGAGCGTCCGCTTCAGAACTCGCTTCAGAACCCGATTCGTCTCATCACGAAGCGCGGCAGCAGTCGAATCACCCACATGATCATGGCCCAGATGGGCGGCGCGTAGACGACCGGCGTGCCGCGTGCGATGGCCCGCCTCACCTTGGCGGCGACCGCCTCGGGCTCGCCAGCGAATGGTGGCGGCGTCAGTCCCGCGGTCATGCTGGTCTTCACGAACCCCGGCTTGACGGTCACGACGTTGAGGCCCCGCGCCCGAAACTTGTGGTCCAGCCCCTCCAGATAGCGCGACAGGCCCGCTTTGGCGGCGCCATACAAGATGACCGGTTTGCGCCCGCGCTCGCCGGCGACCGAGCTGAATACGCACAACGTGCCCCCTCCGCGCGCGAGCATGCGCTTGCGGGCTTCTTCGCAAAACAACACGGTGCCCGTGAAATTGACGTTCAACATGGCGTGCGTGAACGCGGCGTCCGCTTCCAGCACGTCTTGACTGGCAAACAGGCCCGCTGAAATGACCACGGTGTCGAACCCGCCGTCGAGGGACCCATCGGCGGCATCCAACGCCCGCACAAAACCATCCTGTAACCCCAGGTCGCACGAAGCGATACCGACGCTTCCCAGGGACCGTCCCGCGTGGAATTCGAGATCGCGCGCGCTCTTCTCCAAATCGCCGAGGTCACGCCCCAACAGAAACAAGTCCGCGCCCTCCTCCGCCAGCTGGCGAGCCAAGGCGCGTCCGATGCCCTTCGTGGCCCCGATGAGGACCGCCTTCATTTGACGTGGCTCCGGGTGGCGGTCACGACGACGCCCGCGCGAGCACCGTGATCGCCAAGCACGCGAACCGACTGGCGACTACGGATTTTCCCCGTGGGATCCCAACGGCGGCGAATCTCCTCCCAATGCGCCAGACGGGGTTCCATCGCGCGAAAATGTTCCGCGCGCGTGAACGCGTCCTTGGCCAGGTAGATGCGCCCGCCTTCCTTGAGGACATGCTCATTCAACGCGTCGATCAACGCCTGCGTGTGATCCCGCACCGGAAAGTCGACCGCGATCGAAATGCCCGGACGCGGAAACGATAGCAGTCCGATGCCTTCGGGCCCGCAATCCTTGACCACGCACACCGGAGACGCCGCCCCGCGTGTCACGAGCAACTCCAGGAACCGGCGTGCGGCGTCGGGACCAGCGGTGTCCGGCAGCACGCACTGATGTTGGGTCATCCCCCGGCGCCCGTAAAACCGATTCCATTGGCGAAGCTGGTCGAGAGGATAGAAGTACTTCTCCGGATGAACGATGCCGCGCCGAACACGCGAGGTATGCTTGTGGTACACGAACGCGTTGTGCACGCGGATCGTCAGAGGATTCAGCAATGCGCTCGGAAAATCGAATGGGACCGTGAGTGCCCGTCTCGGTCTGGGCGGCTCGGTGGGCGCCTCGTCGGGCGTAGCCCATCGTCCCTTGATCA
>JADGRC010000109.1 GCA_017881245.1 Pseudomonadota bacterium
CCGGCGGACGGCAAGTCATAGGTTTCATAGGAATCGCGGCCGATCACCAGCAAACGGATGCCCTCCGACTGGGCATCTTGGTTTTCGGCTGCATCTCGGACGATTGTTGTGCGCGCCTTCAAATTCTTGGACATTTCCCCGAACCGTCCGCCGCGGATGGACGTCCAATCGTAGGCCCTCGGGTCCAACGGCCGCAAGGGCGTTGCACAACCTGCGCCGATTGCACGAGTTGCGCAGCTCAATCCTATGGCCCGGTCAGACCTGCGGGCCCGATTTTGGCCGAATTCCCGCACGGGAGGACATTCCGTACGCCTGGAACAGCCCTTGCTACGTGTCGCGCCCGTGATCGCGCGCAGACCCGAAAAGGAGCCACTCAGATGATTCAACATGGGCACGCCATTCAGGAGAGAAGAACGGTCGGCAGTGGAGGAGATGACTACCTCGAGGAACTGCGCAACGACCATCTTGGGTTGGTGGGTAGCTCGCCGGCCCTGGTCGCCTTACGGGACCTCATACGACGGGTCGCGCCGTCGGGGCGTCCGGTACTGATTTCGGGACCGACGGGGGCTGGCAAGTCCCTGGTCGCCGAAGCCATTTCTAGGTTGGGGGCGCCAGGTGATGGCGGCAGCGTTCGGTCGTTGGCGCGAGTCAGTTGCGGAGAAGTGGACGAGGAGGACTTGGAGCAGATTCTGTTCGGATCCGATCGACAGGTCGGGCTTTTGGGCGCGGGGGGCGCAACGACTCTGGTCTTGGAGGATGTGAATCTTTTGCCCGAGGGCCTGCAGGCCAAGATGGTCCGCTTGTTACAGCTTGGAACGTTTCGGCCAATCGGGTCGTCCGTGGAGCGGCGCGTGTCCGTTCGCGTCCTGGCGGTGACCAGCCGGTCATTGCCCCGTTGCGTGCGCGAGAACACGTTTCGAGCGGACCTGCTTTACGAGTTGGGGGTACTCACGGTTTCGGTTCCCGGGCTCGATGAACACCGCGACGACATCCCGGCGCTCGTGAACCATTTCCTGCGTCTCGACGGCAGTCAGGTGCGGTTGTCATCCGATGCGTTGGAGGCCCTCGCGAGTCGCGGTTGGCCAGGGGGAGTTCGCGAGTTGAGGAATCTGGTGGAACGGGCGGTGGTCCAGACGCACGACCGCGTCATCGACGTCGACGCGGTTCAGTCCTTGTGCGCGCCCCTGCCCATCGAGGGAGTCATTGAGGACTCGCTGGCGTCGCTTGCGGAACGGGTTTTGGACCTGCCGATTGGGAACAAGCTGGCGGCGTTGGAGGCAGCTCTTTTGGAGTCGGCCATGCGCACGAGTCACGGCAACAAAAGTGCCGCGGCACGATTGCTCGGCCTGCATCGCAAGGCCGTCGAGCGCAAACTGGAAAAATACGAGGTGAGGTTCTCGCCCCTGCCCACGCCGGTGCGCACGCCACCCGTGGGGGCGCGGACGCCGACGACGGGGACCGCGGGGCGAGGGGAAAATGGGGACGACCGCGACATCGTCGCTCGTCACGGAATCAGGTCGATTCCCCTGCACACCTGAGTTTCGCGGGGGTGGACTGGGACGGGGAGGGGGAGGGAAGCGCGCGACGGCGGCGATGGGCGTCGGGGGGCGTGAATGCCGCCGCCGCGCGCTTGGGGGGGGCCGCTCATATCAGTTCAGCGTCCGGCCCACGCATCAACGGTGCGGGCAGGCCAATAGCTCGGAGCTCGGGTTCCACGACGGCTCTATCGCCAACGATGACTATCCCAAGCGTGTCGGGATCAAGGTAGCGTGTCGCCAGCGCCCGAATCGCCGCCGCGTCGGTGGACGCGACCGCCGCGATGAAGCGGCTGGGCTCGTCCATCGGCAGCTCGTACAGACCGATTTCGGCGAAGGTCGCCGCGGTGCCGGACGACGTGGAGAGAGCTTCGGCACTCCGACCCAGCAAGGAGGCCCGCGCCTTCATGATCTCGTCGGGCAGGATTTCGTCGGTGCGCATGCGGCCGATCTCGGTCAAGAAATCGGTCACGGCCGGAGCAGTCATCTGCGTGAACACCGACGCGCGCGCCGAAAACGCCGACGGACGCCTATAAGAGCTGAAGCTGGACCCGGCGCCGTACGTGTAACCCTTCTTTTCGCGCAGGGTGAAGTTCAGACGGCTGGTGAAGCTGCCGCCCAGCACGACGTTGAGCATGGACAGTCCGGGCCGATCGGGCGCGTGTCGGAATGAGCCGGGACCAATGACGCGAACGACGCTCTGCGGGGCACCCGGACGGTCGACCATGACCAACCGCGGGAGAGGTGGCAGCGTTGGAGTCGCAGGCGCGGGTGGCACGGGCCCCGGTTTCCACTCGCCGAAGACGCGTTCCAGGTTGTCGCGGACCGACTTCGGATCGAAATCCCCGGCCAACGTGATGAGCGCGTTGTTCGGCCGCCAGAACGTGTCGTGAAATTGCCTGACGTGGTCGAGGCCCAGCGTCCGTACCGTCGCCTCGAAGCCGTCGACGGGGCGCCCGTAGGGGTGCTGCGGACCAAACAAGGTCGCTGCCGCGACCAGATCCGCGACCGCCTCGGGTTGGTCTCGGCGCTGTGCCAGGGCGGTCAAACGATCGTGAGCCACGCGGCTCCAGTCGTCGGGCGCAAGGCGAGGGCGCAAAACAACGTCGGCGGCGATTTCCAAGGCCGATGCGAATTCCTCCGTCGGAACCTGCAGCGTGACCTGCGATCCGTCTCGGCCGGCGCCCATGTACAGATCCGCGCCCAACCGTTCGAGTGCTTCGGCTATCTCCAGCGCGGATCTGGCGCCGGCGCCCTCGTCAAGCATTTCGGCGGTCAGCGACGCCAGGCCGGTTCGATCAAAGCCGTCGTAGTCGGCCCCCGTGCGGAGCACCAGATTCATCGATACGATGGGCGCGACCTGCCGCCGAACGGCGACCACGTCGATTCCATTCGAGAGTCGAAAGAAGAGCGGGATGGGCGCCACCAGCGACGGCAGCGGGGCGACCACGGGTGGCGCGTGCATGTATCGCGGAGTCTGATCGCTGCTCATCGGAGGGGCCCCGCGACATCGCTGATATCCAAGTCCGCCGGTCCCTCATCGCTCTCCGACGCGTCGGGATCCTCGGAGATCTGGCCGGCTGATCCATCGGGCACGATCATCAACACCAGGTGATGGCCGGCGATCATTCGCGCGAATGCATCGCGGACCGACTCTCGGGTGGCTCGCGCGAAACGCGCCATGTCCTGCGCCATGCCTCCTGGATCGCCGAGCAACCGTTCGTAGTGGTTCAGGAGATCGGCTCGCGTCTGCAGATTGTCCAGGCTCTTGTAGAAATCAGCCGAATGCGAATTGCGCGCTCGTTCGAGCTCCGAATCCGTCGGTCCCTCGGCCGCGAATCGGGCAATCACGTCCATGGTCGCGTGTTCGATGACCTCCAGCCCCTGTCCCGGTTTTGCGGTGACGCCCACCCCGAACAGGCTGCCCAGCATCAAGGAACTCTGGTAGGCCCAGGCGTCTTGCGCAATCCGCTGCTCGAAGACCAAGGATTTGTACAGGCGACTCGACTTTCCACCACCCAGGATCTGCGACGCCAGATCCAAATCGGCGTCGCCTGGCGCGAACAGAGCCGGCGAATGCCATTCCAGCCGCAACCGCGGCAGCTGCACGCGGTCGGCGACGGTACGCCGCTCGATCGCGGCAAGGGGGCGAATGGTCGCCGTGACCGGCAGCGGCGCCGGACGCGCCGGGAGCCAGCCGAAGTACTGTTCAACCAGGCGCCGCGCCTCGAGCGGCTCGAAGTCGCCCGCCACGACCAGGGACGCATTGGCCGGGCGATAGAATCGATCGAAGAACTCGCGGACGTCCGCCACGGTGGCCGCTTCCAGGTCGGCGTGCGATCCTATGACCGGCCAATGATAGGGGTGCGACGCGTCGTACATCGTTTCGGGTACGATCAGCTCGGCGCGCCCGTAGGGCCGGTTTTCGTAGCTTTGTCGCCGCTCGTTCTGCACCACCTTCAATTGGCGCTCCAGCTCCTCGGCCGTGATGACGCTGGGCAGAGTCGCCAGCCGATCCGCCTCCAGCCACAGGAAAGTCTCGAGCAGGTTTGACGGCCCAATTTCGTAGTAGTTGGTTCGATCGTTGCTGGTGGTGCCGTTGTTGTGACCGCCCCAGTTCTCCATGATGGCGTCGAAGGCCGGGTACGGCGCGTGCGCGGACCCCATGAACATCAGATGTTCGAACAGGTGGGCGAACCCGGTGCGTCCCGGTTGCTCATCCTTGGAGCCGACGTGATACCAAAGGTCAACCGCCACGAGCGGGCTGGTCTGGTCGCGGTGCAGGATCACGCGCAGTCCGTTGTCCAGAACGAACTTCTCGAAAGGAATGTGCAACATGGGGGCTGGCGGTTCCGTCCGTGAGGGGAGTGAGCGTGGCTTTCTAGGCTAGACTGCCGACCAGCAGGCGCCCAAGCGGCGTTTGAGGTTTAGCATTGTCCGAGCGTCAGCGAAACAACAGTCGGATTCCAGGTCGGCCGCTCGCTTGTCTTGCCGCGGTCGGCGTTGCGGTCGGCGTCGCGGCGGGCTTGGCCCGGCCCGCTCGCGCGGACGGCGCGTTCCCGGAGGCGCAAGCGATCTTGTTGCCCCGCGATCGCCCGAACGAGATCATCGTGGCGACGACTTTCGGCTTGGTTTCGACCGATAACGACGGCTCCGTCTGGCATCTCTCCTGCGAGGCCGTCAATACCCCCATGATCGGGGGTGGGCGGTACGCCATGGGCCCGCCGCCGGAGGATCGTATCTATGCCAAGACCGATGTCGGCGTCGCCCTCAGCACGAACGACGCCTGCGGATGGTCCATCGCCGGCGGCGCTCTGTCGGCCGCACCGACGTCAATGCAGCCGATGCCCTTCGACATCTCTCCCGATCCGAGCGATCCGACGCGCGTGTTCGTCCTGGCCAATGATGCCGTCAGTGCCGTCACCTACGCCTATCGATCGCTCGATGCCGGCGCGACGTACTTCGGGCCTATTTTCACGTCGGCGGACGACACCCCAATCACGGGGATCGAGGCGTCCGCCTCCGTTCCGGGCGTCGTCTACTCGACGCTGTACCAGCGCAGCGTCGTTCTTGGCGCCACGGGCGTGGGCACGATGCTTGAGATTCATCCCCGGTTCGGCACTTCGCTGGACGGTGGAGACACGTGGACGATAGCCGACGTCGAACCCAGTCTCGGTAACGTGACGCTCGCCTTGGCCGCCGTCGATCCCGAGGATTCCCGGAAGATCTACCTGCGCGTCACCAGCGCCGCCGGCGCCGCGGAGCAGTACCAGGGCATCGCCATCACGGTGGACGCCGGAATGACCTGGACAATTCCGCTCAAGGTGCCGAAGGGGTCCTTGGTGGGGTTCGCGCGCCTCTCCGCTCAGACATTGCTCGCGGTAGGCCGGACCGCACCCCCCGCGGCCGACCAGTCACCGGCGCCCGTGCTCTTTCGGTCGGACGACGGCGGGCAGACCTTCGTGACCGAGCCCGCGCCGTTCCATCCGCTTGGGTTGGCGCAACGAGACGGGACGGCGTTCGTCGTGACCGAGGATCCCGCGGATGGGTTCGCGCTGACGAGCTCCTCCGATGGCGGCCATACCTGGACGCGGCGGCTCAGGTTTCGCGACATTCGCGACGTGAAGGACTGTGTCCGGTCGAGCTGTAGCGATGCTTGCGACATGTTGGCGGGCTCCGCGCTGTTTCCGGCCGAGGTCTGCACCGCCAACCAGGTGACCATGCCCCCCAAAACCGGCGGGGGCTGTGGATGCAGAATCGGCGAGCCCCTTGATGTTCGGAGGCAGTTCGCTTGGAGTACCACGATATTGGTTGCCATTTGCCTGATCAGGCGGCGTCGCGCCCTCCCTCTCCCGTCGGCCGTAATACACGCGACGCCCGCCCCGGAAAATCCACCGGCGATGCTCCATTCAAGAGCCACCCCAAAACCGCCGAAGTATCCCGATTGGTGGGACCAAACGCGGGACTGAGCCCGGCATCCGTGCCGTCGTCCGAATCGGACGTTGTGCCGGCCGAACCCGAGGGCTTGCGGAAATCCCTACAGGAGAAACTCGAGCGGTGCTCGACGTTGCCCACGTTGCCCGCGGTCGCGATTCGGGTCCTGCAGCTCTGCCAGAATGACGATCTCGATCTCGGTCAAATCGCGGCGACGATCGGCAAGGATCCCGCCCTGTCGGCGAAGGTCTTGCGGCTGGTTAATTCCCCGGTGTTCAGTCTCCGGAACGAAGTGCGTACGGTTCCCCACGCCCTCGCCTTGCTGGGTTTGAACGCCGTTCGCACTTTGGCGTTGTCGTTTTCCCTGGTCCGGGATCTGCGCAAGTCGCAACAGGTGGGATTGGCCACGTTTTGGAAGCGCTCGATCGTCGGCGCCGTGGCCGCCCGCGAGTTGGCGGTGGTGACTCGCTTTCCCGCGCCCGACGAGGCGTTTCTCGGCGCCTTGCTGCAGGATATAGGCATGCTGGCGTTGGGTCGCGTGACCGGGCGCGACTACGAGAGCGTCGCGGCCGAAGCCGGGGACGACCACGTCCTGCTCGCGCGGCTGGAAAAGGCGGCGTTCGCATCCGACCACGCCGAGGTCGGGGCCTGGCTGCTCGGGACCTGGAAGTTGCCCGAACCGCTGCGCGAGGCGATCGCGTCTAGCCATTATCCGATGCGCGATATCGAGTGCGCCGGTCGGCATGCCGACGTCGTTGCCTTGGCGCGGATCGTTCGGTTGGCGGGCCTGCTGGCCGACATTTGGGTGCGAAGCGATGCGGCCGCCGCCACCGAGCTGGTGAAGGAAGAGGCGCGCGACTTCGCGGGAGTGAAATCAACGGATCTGGAGGCCGTTCTGGTCCGAACGGCGGCGGCGATGCCTCAGGTCGCCGAGCTGTTTGACCTGAAATTGGGGACCTCCGACGAGATCTCGGCCGTGCTGGACCAGGCGACCGAAACGTTGGTGATGGTAACCCTGCGCGCGGCCCGGCAGATCGATTCGGCCCACGAAGCGATCGACAGTCTGCAACACAAGACCCGGGTCCTAGAGGAAGCATCGCAACGCGACAAGTTGACCGGTCTTTACAACCGCGCCCGCCTGGACGCACACGTGGTCGACGAATTCGCGCTGGCGCACCGTTCGGGCAAGCCGTTGAGCGTTATCATGGCCGACGTGGATCATTTCAAGCGCGTCAACGACACCCACGGACACGCGGCCGGAGATCGCGTCCTGATTGCGGTTTCGGAGGCCCTGCGGGGGCGGCTGCGCCCTCGGGACATGGTCGCGCGTTACGGCGGCGAGGAGTTCGTTCTGGTCCTCCCGGAGACCGACGCCGCGGGCTCCGCCGTGGTCGCGGAAAGAATCAGAAAGAACATCGAGGCCACGCGCCACAATCTGGCTGGTGCCGCGTCGCTGGAGGTGACCATGTCGTTCGGGTGTGCCACGCTGGGGCCCGCCGCATTCGGCACCAGCGGCGACCTTTTGGCGGCGGCGGACCAGGCGCTCTACGCCGCGAAGCGTGGCGGGCGGAACCGGGTCGTACTCCACAATCCGACTGTGGTCCCGACAGTCGTGGTCCCGATCGCCGTGTGATCATCTATCGGCTCGACACCTACTGCCCGGCAGTGTAGATTCCCAAGTTCTTTGTTGACGCAGTTCGAGCGCGAGATGGGGCCCATAGCTCAGTGGTTAGAGCTGGCGGCTCATAACCGCCTGGTCCCTGGTTCGAATCCAGGTGGGCCCACTGAAGACGTGCCCCCGCTCGCCTTGGAGGCGTCGAGGAAACACAAAATAGGGCAAGCAGCACACGGAGGTATTTGAAGTTGCGCGATCAGCTTAAGCGACTTGAAGAGCTACAAAGACACGACGCCAGGATTCAGGAATTGGAAAACGCGCTAAAGGCGGTTCCGGCGAAGCTGGCGACCAACCAGGCTGATCTCGCCCGTGTCGAGGCGTTGCTCGTCAGCGAGCGCGCGCAGTTGGCCGAGACCGAGCGGTACTACGGGGAACAGAAAGGCCAACTGGAACAGGACGAAGAGAACGTCACCGGCGCCAAGCACAAGTTGTCCCAGGCCAAGAATTCGAAAGAATACATGGCGGCTCAGCGGGAGACCGAGTCGCGCCGCGACGGGGTCGCCAGCCGCGAGGCCGAGGTGGCGAAGCTGGTCGACGCGATCGAGGCCAAGAAGAAGGTGCTCGGCGAGCGGGCGCAGAGCGTGGAGGAGGTTCGGGCCTCCGTCGAGAAGGACGGTGAGCTGGCCCGGGTTCGCGTCGCCGAGATCGAAGCCAAGATTGCCGCGATTCGGATCGAGCGAGACCAGGTGGCGCGCGATGTGAGGCCGGAAGTCCTGAAGCGATACAGCGGAATTCGTATCCGCCGTGGTCTTGCCGTGGTCGGTGTGCGCAACGGCACCTGCCGTGGATGCAACATGAACATTCCACCGCAGCTGTACAACGTGCTGCAGCGGGGATCGTCGATCGAGACGTGCCCCTCCTGCCATCGGATCATTTATTGGGAGGATCTGATGAAGGATCCCGAGAGCGCCAAGGGTGACACCACCGCCGGCTGATTCGACACTTGCAGAGAATGCGCATGGCCGCATGCTCGCGGTGTGTCAAGGGTGACGCCACCGCCGCCTGATTCGACACGAGCACCTGTCTCCACCTCCCGGGGCTTGGCGATGTGGTTATACTGTGGGGGCTTCTCGCTGAAGTTGGTGTGGGGGTCGCGGCGGGCCGCAAGGTTTCGTCGAGGAAAGTCCGGGCTCCAAAGGGCAGGGTGCTGGCTAACGGCCAGTCGGGGTGACCCGAAGGAAAGTGCCACAGAAAACAGACCGCCGTCGGCCTTGGCCGGCGGTAAGGGTGAAACGGCGCGGTAAGAGCGCACCGCCTCCTCGGTGACGAGGAGGGCACGGCAAACCCCACCTGGAGCAAGACCAGTCCGGGATCGCGGAGAAAACTCCGCCGGCGTGGCCCGCGCCGATCCGATCTCGAGTCGGTCGCTAGAACCTCCCGGCAACGGGCGGTCCAGAGGAATGACACCCCCGCGGCGACGCGGAACAGAACCCGGCTTATGGCCAGCTTCAGCGAGAGGCACTTTCAGCCGGGAACGCGGGTAAAATGCCCTCCATACAATATGTATTGGCCGATACGATTATCTCGACTTTTTTCGGTATAGTGGCGCGATTCTGTGGTAATTTCTGGGTTGGGGATTTCGTCAGGGTTTCGGGTGGGTAGTTCTCATGAGAGACACGACCTTCCATCCCGCCTGTATGGCGGTCGCCTTGTTCGGCGTCCTCTCGGGGGCGTTGGGCTGCGGAGCGCAAGGCACCTACTCGCGAAACGGCGACAACGGGTCGGGCCTTGCGCCCGTAGGCGCGTCGATCGGCAGCGGGGGTTCGGGCGAGAGTGGCTCGGGCGGAGAGCCCACCATTGGTTCGGGGGGATTTGGCGACATTCCAATTGCTGGCGACACCGGAGGTTCGGGAATGGGCAGTGGTGGAGGATCAGGGCTTGGGACGGGGGGTTCCGGGACGGGAGGCGTGGCCACGGGTGGATCTGGGAGCGGGGGAAGCGCAACCGGCGCAACCGGAATGTCCGCCACGGGTGGGGGCTTGGTCCCGATCGGGGGGATGGGAACCGGCGGCAGGGCCTCGGGTGGGACCGGAACCATGGCGACTGGAGGAGCCGGCACGGGTGGCAAGGCAACCGGTGGCGCGGGAACCGGGGGCGCGGCGACCGGGGGAGCCGGGACTGGTGGCGCGGCGACTGGAGGAGCCGGCACGGGTGGCGCGGCAACCGGCGGCGCGGGACCTTGGATTTTGAGCATCGATTTCGTGGGGGCCGCGAATGGCGGGGCGGGCGCCCTGGTTCCGTTACCCGCCATGGCCGGCACGGAAACGGCCGGGTTCAAACCGGCGACGCACTGGAACAGCGCCACAGGCCTCAATGGAACTGTGTCCGCTTTGGTATCGTCGGACGGTACGATCACCGCTGCCGCTTTGACCTGGAGTTCGCCCTTCCTGTCGGGGACCACGGGTATCTGGCACATCGGGTTTGCCGACGCGCCCGGTGACGTCAGGATGATGAACGGCTACCTGGATCCATCGAATGCTGCGATGCCGGGGACCGTCGTTGTGAGCGGCTTAGCCGCGTCAGTGGCGACGTCGGGCTACGATGTGTACGTCTACACCCTGGGCGACATCGCGAACAACCCGACCCGAACGTACAAGTACACCATCGGGGCCACGTCGTTCATGGTGTCGCAGTCTGGAGCCACGCCGACGACCTTCGGCGGGTACAAACTTGCTTCGCCGACCGTCGCCGGTAACTATGTGGTCTTCAAGAATGTCACGGGTACGTCTTTCACGTTGACGGCAACGCCAGTAGGAGGCACGCAGATGCGCGCGCCCGTGAACGGGATCCAGATAGTGTCGCCCACGGGTTCCTAGCCTGGCCGCGACCGGGCGCGGATGGAATGCGCCTTGAGGCGATGGCAACGCAGATGCCGTCGCTGGTCTAACCTGGCCGCGACCGGGTGCGGAAGGAATGTGCCGCGTGGCATGAGTAACGTGTGGGATCGTGTTCAGTGTGTTTGACTGTTCGCCGGTGATGGACGACACGACGGCCGACCTGATCAAGCACGCGCGGGTACCCGAGCGGACGGTCCACCATGCTGATGCGCTCGCCTGGTTGCGCGACCGCGGCGTCCTTCGAGGGGCCAGCGTGATCACGTCGCTGCCCGACGTGTCGGAAGTGCCGGCGCTCGGCTTCGAAGGCTGGCGCGCATGGTTTCAGGATGCCGCGGAGCTGATTATGGCCGCCGTGCCACCCGAGGGGATTGCAATGTTCTTCCAGAGCGACATCAAGCGGGATGGCTTGTGGTTGGACAAAGGAGCGTTGGTGATCGGCGCCGCCGGGCGGACGGGGATGGGGATGTTGTTTCACAAGATTGTCTGCCGCAAGCCGCCCGGCACGGTGACCTACGGCCGGGCCAGCTATTCACACTTGCTGGGATTCGCGTCGACGCTTCGACCGTCGTTGCGACGGGCGACAGCCGACGTTCTGGCGGACGCGGGTTTCATGCCGGGCAGCAAGGCGATGGGGGTCAAGGCGTGCATCGAAGCTTGCCGATTCGTCCTCGACGAAACCATCACGCGTACGATCGTCGACCCGTTTTGCGGCTTTGGGACCGCGCTGGCCGTGGCCAATGCCATGGGCATGGACGCGGTTGGCGTCGATCTGTCGGCGCGGATGTGCAAACGCGCGCGGATGTTGCGCATCGATCTGGGTAAAGACCGTGGCTGAGCGGGCGCTGTGTGATCGTTGCCGGCGTCCCCTGATAGTATGTTTCTGCGCGTACTTGCGTCCCATATCCACGCGCACCCGGGTGCTGTTGTTGCAACACCCGAAGGAGCAGACGGTGGGCGTGGGAACGGCCCGGATGGCCCACCTGGCGCTGACCAATTCCCTGTTGCGCGTGGGTCTGGACTTCAGTGGCGATCCGGTCGTCCGGGACGTTCTGGAGACGCGTGATCCGATCTGTGTGTTGTTCCCGAAACCGGGAGCTCTGGATGTCGCGGCGCTGCCGCGCGATCGCCCGGTCACGCTGATCGTACTTGACGGCACGTGGTCCCTGGCGCGCAAACTCGCGCGGTTGAATCCGGCGTTGGCGGCTTTGCCGCACGTGGCGTTCACGCCCCGACGCCCGAGCGAATACCGCATACGCCGGCAGCCCGCCGCGATCTGCGTATCCACCATCGAGGCGCTGGCGGAGGTTTTGCAGATCATGGAACCCGAGAACGGACCGTTCGATCACCTGCTCGATCCCTTTCGGGCCATGGTCGAGCGGCAGGTCCAGTTCGTGAACGAGATCGGGGCGCGCCGTCATCGGCGCGTCTTAGGCGCGCGTCGTCCGTCCCACCGGGCGAAGCTGGCGGAGCGACTTTCCCGGGACTGGGAGCGGCTGGTTTGCGTGCAGGGGGACACGAACGCGTGGCCGCGGCGAGATCCCGCGCGGGAGCCACCCGAGATCGTTCATTGGGTCGCCCATCGCCCCGCCACGGGCGAGACGCTGGAGGTTTTCGTGGCGCCGCGGCGTCCACTGGCGCCGAACACCGCCGGCCAGATCGAGCTGTCGGTCGATGACATCCGGGGGGGCGGCAGCGTGGCGGATTGGTTGCACGCGTGGAGCCGCTTCGTGCGTCCCGACGATGTGCTGGTCCAATGGGGGACGTTCTACGGCGACGTCGCCGCGGATGATGGACTGACGGTTCCGCCGCGGGCTGTGGACCTGCGGCACGAGGTCCTATGCCTCCTGCGCGCCGAGACGACGGCGCGCAATCCCTCGACAGTCCTCGGGACAGGACTTCGCCGCGAAGACACGGGACGATTGCGCACCGTGGACGCGTGCGCCACGGCTATGGGCCTCGCCTCGCCGTCGCTTGCCCTCCGTGGCCGAGCGGGTCGTCGACTGGCCGCGTTGACGGGGCTCTTGTCCGTCCTCGTGACCGCTGAAGACGAGCCGGCGGCCGATGTGCCTCGGCCGCTGGTTTCGACCCCATACTGAACGGACCGGACCGAGGTCGCTGATCAACCTCTCGCTGGGTCGGCGAGCAGCGCCTCCAGTTGCGCCCAGCGGGCGTACAAACGATCGACCTCCAGTTGCGCGGCGATTTTTTCTGGTTCAAGCGCCATCAAGCGGGCGGCGTCCGTCACCACGTCGGGCCGGGTGCTTTCGGCCTCCAGTGCGGCGACACGATTCTCCGCGGCCAGGATGCGCGCTTCCATCGCGTTCCAATCCTGCTGATCCTTGAAGCTCAGCTTCTTCGGTTTCGCCGACGCCGCGCGTGTTTCGGATCCGTCGCCTGACTTTCTCTGCGTTCCGCGGATGGGGGTCTGGCTCTTGTGCCACGCCTCCCATTGGGCGAGGCCCACCATGGGCGTCACGCGACCCTCTTCGCCCGGTCGCGTGTGAAACGCCAGGATGTGCGTCGTCACTTGGTCGAGGAAGTAGCGATCGTGGGTCACCAGCAGCACGGCGCCCTCGAAGGTGGTCAAGGCATCCTCCAGGACGGCCAGCGTCTGTAGGTCCAAATCGTTGGTCGGCTCGTCGAGGACCAGCACATTCGCCGGTTGCAGCATGAGGCGCGCGATCACCAGGCGGCTTTGCTCGCCACCAGAGAGTCTTCCCACCGGTTGCGAGATCTGTTCGGATCGGAACAGGAAGCGTTCGAGATAGCCGGCGCGGTGCTGGCGCGCACCGCGAAACTGCACGAAGTCGCCATCGGGACAAACCGTGTCGGCCACGCTGCGCGCCGGATCGAGAGCGTCGCGGTTCTGATCGAAATACGCCACGCGCAGGCCATCGGCACGGATCACTTCCCCCGTCGTTGGTGTGTCCTCGCCGGTCAGCACGCGCAGCAACGTGGACTTGCCGCAGCCGTTTGGTCCCAACAAGCCAATGCGCGTGCGCGGACCGACGAACACGTCAACCCCGGCGAATACGGCCCGGGTCCCGAATTTCTTGCCGATTCCGCGCGCCTCAATCAAGCGTTTGGGGCGCGGGCCTCCCGCGCCGTCGCCCGACTGAAAGTCCAGATCGACGGTGTCGACGCGGTTGCGGATCTCCAGGCCCGCGACCTCGGTGGCGAGCGCACCCGCTCGCTGGATGCGCGCCTGCTGCTTTGTCGAGCGCGCCTTCGGTCCGCGCCGCAGCCACTCGGTCTCGCGACGAAGCGTGTTGCGCAGGGTGTCCTCGCGGCGTTCCTGATTCGCCATCGCGTCGGCCTTGCGGTCGACGTACGTGGCGTAGTCGCCGGCGACGTCCAGAATGCCGCCCGCGTTTCGCCGATCCAGTTCCAGGATCCGGTTGGCCACCCGCTGCAAAAACAGGCGGTCGTGCGTCACCGTCACGGTGGCGAAACTCGCGTTACCGAGCAGCTTCTCCAGCCAGAGGATACTGTCGACGTCCAGATGGTTCGTCGGCTCGTCCAGAAGCAGCAGGTCGGGGTCCACGACCAGAGCGCGCGCCAGCGCCACCCGCTTGCGCCAGCCGCCTGACAGATGTTCCGTGGATGCTTCGGGGTCGAGCTCCATCTTGCTCAACCATTCGTCGACCCGCGCCTCGTCTTCCCAGTGGGCGTGGGCGGCATCGGGAAGTCCCGCGCGCACCGCTTCGCGGACCGTCGCGCCCGAAAGCTCGGGCACTTGGGGCAGGAAGGCGACGCGCAGAGGGCTCCGCCGCGCGATTGCCCCGTCGTCCGCCGCCAGATCGCCGGCCAGAATCTTGAGCAGGGTCGACTTGCCCGCGCCGTTCGGCCCAATCAAACCAACGCGATCGCCGTCCGCCAAAGTGAAGCTGACGCCCTCGAAGAGGGGGCGGGCTCCGAATGAATGCGACAGCTCGCGAGCGGACAACAGGATCGACACGGGGGCATACTACACGCAGGGTGTCGGTCTTCGGTTACGGGGCGGGGTTCGGAAGGGCGCCCGGCTGAATAAGGACTCGCGGGGCGTAGGGTGGCGGCAGGGGTCTACCAGTCGGGTCGACGTAGACGAACGCGACCGCACCGCCGCTCGTGCTCTTTGAGTAGCCGTTGCTGGTCCAGCTTCCCTGACTGTTGGCGCCAACCTGCATGAGGCCGTGTGCGCCGACGAGGCAGGCTTGCTCCTTCATCCGCCGAACGGCCACGTCGTTACTTTCGCCGAGAGCGAACAGATCCGGCGCGGTGGAGTCGGTCGAGATCTGTCCGATCACCACATAGGGGTAAGGGGGTTGCCCCTGAAAAATCATGTCCAGGTAACAGTCCTCGGCACGTGGCGGAAACGCAACGCCGGTGGTTGGCGTGAAGCCCGTGTGTATGCAGCCAGAAGCGAAGGGCGCTGCGTACGCCATTGATAGAGCCAGCACCAAACCAGACCGCACGAACCAGCCGCGCAGGAGGGTGGTGAAGTCACGTACGCGACGTTCAAGCCTCCGTGATCATGTGAGAATTCGTTGATGCGCTCGATCTCCGTGGCGCTTGGTGGCCGTCCAACCATTTCATGGGCCACACATCCGGCACCCATGAACGCGAGCGAAGTGAACATTACCAGGCATCGCGAGGAATCGCTCATTCGTCGTCACAAAGCGAATCCGCGGTCCAGTCGTCCTGCATCTCGCGTGGCGGTTCTAGCGAGCGCTTGGCGACGCGACGCAGGCGCCCGGGCGGGTGAAGCGGGACGGGTCCGCATGGACACACCATCCCAGGTTCACGCCGCGCGTTCAGCGCGTTCATTCAGTCGTGGCGGGAATCCACACTAAGCTGTATAATTTGACGTTAGCTGCATTACTGGAGATAGAATGCATTCAGCCAGATCTTGGATGGTTCTTGTCGGGATCGGATCGCTAGCTCTGTCCCCGTCCTGTTCGACGGATATGAGGGGGCTGGGGGCGATCGACGCTGGCGGACCAGGCGCGGGCGGCGCCGGGAGGACCGGGGGGAGCAAGGGAAGCGGGGGAACGGACGCAACGGAGACCGGTGGAATTTCCGCGAGTGGGGGAGCGGTCGGAAGCGGTGGCGAGTCCGCGACCGGCGGGGAGGGAACTGGTGGTAACGAGGCCAGCGGCGGTTCGATGACGGGTGCGGGCGGCTCGGATACGGGCGGCTCGGCAACCGGTGGACGGGCAGGGACCGGCGGTCGCTTCGGGACCGGAGGTGCCGCGACGGGGGGACGGATGGGGAGCGGCGGAGCCGCGACCGGAGGTGCCGCGACAGGGGGGCGGATGGGGACCGGCGGAGCCGCGACCGGGGGTGCCGCGACGGGTGGACGGATGGGGACCGGCGGAGCCGCGACCGGGGGTGCCGCGACGGGCGGAGCCGCGAGCGGCGGCGCGGGAACCGGCGGCGCCTTGGGCACGGGCGGCGCGGGCAACAAACCCGAGTGCATGACGGCCAGTGATTGTCGACTGGTCTCGGACTGCTGTAACTGCCGCGCCCTTCCCGTGGACGCGCCGAATCCCGCGGTGTGTCCGCTGCTCTGTGTACAGAGCAAGTGCAATCAGGAAATGTTGCCTTCCGGCGCGGTGGATTGCGTGGCCGGCCGCTGCGTGGCCGGATTCAATTGCGACGCATCGAGGGTGGTTTGTGGCGGTCCGACACCCACGTGCCCGCCCGGCGAGGTACCGACCGTGAACCCTGCCGGCACCTGCTACTTGGGCGGGTGCGTGCCGGCCACCCAATGTAAACGCGTGACCAGTTGCGCCGACTGCGCGTCGGCGGAGCAGGGTTGTGTCAACAACGTCACCCTTCAGGGCACACAGTTCCACTGCGTGACAATCCCGCCGGTCTGCCAGGGTGCGGCGACCTGCGCCTGCCTCGGCGTTTCCAGTTGCGTATCGCCGTATTCGGTCTGCGCCGACTTCTCGGGCTTGAGGGGCATCGCCTGCGGTTGCCCGACTTGTTGATGATCGCGGCGGACGTCGGGATCGTTTACGAAACCGGGCAGACGAGAGGGATGATCTCCCGTTTGTTCCGGCGGTAGACACCAAAGTCCTTCCGGTCGATCGTCAAGATCGGATAGTGCGGAAACAACTCGCTCATGCGGATCAGGCAGAGGTCCGCGAGATCGGGGTTGCGATCGCCGTACTTGGCGGCAAGCGTGGCCAGCTGGACCAGATGCGCCTTGCAGTCGAACGCAATCGTGATCAGACCGTCCCGGACCATGGATAGAACCAAGGAGACCGTCCCGAGATGAAACGCTGCCTCGGCCAAGACAGCCTCGCAGGTCAAAAGGGGGGTCGAGACGTCCCTGGCGAGGTTCACGGCCCAGTCATGGTGACGATCGCGGCGGTTTGCGAAGGCAAC
>JADGRC010000110.1 GCA_017881245.1 Pseudomonadota bacterium
CGCGCCGACACCTGGACGGCGGCTATCGCAAACCAATATGCGCGACAACCTATGCGCGACGATCGGCGCGCCAATCGGAGAGCTGCGTCAGGGAGTTTCCCGTGTGATGCAAGACGCTGCGGTTGACTCTCACGTAGTTCCACACCCAGGGCGCGATCGTGAAGGTTTGCCCTGTCCACGGGTCTTCCGATGCACCAGTGCGGCTGATGACTCCGGCCTTCTGCAGCGCGGCAGTCGCGCCACTTCGGCTATCCAAAACCAACACCCGCGTTTGGCGCGAAATGTATTGGTTCAGAATGTTCTTTTCCGATCGCGTCAGAGCTTGCAAGCGCTTCTTGCCCTTGCGGATGTTCGACGAACCTTTCAGATGGCGCATTGTGACGCGAGCAGTCCAGGGCAGCACGTAAGTGACAAGCAATGTGGTCGTGGACACCAGACAGCAAAGGCCAATGATTTCACGATACGCCGTGACGAGCCCATCGAGGCCAAACCGCGGGAGCAGCCTGGGGAGGCCGAAAAGCAAAGCCCCCGAGGCGATGGCGATGGTGCCTGCCGCCGAGGCCACCACCAACCGCGCACCAAATAGAAACGTACGGGTGTGTTTGGTCATGCGACCCTCGCTGCGTTGTTACGGCTGGTAGGTGCGCGGCGTACGGGTATTTCGTCTTGAAATCGTACCGGTCGGGGCCATCATCGGGTCGTTTCGCATGATGGGGTCCGCCAAAGCGCTCGATCGGATCTGGTGGCGGCGCTTGGTCCGGGTTTACTTGACCTTGGACGACCGAAGCCTCGGTGCGGGTCGCATCGCGCTCGGGCTCTGCTTGCTCCTGGATCTCGCCAAACGAGTGCCGGGGCTTTCCACTTGGTACACGAACGAAGGTCTTCTGCCCAATCACACCCTTCTGTGGCAGCCCACGTATGACCATGCGCTCTCACTTTTTTACATGGCGTCGTACGGTTATGAAGTCGCGGTCGGGTTTGTTTTGTGCGGGGCCGCCTACCTCATGTTGCTACTCGGATGGCGCACACGGCTGGCGCAGATCCTGAGCCTGGTGGCCGTGCTGAGCCTGCATGGGCGGGTCTTGTTCGTGCAAAACGGTGGCAACGTGGTCTTGAGCGAGATTTGCCTCTGGACGTGTTTTCTGCCCGTGGGCCGTCGATTCTCGTTGGATGCCCGGCGCGCACGGCGACACACCGAGCGTGGCCCGCTCACGCCGAGGACGGACCACGACGTGAAATCGATCGCGTGTCTCGCCATTCTGTTGCAGCTGGCCGTGATCTACTTCTTCAACGGCGTTCAGAAGGACGGACAGTCGTGGAAGGACGGCTCCGCGGTTCACTACGTCCTTCAAGCGGAGGGCCAGGTGACTTGGATAAGTCTGTGGCTTCGACCGCACCTGACTTTTGCCATGTCACATCTCCTCACGCGCACCACCCAATTCGTCGAACTTGCCGCGCCGGTTCTGATCTTTTTGCCGTTCGGGACTCCGATCGCGCGACTGATCGTGATCGCGATGTTGTTCGGCTTGCACGCCAGTCTTGCGGTGTTTCTGAATCTGGGCGTCTTTTCACCCGCGATGATCGCGTTTCTCCCCAATTTGCTGCCGGGCGCGTTTTGGGATTGGGCATGCGAATCGTCCCTTGCGGGCGCTATCGAACGAACCGCCGCGCGTGCATTCGCCGCCGCGCGGGCGTTCGATCGATTGGCCCTACCCATCGCCGCCTGCGGGCGGCTTGTGCGGCAGCACCTGGTCCTGCCCCCGTCGGCGGCCATCCCGGTTTCCCCGTTCACGCCAACCCGAGCGCGCCCCTACCGTGCTCGCCTGCGAGAAATGGCGGTCCTGACACTTATCCTCATCGCCGGAACCCAAGTCGGAGTTGAAAACCCCGCGATGCCGGCCGCATTTCGGTCGGTTCAACCACATTGGGCGCACGTCATCGTCAATGAACTGCAGCTGCTTCAAGGCTGGAGCATGTTCGGCCCGGAGCCGCCGGCTGGCGATCGCACGATCGTGGTGGACGCCCTGACCGCGGACGGGCGGCGTGTGGATCCCTTGAACGAGGCAGCCCGTGGCCGAGACAAGCCCCGATTTTCCGAAGCCACGATCCCCGACGGGCTCGGATACAACGTATTTTTCGGGACGTACGTCGATCGAATCTCGGAGGTCCCGGTCTATCACCAGGCGCTCCTGGAATGGATCCTGCGCTATCCCGACCGAACCGGTCGACGCCAGGACGCGCTGACTTCCTTTACGGTGTCGTTGGTGGAGAACGACAGCCCCCCTCCTGGCAAGTTGGTCGTCACCAATCCGCGCGCCAGGGTTCTATTCACGTATCCGAGCGACCGTTGAGGCAGGGGCCCCCGTGCTCGGCAAAAGCGCTATCAGGCTCTCGGTGCGCTCGCGGACATCGCGGAGATCCGGCCACGGCCGGGCGGACTCACGCGTGAGCTGGTCCAGGAGCTCGCCGACGGTTTCTCGGTTGCGCCCGCTCAGCAATGGACCCGATTCCCGGAGGCGAGTCCGGATGAACGCAAGAATCTTTCCTATGGAGTGACGCTGGCCCGCCGCGGTTAGTGTTTCCAGGCCCGAAAGCATTTCGCGAATGACTTCGAATTGCGGCATGACCAAGTCTCGATCTCCTCCTGCGGCCCAACCCTCGTGTTCCCGAAAAGCCGCCACGACGCCGGCGGCGGGACCTGCGAAGGCGTCGGGCAAGATCATCGGTGTGCGCATCGGCTTCTCCTCGATCCGGTCAGGGCATGACTCCCTGCACGATCCAGACCGCCTTCGATCGCGACCGCGGCGGCGCGACTTGCCCACGTTGATCGCCCACGTTGACGGACCCTGCGGCCCGATGGGAGGACACCGGCTGGGATCCGGCGCCGCGTGCTATTTCAGAACGCGCGTTTTTTTGCGCACTTATTACGTCGTGCCCCGGCTTGTCCGAAAGCGATGCGCGCTTGGCCAAGCGAAAAAAAGGGTCTTCAAGCGTGCCCGCGACAGGTCAAGGTCAGAATACCCGTTATCGCCGATGGCACTGCCGTTGCTACGTCTCGGAATGCGCCCAGGGATTGATGGCATTCCACCCGCTCACCAAATCCGGGACAGGACGGCCAAGGATGAAAGAAAGCGAGGCTGCCGTGACTGGACTCGGTTGGTCTGCCCCCATCGAACCTGTTGACGCTGGAACCGCGCGGCGAGGCATCCTGTGGCAGCACGCGCAGATCCGGGCCTTTTTGGAGAAGGCACGAGCGGTGGCGGACTTGGCTCTTGATGGCAAAGTCAGTCCGGCGGACGCCGTGGCATCCGCGATCGGCGATCTGCGCTCGATGATGGAGGTTCACCTGACCTTCGAAGAGAAGGTCCTCATCCCGCTGTTCAACGTTGATTTCCCCATCGGACCTCGGCGTGTCGCGCTGTTGCTCGATGAGCACAAACGACAGCGGGGCGTGCTCGCGGACCTTCACCTCGAAGCCCGCAGCTATCCACTCCTGCCAACCCTTGCGGCCAAGCTGGCGTTCTTGACGTCCTGGCTGCTCACGGAAATGCTGGAAGAAGAGCGCTCAATGAAAAAGATGAAAGACGATGACGCCAGCGAGAAGGCTGACGGAGCGTCTGGAGGCGGTCATGGCTTGGAAGAGTGATCGATGCCTGTCTTCGCCGGCGCCTCGGGCCGGAAATCCCCGTGAAGGTACGAGCTGTGGCAGGCGACACACGTCCGAGTGACGGTCGCAAAGGCGTCAGCCAAGGCTTTGTCATCACCTCCCGCGACGGCAGCTACTGCGAGTTGCTGGGCGGCAACACGCAGTGCGTCCTGCTCCCTGCCGAACTCGCGCGGCAGCGGAAGTGGTTTGTCAGACTTCGCGCCATTTACCGTTGACGCAACGAGTTCCTCGTCGGCGATATTCCGGGCGAGCGCTTGAATCCCCGGTCGATCGAGTAGAACCACGGCTCGGACCAAGTTCGACATCGTGTTGCCGTGACGGCCCATTCGCGCCTTCAGGTCTCTCATCGTCTCGGACGCGATATGGTCGGGCGGCGGCAGATGCCGTGCCGGCGCCTCGGCGGCATCGGCGAATCGCGCACAGGCCGCCCCGGTCAAGGCAAGAACAACGAGGAGTCCGCGCTCGATGCGCCCCCCGGTTCCAAGGCCGACTCGCAAGCCCACCGATGCCGTTTGGTCAGTTGTTCTCATGATGTGCAACGTCCTGTTTTTTGCCGCCGCAAGACCTTCGCAAAGTCGACCCGCTTGTGCAACACGTGCGAACGACGCCGAGGCGACGCCGGCCCTCGAGCTTGGGTCACGGACAGATCAGCGACCGGAAGCGGGGCGCTCGCCCCTAGCCCACCCGCCTTCAAGAACGTCGGCCAAGTCCTTGGGAAGGCTCATGACCACGTCCGTGATCTCGCCTGGGCTGATGTGACGGGAGAGCACGCGAAACAAAGCCGTCACGATATCGGAGGCAGGCACATCTTCTCGCGGCGCTAAGTACGTGCGCACGAGAGCCAGAAACTCGGCCTCGTGCCGGATCCTCAGAGGTTTTCCGCTCGGATGCCATCCTTCGAAGAACATCCCCCGTATCAAGAGCGGCATCTGGGCGGCAAGCTGAGCCGCCTCATCAATGGACAAACGATCGCGAAGCGCCTGCAAGCCCGCTCGAAGCGCATGTAATGCTTTTTGTGGATCGGATGTTCCGATCTCCGTCATCATGTCTTCCACCCAAGCGAGGGCCTGCTGGTTGATTTTTTCGAACAAATGAACCTTCATCGCCCCTCCCTTTCCATCTTCCACCTTCCAATTTCCATCTTGCCTCGTCTTGTCGTGCATGTTTCGCGCGCCATTTCGGGACTACAGGCGCGCGAGGCCCTGAGGGGTCAGCTGAACCGCCTCCCCGGGCCCGAATGGGGCGTAACCGCCATAAACGAACATCCCGTATGTGCCATCGTCGAACCTGACAAGGATCTGGTACGTTCTGCTCTCGGCCGTTCCCTGACTGGCGGCGGCACCGACCGCGGCTCCCCCGGCGGCGCCAACTAGCGCGCCCGGCCCACGACCTCCGAAGAGGAATCCGCCGATCAACGCCCCCGCCAATGCTCCGCCGAGCGGATTACCCTGTTGGTGGCGCACGATCTCACGTACGGACTCAACACGACCCCGGCGAGACCAATACCCGGGCGCTGATTCGTCGGCCCAGGTCGTTGACGTCGTGCTCGTGGTCGCGCACGCGGGCGCGAATGTCATCAGCACCGTGATCACGGTGACGCGCAACGTATTCGTGGTCCTTCGCGCCGCGCTCATCCTCGTTGCCTCCGACACCGAGGTGTTGCATCGGCCATGCCGAAGGCTATTTGCGGCGGCACGCATCTGGCCCACACTTCCCCGGGTGAACCGTCTCATGATTCCGAACGATCTGCCGGCCGGCATGGAGGCCCTGTACGAAATCGCGCTCGATCTCCGCTGGACGTGGAGTCACGCCGGCGACGAGCTGTGGCGAGCGCTCGACGCCGAGGCATGGGCCGCCACCGAAAATCCCTGGCTGATCTTGCAAGGGGTTTCGCGCCTCAGATTGGAGCAACTGGCGAGGGACAGCGAGTTCCGGCGCAAGCTGAGGCACATCCAAGATGAACGACGCGCCCAGTTGGATTGCGCGATATCGGATGCGACGAATCCCGCAATCCCCGTCCGCCCGACGATCGCCTATTTCAGCATGGAATTCGGGTTCGGCGCCGCGTTGCCTCTTTACGCGGGCGGCCTGGGCGTTCTGGCGGCCGACCACCTCAAGGCCGCCAATGATCTCGGTCTACCGATCGCGGGCGTTGGCCTCCTCTATCAAGAGGGCTACTTTCGGCAGCTGGTCGATGCGGCAGGTCACCAAGAAGAGCTGTATCCGTTCAACGATCCCACCGCGCTGCCGATTCAGCCGCAGATGGCCGTCGGTGGGGGATGGTTGCGCGTGCCGCTCGATTTGCCTGGGCGAACGGTCCATCTGCGGGTCTGGCGCGCCGCGGTCGGAAGTGCGGTGTTGTTCCTTCTTGACAGCAACGATCCGATGAACAGGCCGCTCGATCGCGGAATCACCGGCAAGCTTTACGACGGCGGCGACGAGCGACGGTTGCTGCAAGAACTCGTGTTGGGAATCGCGGGATACCGGACCCTGGAAGCGCTGGGGCTCAACATCGGGGTGTGTCATCTCAACGAGGGACACGCCGCCTTTGCTTTGCTGGAACGCGCGCGTGCTTTCATGCGACGCACGAATCAGCCATTTCAGGTCGCTTTGTGGGCCACGCGCGGGGGCAACGTATTTACGACCCATACCCCCGTCGAGGCAGGGTTCGACGCATTCGCGCCGGGCCTCCTGGCGAAGTATTTCCCCGACGAGCGGGGCATCCTGGCGGAGTTGGGCCTATCCTTGCCAGACCTCCTGGCCTTGGGGCGCCTCGACGCGGACGATGCCGCGGAACCATTCCACCCGACTTATCTGGCAGTGCGTGGCGCGGCCCGCACCAACGCGGTGAGCGCGCTCCACGGCGAAGTGACCCGGCGATTGTTGCGTCCGCTCTTTCCCAGATGGCCGGAGCACGAGATCCCCGTCACCCACATTACGAATGGCGTCCACACCCCGAGCTGGGATTCACGTTGGGCGGACAGGCTTTGGACGCGGGCTTGCGGAAAAGAACGATGGCGCGGGCGGATCGAATCGCTGGAACCGGCGGTGCGCACGGTTTCCGACGAGGATATTTGGATCGCGCGCGCCAGCTCCCGCCTCGATCTGGTGAAATACGCGCGCGCCCGTTTCGAGCTTCAGCTCGCGCAAAGGGGGGTGTCGCCCGAGGTCGTGAGCCACTCGCCGGCGATCCTCGATCCCGACATCTTGACGTTGGGCTTCGCGCGACGATTCGCGACGTACAAACGCCCGAACCTGCTGCTGGGGCAACCGGACCGCCTGCGACGCCTCCTCACCGATCCCGCGCGGCCCGCCCAGCTCCTCGTCGCCGGAAAGGCCCATCCCGACGATGAGGCAGGCCAGGCGTTGATTGGCGAATGGGTACGTTTCGCCAGCGGTGCCGCGGTTCGTCCTCGTGTGGTTTACCTCGAGGACTACGACATCACGATGGCACAGGAGTTGGTTCGGGGCGTGGACGTCTGGATAAACACGCCACGTAGGCCTTTCGAGGCATGCGGCACGAGCGGGATGAAGGTGCTCGTCAACGGGGGACTCAACGTGTCGGTCCTCGATGGTTGGTGGGCTGAAGCCTATGCGCCTGACGTCGGATGGGCCATCAGCGACACGCGGGACGACACCGGCCCAAACTCGGATGCCGAGGACACGGAAGACCTGTACCGGGTCCTGGAGCAGGAAATCGTCCCCCTGTTCTACGAACGTGATGCGACCGGTATCCCGCGTCGGTGGTTGAGTATGGTGCG
The DNA here is from genome assembly GCA_017881245.1 of Pseudomonadota bacterium. Classification (GTDB taxonomy): domain Bacteria; phylum Myxococcota_A; class Polyangia; order Fen-1088; family Fen-1088; genus FEN-1088. Next base: position 7,429 of record JADGRC010000110.1, read on the forward strand.
CGCCAGCCTCTCGCGCCTGGCGCCGCGCTTCAGCGCCAGCCGGATGGTGGCCGAGTACGATGAACGTTTGTACAAGCCGGCCGAGGCCGCGCTCGCGCACCGGCTCGACGCCGGTGCCGCGCGGGCCGTCGAGCTCGCCGCCTGGGAGGAACGAGTGCGGCTTCACCTGCCCCAGGTGCGCTGGGGGCGGGTCGAGATGCGCCTGGAAGCCGGCGACCTGGATGTCGAGGTCGAGATCTACTGGGATGATCTCGACCCCGTCGATGTCGCGGTGGAGCTGTACGCCGATCCGCTCGCCGATCGACCCGCCGTCCGCGCGCCGATGCGGGAACGACGGCTGCTGCCGGGCACCGCCCACGGTCGCGTCTTTGGCGTTCGCCTAACCGCCGATCGCCCGCTCGCGGCTTTCACGCCTCGGCTCGTCCCCCGGGAGACCGACCCCGGCATTCAAGGCGAGCTACCGCTCGTTTTGTGGCATCACTGACCGCGCGGCGAGGGTTCAGCCGCGGCGTGATCGCGAGCGGCTTCGATGGCGATCTTAATTTCCACCTTATCGCCAAGGACGATGCCCCCCGTATCCAGATCCTGGTTCCAGTGCAGGCCAAAATCCTGTCGATTGATCTGCGCGTGGGCGCGAAAGCAAGTGATCGCTCTTCCCGCCTCGCCCGTCTTGCGTCCCAGATCTTCCATCTCCAGGGTCACTTCGCGGGTGGTGTTCCTGAGCGTCAGATCGCCGCCGACGCGGTATCGATTGCCAGCGACATGGGTGATGACCTGGCTGCGAAACAGGATCTGAGGGAATCTGACGACGTTCAAGAACTCCGGCGAACGAATGTGGTCGTCCCGTTCCACCTCGCCGGTATCGATGCTGCTCGCGTCGAGGACCGCTTCCACCGAAGACAAGGCCGGACGCTCGGGATCGATCCGCAGAACGGCCTGCCATCGTCGTACCTGACCCGAAATCTGAGCCACGATGAGGTGCCGGAGCGAGAACGATATTTCCGACCGACCGACATCCACCAACCAAACCTCAGCCGTCATCTCGTTCCTCTCTTTCTAAGAATCTCGGACGAATCCGGTTAGCGGACCACCTTGCCGGCTCGGGCGCGGGCTCGGACCCACCTGTTCCCCGGCCATCAGCGTTCGGCCGGCGTCAGGCCGGCGCAGGCACGACCAGAACCGCGCAGGGCGCATGTCGAATCACCTTCTCGGCGACACTTCCAAGTAGTGCATGCCCGAGGCCATGCCGAGCGTGGCTGCCCATGACGATGAGGCCGGCGCCAACCCGGCGCGCCTGCTCGATGATCGTAGTGTGGGTCCTGCCGAGCTCGGACGCCGTGGTACAGGCCACTCCCGCGCGCCGAACCTCATCCGCCGCGCTTTGCAGGCGCGCCTCCGCCTGGGCCTGGATGCGTTCGAACACCATGGGCACGGCAAGCACGTCGCCGGGCGGCGGCAGGACCACCGTCGGATCGATGTCCACGTGAAAAACCTCGATGGATGTGCGCAGCTTTTGCGCCAGTTGCACGGCGACGCGCAAGGCATTCGCCGATGGCTCCGAGAAGTCCGTTGGTACCAAGATCAGGTTCAGGTTGTCGAGATTCATTCAACGGCGTATTGCGACAGTCGTGCCGGGCGCCGGCGGGCGCCGGGGCCAAGGAAAACCTTGCCGAGGGGGACAGCGAGTCGTCGCCTCATCGGGTGGCGCCCAATGAGCGGTGAGGACCGGTGGCACGACCTCTGCAAATTGACGGCGGCTAAGGCATCTCTCGGGAAGCAAGCAAGAGCGACAACAAAAGCGACAACAAGGGGAAAAGATGACCGCAAGCATGAAGAAAGCCGACACCATCCTGGTCGCAACGGACTTCTCGGCCTCGGGCGCGCGGGCGGTGGACATGGCCGCCGCCTTGGTGGGTCTGCGCGGCGGTGCCGTCTGTCTTCTCCATGTCTTCGAACCGCCGAGCGTGACCATTCCCGAGTTGGCGCTGGAGCCGCGAATCGAGGAGGATTTGCGTCTGCGCGCGGCGGAGCAACTGGCCACGGCTGCGATCGCTTTGCGGGCTCGCGGAATCGTCGTGGAAGAACGCTTGTCGATCGGATCGCCGCCCGCGGACGTTATCGCGGACGTCGCGTCCGAGATCGACCCGATTCTCGTCGTCGTGGGCAGCCACGGTCGCCGCCCACTGCCGCGCCTGCTGATGGGGAGCGTCGCCGAGGGAGCCCTGCTTCGCGTCAAGCAGCCCATCGTGGTGGTTCCTCAAGGGGCAAAAGGGGGCTTGCCTTTCCACGCGCCGACTGGCCGGCGGTGGCGTATTGCCGTCGGCGTCGATCTGTCCAACAGCAGCGCCGCCGCAATCGATTGGGTACGTGATGTTCGCCGACATGTCGAGGTGGACGTTGTTTTCATTCACCTGTATTGGCCAGCAGCCGAATACGCGCGTTTCGGTTTGACCGGGCCGCGGGACCTGTTCGAGGCCGACGCCCCAACGGTCGAGCTCCTCCGAAAATCGCTCGAGCCAATGATAGGAACGCTGCCTGGCGGGGGCGAAACCACCGTGCGGATCCTGCCCAATTGGGGCCCGCCCGGCGAACGATTGGCCGAGGAGGCGGTCGAGGCGAAGGCCGATCTCTTGGTCCTCGGAACGCATCACCGGCATGGCTTTTCGCGGCTCCTGCACGGCAGTACGGTGCCACCGGCCATGCACGCGGCGACATTGCCGATCGTGTGCGTATCGCAAGGCCAAAGGACCCCGCGCGAGCAACCGATTCCGCACTTGCGCAAAATCCTCGCGGCGACCGACCTATCCGAGTTCGGAAACCGCGCCATCGCGCACGCCTATGCGCTGGCACGCGGAGAATCCGGGGCTGTCCATCTTCTTTACGTTCATGAACGACTCTTGCCCAGCCCCACTTACGCCTATGCGCCCGGCTCCGCGGGCGCCCTGACAGAGCGCGAGACGAATGACCTACGTGCGAGGCTTCATGCCCAGATCCCGGCCCAGGCGGCGGCGCTCGGCATCCCGACGGACGTGAGCATCGTGGATGGCGGCTCGGCGGCCGAGGTCATCTGTCAAACGGCGGAGCGTCTTGACGCGGATGCAATCTGCATGGGCTCGCACGGGCGCACCGGTCTTGGCGGGGCGGTCCTCGGTTCCGTCGCCGCCAGGGTTCTGCACCAGGCCACCCGACCGGTGTTCCTGGTTCGCGTTCGACCGGAGTGAAGCAGCTTCGCCGCCGCAAGGGGCCTGGGAAGGCCCCCTGCGATCCTGGCCGCCTCGCTACGTTCCAACACCCAGGCGCGGCAGATCACCATGAAAGTAGTGGCGTACGTGAGCGACGATCTGACGATCCGTCGGGTGATCGGCGGTCTCGACGCCGACTATTGTCGACGCAAGCGCTTGATCGTGCGCGTGCGCGTATTTGATGAATCGAAGCTTCGTCACCGACGGGCCGAGCACCAGAATCTGGTCGGCCCCCGCAAGCTGGTGGGTGATCTCCCGAAAGAAGCGATGCTCGTCGTCGGGGTGGTTGTGAGTCTTCATCTCGGAATCCATCGAGTGACGATGTACGTGCTTGGTCACGCTTTCAACCGTTCTCTCGTCGAAGGTCTTTCCATCGACGTCAAAGATCCGCGCTTGGTGGTGGTCCATCCATACCGCCATCTGTTTCATCTTCGTCCCTTTCAGTAGAGCCAACTAGTTCTGTCGACAAAAGCAAACCCAATCGCGGGCCGCGCAGTCAATGCCCGCCAGCCCCCGGCTCGCGAGCGCGTGGTTTTCCCTTTTCATCCTGGGCCTCGAAGTACTCGCGCGCGAAGCGAACGAAGTCAGCCTCGGTGATGATGCCGACCAGCTTGCCGTGGGCCACGACAGGCAAGCACCCGAACTGGCTCGACTCCAACAGCGCCGCGGCCAGCGCGGCGGTGGTGTCGGGCGAAACCGTCAATACGTTCCGCTCCATCAGCATCTCGACGGGCACCTCCGCGGCGATCTGCCGAGGCCGCTCGGCAGAGGGATGTCCGTGGCTGAGCCACGCCCCAAGAATCCGGCGATGAGTCACCAAACCCACGAGGCGTTCCTCACCATCGACAACGGGAAGATGCCGGATTCGACCCGCCTTCATATGATGCGCGGCCAGATCCAATGAGTCACCGATCCGCAGCGTCTCGACGACGTCGGTCATGAGATCCTTCACTATCTTCAACGGCATCGGAACTCCGTTCCGCGGACTATTGCCGAAGCGATCTCGCTTCGCTGATGTCGGATGGCCGAGCTCATTGCCTTGCTCTGCAAGCAGCAGCACGCGCCGTGCCAGTCGCAAGGGCCGGCCACCAGGTGCTGAAAGGCTCACCGCCATGCCACCGAGCGCGTTTTCTGCGGCATTGGCGAGTCCAAGCCGCAATCATTTCGCAGCCACGACCAATCACGCCGAACGCCTTCGGCGTAAACGTGGCCGAGTGTCAGCAGGACCGACGCCGTCAAGCCCGACCGGACAGCGATCGGGGAATGAGGCTTCGACCCTTTAACTCAACTGGCCCTGCGGCGGCGCCCTTGAGCGGCGAGCAGCAAGACTCCTGCCTTGAATCGCGACGGCCCCGACCCTAGGCTCTGGCCCAGTGCTGGAGGTGCAAATGTGCGCGGCCCAAAGATGTTCCCGTATCGGCCGCGCGCCCGGAGCCCGCGCGATCGCCCTGGCGTTCGCTGGCCTTCTTGCCGGCGGCGGGCGAACGACGCAGGCGGCGCAGCCGGCCAATGTGGCTACGAAGGCAAAAGCGGCTCCGGTGGTCCAGGCTCAGACGGCACCGGTCATCAGCGAGATCATGGTCGTCGACGGAGGGCGCGTCACGGATCAGACGACGCCCGAGAACGCGCGCAAAGATGGCCTGACCGTCGTCGATCTCTCGGACGACTGGCTGCCGTATGTTTTCTCGGAAACGCCCGACAAGCCGCAGCCGATGCGGCCCTATCTGATCGATCTGGCCAACGGACGGTTCCGCTCGGACAAGAACTACGCGCGCCCGCGCGAGGATCGTTTCTTTGAGCCGTTCGGGATTTTCCCAAGCCTGAACCTGGTGCGGCGACGCCTGGCGGATAAAAAGCGCCACGCCTGCCACGAGCGGGTGAAGGATGCGGTGCTCGAGGAACTGTCGCCCAAGAACGTGATCCCGCCTGAAGAGCTGGAGAAAGTGCCGAACCCCGACCCCGCGACGGCCAAGGAAACGCCCATGGTCACGACTGGGCGGACAATCTCGCCGCGACCCTTGACCCCGGTAGAACATCGGGCCGTGATCGCGATGCAGGCGCACCTGCGCTGCGAGGATCTGCTGTCCGGCAAAGCGAGCCCCGGTCGGATGGATCGGCGGACGGCCGAGGGGCTTAAGGTCTACCAGCACCTGCACATGCTCGCGGATAACTCGAAGATCGATCTCGATACCCGCGCCGTGCTCCTCGGCGACAGCCGCGAGCACGACTTCCGCGCGCTGCTGCGCGTGTTGCGAGAGCGGGTCGTCGACGCGACCGGGCTGCTCGAGGACGGATCGGCACTGGGTGTCCAGGGCCAGGTGCAGGGGCGTGTGCTGGACAGCCCCGAGTTCCAGCCCCTGGGGTCCGAACCTCCCGCGATGCGCTCGGCCGGGCAGAGCCCGTCCTCCCGCGACGCGAATCCGCCGCCAATCCAGGGACAGCCCAAGGCCGCCGCGGGCGACGCATCGGGCAAGGACGCATCGGGCAAGGACGCATCGGGCAAGGACGCATCGGGCAAGGACGCATCGGGCAAGGACGCATCGTCCAAGATCACTCCGGCTCCCGATCTGATTGCGGCGGCCACGCATGCCGCCAGCCAGGCGCTGGGCTGGACGTCACCCGACGCCGTCCTCGCGAGCACTCTCGGCCCACCGGCGCCGCCGCCTGGAGCAAAAAGGCCCGCGCGCAAAGCCGCGAAGGGCAAGGGACCCGCGCCTCTGCCCATGGCTGTCGCAATCAAGCTGCCGCCGCTGCCGGCGTACCACGGCCCAAAGATGGAGCTGCGCGCGGAAATAGATCGCGGCGAGGTGGTCCTCGCGCGGCCCACGCTCGACAAGGATGGACACAAGAAGTGGAAACCCCCGGTCGCCGACCGCCCGACGCTCACGTTGTACGCGCGCGCGGGCGATCACGAGGTGGCGCTGTGCCGCTGGCCGACCACCATCGGCGGCTGGAAGACGTTCGAGAAGTCCGACGGCACCATGGCGCTCAAGTACAAGGACTCCGTCACGGGCGACGCCGTGTGGCCCGAGGTTCTTGCCACGCCAACCTGGCACCCGGCGCCGGGCATGCCGATCCGCAAACTGCTCGTCAAGCGCGGGGACACCTTCGAGCCGAAGACGGAAATCATTGGCCCGGGCTACCGCGCGGCCTACGGGTTGGTGGCGATCGTGCACCACCAGATCATGGAGCGGAACGAGAAGGGCGAGCCGCAGCTCATGGACCTCCGCATCCGGACGCACGGCACGCCGGGCTACCGAGCGGTCAAGCGCGGCGAGAGCAACGGCTGCCACCGGCTGCACAACTACGTGGCCCTGCGGCTGGCAGGCTTCCTCGTGAAGCATCATGAGAACGTACGCGAAGGCCTCGTGCCCGAAGACTATGTGCGGAACCTCGAGTACAAGGGCCAGAAGGTGGCGCTGGAGAGCGAGACCAAGGGCTACCGCTTCAAGCTGACGCCGCCCGTGCCGGTGACCGTCCTCGAAGGCGACGTCAAGGGCGACCCCAAGGCCGTCAAGCGCATGGTGCCGCTGGCCACGGTGCCGTAGGACGGATTGGTCGACTCGGTTGTGGGAGTGTGAGAGTGTGGGAGTACGGCACGCGATGAATATTGTCGTAGTTCAGCGAAAATTACGCGCGCATCATCGACAGCCCGTAGCGGGCGAAAATATCGTCGTTCGTCACCAAGGTGAGCCCCTCCTCGATCGCCTGAGCGGCGAGCAGCCGATCGAATGGATCTCGGTGATGCCACGGTAGTGCGCGGACCCTAAGCGCTGCGGTGAAGTCGACGGGAAGAGGGGCGAACCCCGACCGTCGGAGAACCTCCGGAAGCCAACGCTCGGCCGGACGTGCCAATTCCAGCTTGTGGATCGATTGTTTGATCGCGATCTCCCAGGCTGAAACGGCGCTCACGAAGACACTGTTCTCACCGTCTTCGATCGCGTCGCGACAAGTGCCGGAAATACGATCGGGATCGAGGGCCGACCACAACAGGACGTGCGTGTCCAGCAACAGTCTCAACGCCCGCGACCCTCGAAGGCCGCGAGCAAATCATCGGGAAGTTGATCGAAGTCGTCGGGAATTCGCCCCTGACCCGCGAACAGACCCAGACGACGCGGGCGTGCGGCAGGCGCATACGCGGACAACACCGCGACCGGATGTCCCGCGCGCGAGATCACGATTCGCTCGCCCGCCTCGACCCGCTCCAGAAGTTTCGATAGTTGCGTCTTCGCTTCGTGAACGTTCACGCGGTCCATGAACTAAGGTTAGCTAACTGCCGTGGGTGAAGCAACTCGCGATGTGCCAGCCGGGTGCTTCCCTGAAATGGGGCCAGGTATAGTTGATACCCCCGCCGGGAAGCCCCGCGGCCAGTCGGGTTACTTGCCAGGCGCCTTGTAGCCCCTCCAGAGCCAGATGAGCCCCTCGGGGGTGATCTGGTTGCGGGGGTTGTCGTCGCAGTGGCCGGCGCCCTGGGCGAACATGAAGCGCGTATGATTGCCCTTGGCAATCAGCGCGGCCGCAATGGACCGGTTCGAAGTCACCCAGTTGCCCGAGGCGGTGGCGTTGGTGGAGCCGTTGTCGTTCTGACCAACCTCCAGAAACACGCGCAGGTCGGGTCGGAACGGCGCGGCCATGATCATCTGCGTGTACTCGTACGCGCCGAGCGGGTGGTCGGCGGTCTTCTGGATGGCCACATAGGAGCCCGAGAACGAGAACACCCGATTGAAGTCGCCAAACCACGCCAGCCCCATCACCGCGGGGCCGCCGGAGCTGCACCCGTAGCCCCCGCGCCCGTTGGGATCAGTCGTGAACTTGAAGTTGGGATAGGCCTTCTTCAAATCGGCGTTAGCCAGGATGGCCGGCATGATCTCCGTGGTGATGTACCGCCAGTACCGGTCGGAGACGGTATCGTATTCCAGGCTGCGCTCGCTCATGGGATGGACGTCGGGCCCAGCCGTGAGGCCGATGATCGCGAGCGGCGGGACGTGATGGTCGGGGTTGGGATCGTCGGCCAGATTCTGAACCGTCGTCTTTAGCCCTCCGAAGAAGCCGTCCGACGACACCATGAACGGAGACTCCGTGCCATCTACGTACTGAGCCGGGACGAAGATCGTGACGGTCCGAGTGAAGGTGAGCGGAGGGGTGAAATCCGATCCGGTGAATATCTTGCTCTCGGTGGACGAATAGCTGAACTGGGCTTGGAACCCCGCCGGAGCGCCCGGCTTGAGCGTCAAATCGGGAGAGGGCATATACGTCGGGCCGATGGTGAACATGCCGTCGCCGGCGGTGCCGGGATCGGTCGACGAGCCCGTGATTCCGCCCGCCGGCGAGGCCCCCCCCGAGGCCGTTCCCCGGCCGCCCACCGGCGGAGCCGTGGTGCCACCCGCCGCCTGACCACCCGAAGCCGCCCCGCCAGATGATGCTGGTGTCCCTCCCGATCCCGTCCCCACGGCCCCCCCTGACTGTTGCACGGCAGAGCCCCCGGTGGCGCCCGGCGCCCCCGTTCCCGTGGTGCCACCGCTCGCGGGTGGGCCGCCACCCGGGGATGCGCCGCCGGTGCCAACCTGAGCACCGCCACCAGTGCCACGGGTGGCGGAATCGGAAGAGGAGGAGCATGCGACCGTCGCGCACGCGCACGCGCCCAGCAACAAGGCCCGGACAAGGGGGAGGCGAACCATGGTCATTGTCTCCTTGCAAATCTTGCGGCGGTGGGATGAGCGCCGCTGTGACCGAAGTTACCCTCTCTTTTACTACACTCCAATGAGATGAAGGGCATTCGCGAAATTGATTCGTCGCCTTACGGACTTTGCGCAGATAAGCCCGTGCCCATTCGCAGGAAAGCGCCGCCGTGAGCCCGATCTGGCGACGCGGGATCGCGTTCTTTCAACCGATCAGCTGGAATCCCACGGTGGCGAAGTGATGGTCGAAGGTGAACGCCCGCCGGATCCGTTCGCGCGCCATGAGCACAAAGCTGGTGGCATCCACGGCCGAAAGCTTGTGGAGGTCGCGCCGCTCGAAGAACAACCAGGCGGCAGCCAGATCACGCGTCGTGCACTCCAGCGTTCGAAGAAAGGGAACCTTGCGAATCGCATCCTTCCACGCGATGGCGACATCTCGGGCAGCGTTGCGATCAAGGAACGTGAACGTCTCGAGCACGACGGGCACTGATGTGGCCAGTCGTTTCCCCTGGCGCAAGAGATCGTCCCACGCCTCCACGGCCCGTGGGTGGAGCGGGTCGCCCAGCAGCGCCAAAGCGATCCAAGCACCGGTATCGACGAAAACGGTGTCAGCGGGTCTTGTCCGCATCGCCCACCACCCAATTCAATCAGGGCTCGTCGTAGATGGTGTCGTGCTCGACGGAGGTTCGCCCAGGTCTGCCAGACCAGAGGCCAACGGGCCCGCGTTCGACCGGTCGAAGCCAAACCTTGCCGATTGCCTCCCGAATCAGCGAAGCGACACTTCTGCGCTGGCCCTTTGCAACGCGGTGAAGGGCCGCGAGTTGGTCCTCAGGCAGGTAGACCTGTGTTTTGGTCATATGTGTCAGTATAGAGTGGCCGGCGACACCTATCAATCGTGCCTGTGTCTTGTCTGGCGCGCGGTGCATAGCAACGGATCTCCGCCTGGAAAGTCCGCTCACCCCCGGTGAGAAATTCGCGGCCGTCGTCGTCCATGAATCAGGCCTCGGCGCAGGCGCTCGGCCGGCGTTAGCGTCAGGTTGCGCAGGATGTGAAACACGTCTCCCTCGTCGGCCTGCAGCTTCGCCGCAAGGCGACGGGCAGCAGCACGCAGGGCCAGGCGGCCCTCGAGCTCCGCGCGCTGTTCCTTCGGCAACGATGCCAGTTCGTCTTCCAAGGTATCCACGGGGGGAATGTAGCAGTCCCTCGCGCACCCAGATCGGATGGCGCCAAACCTCGACGGCCCATCGCGTCGGCACGTGGACCCGCTCGGCGGGGTCGACCGTGCGCGGTGACCGCGGCCAAATGGTCGCTTGCACCAACATAACTTGTTCCAGCAACACCTTATTGACATGTATTAAACCAGGTTATTATATAACAAGTGATGTTGACAGGACTGCGATCGGCCGAGAGTGCCCGCCTGGCCGAGTATTGCGATGACGAGGAAGCGCATTTTGTGGTGGTTTACGGACGGCGGCGCGTTGGGAAGTCGGTGCTGTTAACACAGTTTCTGAAGGACCGACCTGGCGTCTACTTCGAAGCCTCTCAGAATGCCACCCCCGCCGACGAGATCCGGCGTTTCCTGGCTGACGCTTTCAGGCAACTCGGTCTGGGCGAGGCCCATGTGACCGCCGACGACTGGCTTGCGGCCTTCTCCCTCGTGTTCAAGCTGGCCCGCCCTGGCCGGCGCTTCGTCCTGTGCATCGACGAATTTCCCTGGTTGGCGGAAGAGTCGCCGGACGCCCTCAGTCTACTCAAGCAATTCTGGGATCGGAATCAGAACGATCCGCGCCTCATGTTGGTGCTGTGCGGATCGAACACCAGCGCCCTCAAGCGATACTTCGCCGGCAGCGCTCCGGTCATGGGACGTCGAACCCGTAACCTCGAGATAACACCGCTTTCGCTGCGCGGCGTACGGGCGTTCTTTCCCGACTACGGTCACGACGAGCTGGCGCTCGCGTATTTTCTCTGCGGCGGATACCCCGGCTATCTGCGGCAGCTGGACGCGACTGTGTCGGTGCGACGAAATATCGAGCGGACGTTCCTGCGTGACGACCACGTCTTCGCGCGCGAGGCCGATTTCCTGCTACGCGAGGAGCAAATCACCGACATCCCGGTGTACCTGCACATCCTGCGTTCCGTGGCCGCCGGCCGTCATCGTCTGGGCGAAATCGAGGCTGCGGCCGAAACCCAAAGGGCCCACGCTGTTCAGCAGCTGGTCAGTTTGGGTCTGCTTGAAAAACGCCTGCCCGTCGGCGGCAAGGCGGCTCGGCCCAAATACTTTCTGACCAACCCCGTGCTCTGCTTCGGATTGCGCTTCGGCCCAGCCCTGCAGAGCTTTCTGCGACTGCTCCCGGCGGCGGAGCTCTATGCCCGCATCCAGCCGCACCTGGATGCCTATTGGGGAATGCGGTGGGAGGAATGCGTCCTTTGCCACCTCCCGGAACTTCTGGCGGCCGAGGGTACGACCGAGGTGCGCGTGCACGGCAGCTATTGGGACGACAGCCACAAAGTCCAAGTCGACGTGGTGGTCCAAGAAAGCAAGACCCGCTGGCAATTCGGCGAATGCAAATGGGGCGCGGCCTCCCCGACCGACGCTCTGGCGCAGCTGCGCGAATCCGTGTCCAAGCATCCCGCGGCGCAGCCATCAGCGACACAGCGGCTGCGCCTTTTCCTTTCGGCCAAACCAAAGGCCGCCAACGCGGCACAGGCGGCCGGGATCACTGTCACGACCGTCAAAGATCTGCTGGCTCTTCCGGCAATGTCCCTGCCACCTCAGGCATCCGGCTGATGTGTCCAGGTCACCCCGGAATACGCAGGCAGGTATCGGGGCCGCTCGCGAATCAAGAATCCAGTGGCTACAGTTGAGAGGTCATGACTTCGTTTTTGGTTTCTGAATTCGGGGTGCCTGGTGGTATTGCGTTGCTTGCCATCGTGGTCCTTTTGGCGCTGTCCAAGCGCAGCCGTGCGGTGCTCGGCGAAACCATCAAGCACCCCTTCCGTCCGGCGGTCATGATGCATGTCGCTGGGGATGAGATCCGCGTCGTCGAGAATTCAAACGACTCTCGTAAAACACCGGCGCCAGCGTAGTCCCGAAAGGCGTGGCGAGACGTGCCCAACCTGCCAACCAGCCTGACGCCCGCGTTCAAACTCGTCTTCGTTTCCACGCTCGTACCATGTTTGTGTCTCTCGTCGTGTGCGGGGCTGGCTCCTGGGAGTCCCGCTATGCTTCGACCGTGTCGGAGGGGACGGCGTAGCAACGGCGAAGGACGGTGCTCTGCCAGAAGGGTGGGCCACGGCCATGTCCGAGATGCGGGGCAAGGTGTGGAACACGGGCTTGCCGCAACGACGAGGCGTTGAAAGGCTCACCGCCATCCCCCCGAGCGCGTTTTCTGCGGCATTGGCAAGTCCACGTCGAGCACCGAGCGCCTTGGTCACTTGAGGAGGTGCATCATGCCCATCAATCCGATCTCGGCATGATCCAAGATGTGGCAGTGATACATCCACATCCCAGGTCGATCGTCGTAGTGGACCGCGAATTTCAGCATCGACTTCCGGACCACATTAACGGTGTCCTTCCATTCACCGGGCACCGCGGGAAGGCCGGTGTCGGGATCGAGGATCTGGAAGAAAAATCCATGAAGGTGAATCGGGTGATCGGAACCGGTTTGGTTGTCTATCGTCCAAATATCGGTGTCCCCCACGTGCGCGGTGATCGCCCCGGCGTGCGAGCCGGCGAAGGGCTCTCCGTTGATCAAGAAGGAGAAGTCTTGGTTATCGTCCTGCCCTTCCTGAATGATGATCGTCTGGGGCAGCGCCTGTGACAGGTCGAGCGGTGCAATCGTTCGCAGCGTCGCGGGCAAGGGAGCAGGCGCGTCTCCTTCGACGTCCTCGGCGATCCTGACCCGAAAGAGGGCCTCCGCGGACTGCGTGTCTTGCAGGTACCCGCGATCGTAGGGCAGCCGCTCGACGATCAGTTCGGAGGCGATCGGGGCATCCGGTGTGACCAAGATGTCGGCACGCTCGCTTGGCGCGAGCATGAAATCCGGGCCGGTCAACGGCGTCTCGCGCAACCCGCCGTCGCCCCCAATTCGCACCACGGTCTGCCCCGCGATCCCAATCCGGTAGTATCGAGAAGTTGCGGCGTTGAGGACGCGCCAGCGCTGCCTCTGACCCCTGCGCGCAAGGAGACTTGGATTCACGCGGCCGTTCACCAGGAGCACGTTACCCTCGCGGCCGAAGATCATCTCGAGCAGATGGGACCCATCATACGATCTCAGTGTGCCATCGGGCTCAATGGACATGTCGCTCAATACGAGCACGACCTCGGAACCGAAATCGACGGCGGGCGGACCGTCATCGTCGACCAGGATGGCCCCGTATAGGCCACTTGCGACCTGTTCACTGGCCCGAAAATGAGGGTGGTACCAAAACAACCCCGCATCAGGCAGCGTGAACCTATACTCGAAGCTGCCTCCAGGCTCGACCGGTGGTTGGGCATCGGGGGTTCCGTCCATTGCGGCAGGCACCCGAACGCCGTGCCAATGAATCGTGGTTGCCTCCGGCAGGTTGTTCGTGAAATGAACGATCAGAGTGTCTCCACGCTTGGCGTGCAGGAGAGGCCCAGGAACACTGCCGTTGTACGTGAAGACAGTCGTTGGATTCGTGAAACCGAAGTCGATGGAGGCCGACCTCGCCTCGAGGTTCACCTCCAGAACGTTCGGATCCTCGTTGAGGTCCACCGGGACTTGCAAGGCGATCTCGTCGGACCAACCCAACGGCGGTGGTACCGCTAGCGGTACCACGCCCACGCCGCCGCACGCGCCGTCCGCGCAGTCGGTCCCGACACCGCCCCCGACGCCGCCCGACGCGCCACCCCCGCCACAGCTCGCGGCCAGCGCCATCATCCACGCGCCAGCGACGGTCAGGCGCGCAAATTCGAACGGCCGCTCCAGTTTTCCCTGACGCGCCAGCTTTCCTTGAGTTGTCCAGGGACCTCGGGCCCGTCGGCTCAGCAACAACATCGCAACACGGTTCTATCCACTGGCTGGTCGCGCCAATTCCCTCGCTCTATCCGCGTCAGGCGCTCTTCTCGAGTTCCTCCACCAGCGTCTCGGTGAACGCCTTCTGGGCCGCCTCGGCCGCCTCTCGCAGAGCATGTGGCGCGTTCGTGACCTTGTCTCGGGCGGCATCGACGACGGACTGCAGTCGGGCGCGACTCTGAACGCCCGAACGGGGCGCGTTCAGGTACATAATGGCCGCGCCCGCGGCCACGCCCCCGAGCAGAGCCAACAATACTTGCCCTCCCGTAAAACCTTGCTGGATGACCTCACGTTCTCGCATGACCATTCTCCCTTGGTGTTGTCGTGTTTTTCTCTTCCGCCGCGACCGACGATTCCGTCTCCGATGATGATTCGCGCCAAGCCTTGAACGCCGCCACGGCGGCCGGCACCAAGGCGGCGCCGACGGCCGACAGGGTTTGGTTCGTTGGTGCTTGAATTCGATTGATGACCCCGTCAAGTCCGTCAAGCGTCCGTTCCATCCGAACGCGGGTCGACGTAATGGTTCGCTGGGCCGTCCGGAGGGTCAAAAACAGCTGCAGCGCCAAGGGCAGCGCCAAGCCGGCCCCAAACGCCAGCATCACCAGCCTTATCGTCTCTCCGGTCGACATGATGCCAGTCAGAACTGCAATTCCATGACCAGATCAAGCTCGGCAGATCATAGGTACCTGCCGCGGTACCACGTAAGATTTGCGCTATGTAACCCTGCCACGAAGGAATTGCGTAAAATCGCGACGGTCTGGTCGCGGCAGCTCGCTTTGACTTGGCCGGTCGGTTGCACGCCGGTCCCGTGATGTCCGCGTCATTGTATCTGCTATTTCTGGCGGCTGCGATTGTGCCCCCCGTCCCGACGGGAAAGGGTCCTTGGCCCACGCGACAACAGACCGCCGACTTCTGGGATCTCGATTGGCAACTTGGGCCCGCCTCTGTCCAGCCCAAGGCGAAACCTCCCACCGCGTCGATGGGCCTGCGGGCGCAAGGCGCGTCCGTGTACCGTCAGCGCTGCTCCACGTGTCACGGCGACAACGGAAGAGGCGATGGTCCCGACGCGGCACGTTTCGATATTAGGCCAACGAATTTCACATACGGATTCTACAAGCTCCGTTCCACGCCATTCCCCTCGATTCCGACGGATCTCGATCTCTTCACCACGTTGACCCGAGGAATTCATGGCACGCCCATGTTGCCCTGGAGGCAGCTCAGCGAAAAAGAGCGCTGGGCACTGGTCACGCACCTCAAGTCGTTGTCGCCTCGCTTCAAAATGGAGCGTGTCCAAAAGTCGATCCGTATCCCGCCGCCGCCCCCCGAAACCGACGAGCTGAGACTCCGCGGACAGCGGCTCTACGCGCTCATGGAATGCGCGACGTGCCACGGTGACGCGGGCGCCGCGGACGGTCCGATCGCGAAGGACACGCGGCAGTGGGGTCCAAACAGCGCCGCGCCAATTCGGGACTTCACGCGTGGGCGGTTCATTCGCGGGACAGAGATGACGGATCTGTTTGTGACTCTGCAGACCGGAATGGACGGCACGATGATGGGTTCGTACAACGCTCTGCTCAGCGAGGATGAAGTCTGGGCGGTGGCCGCATACGTTCGGGCCCTGATCCTCGAACATCCAGTCGAACATTTCCCGCGCGCGCGTACGTCGGGCTCCCGGGCGGCGTCCTTGACACCACGATCCCAACACAAGGCCGGCAAAACGGCCGACGACCAGACAGCCCCGCACTAGATGCCTTACCCGATTGGGATCGCGACAAACGAAGCAAAGTTTCCGAATGGCGACGGCGGTAGCCTTTCCATGAACCCCGAGGTGCGGCTGCGCCGCACCGGCGTCGTCGACAAGCGGGTGGCCCCGCGGGGAGGGCGAGCCCTCCCGCCGAAGGCGCGTTCTTATGGAGTCTGCGTCGTCGTGCCAGCCGTGGGCGGCGACAACGGCATCGTGAAGAGATCATTCATGATCGGCACCGCGCTTGGTTGCGCCGCGCAAGGAACGGGGTCCACCCCGAGTATCGCCTGCTCGGTCTTCACATAGGCGGTGGTGTCGTATTCCGTGTGGGAGATGAACCCAGGTTTCGCATTCGGCGAAATCGCGATGAACGGGGGATCGTCGCCCTTGCTGCTACCCTCGTCCCACAGCAAGAACAAGACGCCGCCATTCTTGTAGGCGTCGGTGCCAAGAATCTTCGGCACCTCGCGGGCAAGCCATGCGTCTCCGGTGGCGATTGAACCGTCATGCATGTCATTCGTCAAATTCGGCGTGATGAAGACGTAGTTGGGGATCTGACCCGACGCTACGTCGGCGTCGAACTGGGAGTAGTCGACGACGTGTTCATTGCATCGAGCGGACGGCTGAAACGTCGTGCCGTCCGACCCGCTGATGTCCGAGAAATACGCGAAGGGGTTGTGCTTAACCGCATACTGGCCGTGGGAACGCAGACCGCACGGTGCGCCCATGCTTTCCTGATAGGTCTTCCACGTCAGTCCCGCGCTCTCGATCTGATCAGCCAAATGTGACCGCGAGGCGATCGCCGTTTGCGGCGAAGGATCGTCGTCGTTCAACACACCGAAGTTCTCCCCGGCGACCATCCAGAAGTAGTTCGGCTTGCTCGGATGAACGTACGGATCATGATATCCAGCCGCATCGGCGTTCTGGCTCATCAAGCTGTTGATGAACGGGGCCTGCGCATTCCCCTTGATCTGATCGTAGTTGTGATTCTCCATCACGATGTTGAACACCGTTCCGCCCCAGCCCGGCGGCCGTTGAGCGGTCGTCGCGGTCAGCGCCCGACATTCGACCGATGTGTTGCCCGACGTATTGCCTGCTCCAACACAACCAGCCACGGCCAATGTCGGAAGCAGAGCACCCAAGAGGACCGATGCGTGGTTTTTCATGTTGAAGAAGTGAGCACCAACAGGCCCGCGACAAGCGAAAGGATTGCGCGTCTGGAAGGTGGAAGTAGACCGACCCAACGACAACCGCGGGCAGCGGCGCATCTCACGCGAGTGGCACGACCACTGCACTCGGACTCATCCTGAAGGGCTTCTCTCAAAGGTCCCCAGGACACAAACATGACCGACATCAATAGAGCCGACGGCCAGCGCGTGGAATCCGAACGACGGCGAGTCGACACGCCTGTGATAAGAACCAAGCTCGTGCCTGGTCAAACATTCTTCGAGACCATCAAGGAGTACGTCGGGTTCGACGATAACTCCACCGCTTTGCTCCGCCGGTTTCATCCCATGGCGATGGGCGAGTTCCCTCGGATCATCGAAGATTTCTACGCGGCGATTCAACGGCATCCGGGGGCCAGTGCCTCGATCACGGGGGGCACCGCCCAGATCGATCGCCTCAAGCAAACGCTGGTGAACTGGTTGCACGGCCTGCTCCTCGGCCCACACGACGAGGCATACTTCGAAAAGCGCGCCCGCATCGGGCGTGTCCACGTTGGTATCGCTTTGCCCCAATCGTACATGCTGACGGCAATGAACCGCATCCGCGTGCAACTGGCTGATGTCGCGCGTGATCGCTTGTTTGATGACGCGGCTACGTTGGTCGCCACGACCCGGGCCATGCATCAGATCATGGATCTGGAGTTGGCGATCATGCTCGAGACATACCGCGAGGATCTCCTGGCGAAGAACCGCACGACCGAACGTTTGGCGACCATCGGCCAATTCGCAGCGGGGATTGGCCACGAATTGCGAAACCCATTGGGGGTCATCGAATCGTCCGTGTACCTGTTGCGCCAGCACTTGACCAGGGATTCACCCGAGCCGCGCGTCGTGCGCCACCTGGACAAGATCGCGGCGGAAGTTCAGCGATCCAGCAAGACGATCACGGAGCTGCTTGAGCTGGCACGCAACCGATCGCCGCATCGCCAGCCGGTCGGCGTGCGCGCGCTCATTGAGGCGGCCACCGGGGACTCGCACCTGCCCGAAGGTGTCAAGCTGACGACCGTCACGCCATCCGACGCCGACATCACGCTCAACGTCGATCGTGACCAGCTGGCCCGCGTGCTTGTCAACCTATTCATCAACGCGGGGCAAGCCTTGGGCAGCTCTGGCCAGATCGTCGTTGAGGCGAGCCGGAACGACGAAACCACCATGTTGCGTGTGCGCGACGATGGCCCTGGAGTCCCGGTCCAAGTGCGTCCCCGTATCTTCGAGGCGTTGTTCACCACCAAATCCAGGGGGACCGGGCTCGGATTGGCGCTGTGCCGCCGCATCGTCGAGGCGCACGGAGGGACCATCGTGCTTGAGCCCGAAGACCCCAAGCGACGTGGGGCCTGTTTCCTAATCACGGTTCCCGACGACGATGAATTCCCGGGGACATCATGAGCACTTTCGAGGGGACCATTCTAGTCGTCGACGATCACGTCGCATTGGCGGAAAACCTAGCCGAGATCCTGGGAGACGAGGGGTTTCGCACCATCTGGGCCGATTCGGCCGAGGCCGCTCTCGACCGCGTGGCCAAAGGCGGGATCTCCGCGCTGATCACCGACTATCGGCTGCCCGGCCGCAGCGGCGCCGAGCTGATTGGCGAATTGCGCCGACGGGGCGTGGACATACCCATCGTCGTGATGAGCGCTCACACGGATGACGGAACCATAGAGTTGTCGGAAGCCGCTGGCGCCTTGGAGGTTCTGCCCAAGCCCGTCGATCTTGGCCGCCTGATGGCGATCGTCAACCACCTTGGGCGTGGTGAATCCACCATCCTCGTCGTGGATGACAATCGTTCCATGGCCGACAACCTGGCCGAAGCTTTGCGAGGTCAAGGTCACGACGTAATCGTTGAAGGCAGCCTGACCGCCGCTTTGGCACAACGTGGGCGCCCCGTCGTCGCCATCCTCGACTACCGTCTACCCGACGGGACCGGCGTCGAGGTGGCGGAGCGTCTGATCGCGCGCGATCCCCGCATCCGCGTCCTGTTCGTTTCAGGCCACGGCGAGGAGCTCGGCGCGGAGCTGGGCGGGCCCTTGGCCAGCGCCCCTCGGATCGACAAGCCAGTCGACGTGTCCGCGTTGCTCGCGCTCGTGGCGAAGGCGATTTCCAATGGACAAACCCCGCGTTCTGATCGTTGACGACGACGCCGCGCTGGCGGAGAACCTCGCCGAAATTGTCGCGATGCTCGACGTATCGGTGGACGTCGTCGCGACCGCGGCGGCCGCGCTCGATCGCGCCGCTTCGCATCTCATGGATCTGGCGTTGGTCGATATCCGCCTCCCAGACGGCAGCGGCATCGACTTGATTTCAGGCCTGCGGGCGCTCGATCCGATGATCGAGGTCGTGTTGATCACGGGCGATGCCACGGTGGAAAGCGCCATCGCGGCGGTCCGCGGCGGCGCTTTTTCGTACGTGGTCAAGCCGTTTTTGGCGCCGGACCTCCTCGATGTGGTGAAGAGGGCGCTTGGCCAGGTCGCGGTCCTGCGAGAGCGCGAACGTCTGCGCGTCGAGCTCGAGCGATCGGAGCACCGCTATCGGGAGTTGGTCGATGCGGTTCCCACGTTTGTCGCCGCGTTGGACACAACGGGACGCATAAGTGTCTGGAACGAGCGGCTCGAGAAGGTGACCGGTTATTCGCGGGGCGAGATGATCGGCTGTTCGGGACAAGATCTCGTCCGCGGAGGCGGCATACACCCGCTGGCGATCAAAGGGGGCGGCGAGCGCCTGGTCCGCTGGGAGATGGCGACCGTTCGTGCCCGCGACGCCGACGAAAACGCGGTCTACGCCGTCGGAATCGACGTCACAGAGGAACAAGAACTGCTGCGGCGCATGCTGCGGGCGGAGCGTTTGGCGGCGATCGGCACCATGGCGGCGGGTCTGGCCCACGAGATCCGCAACCCGCTCAACTCGGCCATGCTGCAACTGCAGGTCCTCAGACGTCGAATCGAACGGGGCGACGCTTCGGCGGATACGGCGAAACCGATCGTCGGCATTATCGAGGACGAGATTCAACGCCTCGAACGGCTGGTCGCCGAGTTCCTGGCCTTCGTGCGCCCGCGACCGCTGGACTTGCGACCGACCGATATCGCGGATGTTTGCAAGGCGGTTCTCGAGTTCGTGCGTCCCGAAGCGGAAGCCGCTGGCGTCGGGCAGTGCCATGAATTTGCGTCCGAGCTGCCGCCGCTTTCGGCTGACCCCGAGCGCCTGCGGCAGGTTCTGCTGAACCTGGTACGGAATTCGCTGGAGGCCATGCCTGGGGGCGGGACACTGACGGTACGCACCCGAGCCGCGCCTGGCCACGTCGAGATCGATGTCGAGGACACCGGCGTTGGCTTCGCGGACGAGACCCCCGTCTTCGACGCGTTCTTCACGACCAAGCCAACCGGGACGGGCCTCGGACTCAGCATCGTGCACAGGATCGTGGCGGACCACCAAGGGACTATTCGCGTTCAATCTCGAACCGGGCGCACTTGCTTCACGATCGCTCTGCCCGCGGGCTTGGCGATGACGACCTGGTAGATTGTGTCGGCTTCAGGAAAGCGACGGCGCTGGACCCATCCGAGAGCGCCGAGCGAGGCCAGGAAGGCTCAAGCCGACCCCTCGGGACCGCGAACCCACGCTTCTAAAATTGTGCAGTCGAGGGGCTTCTCGAGGAATCGGGCACCAGCAGCCCGGGCGGCGGCTATTGTGCTGTCATCGGCGAACGCGCTGATCACGATGGCGGCGACCTGATGCCCATGGCGCCGCATCATCCTCACCAGGTCGACTCCGTTCATGCCCGGCAGGCGAAAATCCGTGACGAGAACCCTGAATTCGTGGGTCAGGGCCTTGCGCAACGCCTCCTCGGCGCTGGCCGCGATGTCCGTGGAGTGACCGGCGATTTCCAGGATTTCGGCGATGTTTTCGGCTAGCTCCACATTGTCATCCACGATAAGGATATGCCCCGACCTCTTGGCGAGCGTGCCGCCCGCGTGTCTGGACGATCGGAGGTCTGCAGCCGCTGGACCACCACCGTTGCCGCCCACGCAAAGGCGCTCCCATTCATGCGGGGCGATCCACACGCGGCGCGCGTCGACGACCGCGAAGTTGCGGCCCACGCAAAGGCGCTCCCATTCATGCGAGTCCCGCATTTCGAGCTCGACCTCACACTCCATTTCCGCAGCCTCCCTTGAAACGGATCCAGGAAACGGATCCAGTTTGCGTGCGCTTATGCAGGACTCCTAGCGCGGCGCGGCCAGGCATGCAACGAACATCGACGTGATTATTCTGCGTCGGTGCCATTCGTGTGCGGGCGGGCGATGCCGGCCAGCGTGTTGACGACGTGCCCGAAGCTCCCCAAAACGCAGAAGCGGTCGACTGAGCCTCAATCGTGGTACAACCTGACCCATGCCGCTGCCAGAAGAAAATCGCGCTTACAACGGCGTCAAGGTTTTCTCGACGACGATGATCGGCCAGCGGGCCAAGATGGGCGAGGAAGTGACCAACTGGTTGCGCGCGCACCCGGAGTGTGTACCGGTCGACACCGTCATACGGCAGTCATCGGACAACCGATTCCACTGTCTGACGATCATCGTTTTCTGGCGAACCTCTTAAAGACTTTACCTCATCGGGGGTTTTGCCTGCAAACGCCCGGGGCGGTTCAAAAGCAGGCTGCGCGTTGCGCCGGCAATGACATCTGACTGCGATCCAGGCTTATCGGCACCCACCCCGTGCTCCGATCGCCGGAATCCAAACCTCGTCCGGGGTGTTGACGGGGAAAGACTCCCTCAGGACGTCACTTCGCCATGGTCGAGAGCACGAAGGATCGCCGCGTATCTGGGAGATAGACAGTTGTGTATGAAAAATTTCACGCGGCCATATGTCTGCACACGGGAATCCCATCGGCGCCACAGACTGCGGTTTACCGGCGAAATCACGAGCAATCTTACGGTATGTGCTCACCGGGTTGAAATCCACGCCAGAATGCCAGCCGGCAAAGGTTGTCGGTGCGCCGTCGCCTCTAACCGAACCGTCCCGCGATTCCGCCAGGGCGTTTGTTAGGAACTGATCCTTGGTCGCCGGGGTAACTTTGAAAATACTTACGGCATCGTCGCAGATGCGCTTCAGAGCGATCATGATGCCGACCTGGGTCGTCGGGCCCGTCTCATTTTCTGACGCCACGGTAGGTGGGCGAGCGTACGATGCCGGTCCCGGGTACAGTCAACCGACCTGGCTATTTACAGGCAGCCGTCGTCATTTGCAGGCAGATGCAGGATTGCGGGCAAAGCCCCTGATTGGGGGTCTCGCAGGGGCCTTCCCAGGCCCGTTGCGGCGGCGAAGCCGCTCCTAGAACCCGGCCATCGACAGTAGGATTCGGAATCCGCCGTCCGGAGCATAGGCGAGCTGGAAACCGCTCCGAGCGGTCGCTTCCCAGTACGGCCCCTGCGTTTTGAACAAACGGAATCCAAGCCCGAAAGTTGGAAACCACCGGTCCCAAACGATTCCCGAGAATCCGCGACCCGCCACGGTGCCAAGATCCGTGAACAGGGAAGCATCTAAGTAGGACGAGATGTACCAGCGGTACTCGGCGGTTCCGACGAGCCCGCTTTCGCCCCGAAGCCGTCCCTCGGCGAATCCCCGCATGCCGGCCTGTCCCGACGGCGAGACCAGTTCTTCGAATGGCACGGGCGCGTCGCCGAGCTGTTCCACCATGGCGGCGCGGCCTCGCAGAAGGAACGTCCGGTTGACCGCCCCTATCGCCAACACCGTCTCGGCCCAGAACGTCGCGTGACGGCTTGGATCCCCCGCCACGCCCTGGGCCAGGGTACCGTCGAGGACCAGGCTAGCGCCCGCTCCCTCGCGTCCGGGATCGCGAAGCCCAAGCCCCATGCCGCCGCCCGCGTGCGCGATGCGCAGTCCCCGGTAGAACCCTGCCATTTGCTGCTCGTCGACACACGGGGATGCGAGGCCACGCGCGGTGCAGGCATCCGGTGAAAGCCCGTAGACGTCCGCGACCGAGGGGCCACCATGGACGCTGGAGGCGGTGTAGTCGCGGTGTAACAGATCACCGTGCGCATACGCGACCAACCGCCAGGGCAAGCGGCGCGACCAGTGCAAGTCAGCGCCGAAGTTGTCCGAGCCGAAGCGCGCGACCTGACGTCCCGACGCTTTCAAATCGGCGAGGCTGTTCGGGCCCAAACCGGCGAACAGCCGATCGTCGCGCCGATCCCAGATTGCGGACACCAGAATGCCGATGTCGCTCGGGGTACGCCACTCCAGGCGTCCGGACATGACCTGGGAGCCAGCGGTTTGGAACTGGGCGGCGATTTCGCTGCCCGTGCCGGGCAAGCGGCGATAGAAGAAGCGCGCGCCACCGGTCGGCAGGAAAGTCGTCGAATAGTTGATGATGGGGCGGATACCAACCTTGCCGTCGTCAGTCGTGGTTATCGCCCTCAGCCAATCGAGAAGGCGGTAGTGCTCGACGACATCGCTCGTCTCGACGACCGGCCAAAGAATCGCGCGCGTGGCCAGCCTCGGAACCAGGAGCGCGGCCCGCGACACCGCCAATCCCGACGAGGGACCGGCCGGCACGCGTCCATCCAGAGTTTCGCCGCAACGAGGATCGGGCGGACGATCGGCGGCGGGCAAGGTGCATGGAGCGGCGTTCGGCGCGGTATCCGAGGCCACACCTGAACCATCCGCGTGGGCGTTCTGTCCCAACATCGGAACAAGCAGCAACACCGTCGGCGCGAATCGACATTTCATTCATCGCGCTCCAGGCCAACGACCACGAACCGGGCCTCGCCGTCCCGCCAACGCAAGTGAATGCGCGCTGCCTTGCCGATCGCCTCGCCGGCGCGACCCGCGCCCCCGACGAGACGCTCCCGAATGCTGATGACGCGATACCCGGTGCCGGGACCTTCATCACCGATGGGAATGCAAGCGTGCGGGCCCTCGGCGGCCCGCTCGCTCGCGGCCAAGCGGACACCATGGCCGTCGCTTACCTCGACGATATAACGGACCTCGGACATGGTCGTGTATCCGCGGGCCATCGCCAGATCGTCGAAGCACACCTGCGTGCCATCGGGAGTCATGACGGGGTTCTCGACCGCGGCCTCCGCGCGCAGATACCGGCGCCCAAGGATGTCCCGGCGCACTCTCAGCGCGTACTCCACGTACGTGGCCTCGCGCTCCGGCAGTCGCGCGGTGGCGACCACCGCGTGCAGCTGTGCGTCGGAAAACGCCGTCACGACCTTGGCGCCCCAGTATGCGTCCCGCGCCGTCATCCGCATGTGGGCCGGCACCCGGCGATTCGTCCGATAATTGTCGGGATCGAAGGTCTCCGCCGGAAAGTATCCGATGGACGGATATTGGCTGGCTAACCTCCGCCACTCCTCGCGCTCGCCTCTTGCTTGAAACGGCCGCTGGTACAGGCCCAACGAGAACAACGCGCGCAGGGTTCGACCCACCTCGACCAGGTATTCGCCATCCTGTTGTGGCCCTTGCGCATACGATGTCGCGGAACCGAACGAGCAACCGAAGTCGAAAAGATAGTGACGCACGTAGTGACGGCCGTCCTCCGCGATGTAGCTGTCAAGCGTGTTGATCGAACCCGGGTCGAGGATCGAAAGCCACGCGTACATCACCCAGCTCGCGCGTAGCGATCGGCGGTGCTCGTGGGCAATGCGATCGTTTGGATCGCCCGCCCGCCGGCCCAGCATATCGAACGACCCCAGAACGTCGCCTGGAAGCCAGGGAACCCCCACGGCTCGGATACGACCATCGGGGAGATAGGCGATCTCGGCCAACTGAGCGGCCACGCGGTCCCCGGTCAGGCGTTCCTTCTGGACCTTTAGCAGCTTGAATGTCGCCTTCGGGTCGAGGCGCAGTTCCGCCCTGTCGATCTCGACCATGAACGCGCCGGGAACGTTGTATCCGGCCGCGTGGAACAGCCGGGATCCGATCATCTCTCCCGCCGATTGAAGACCCTGATGTCCACGCGGATCGAGTTTCAGCATGAATGGGCGCTTCTGGGCATCGACCACCTGAAACCCCGTCGCGGACCCTTCGTCCTTGCCCTTGACGATCCGAAAGGGCGGAACCGGCGGGGTGGCCAGCCGCCCGGCGGCGATCTCGTCGATGCTCATCGGGTGAAGGTGATTGCGCGCGCAGTACCACGTCGAGCACGGAATCTCGTCGGCGGCATTGACGTCTTGGGCGGCAACGGGACCTTCCCTCGCCAAAATGCGATCTGCCTCGTTCGCCACGTTGTCGCGGATGGTGAGAGTCACCTCCAGTCCTTGGAGGTCGTTCTCCTGGGGCTTGGCGGTTACATTCGCGTCGTCGTGTTCGTTCCAAGCTATCGGGCGATCGGCGAACCAACGGACGGCATCCGTGCCGGCAATCGCCGCCCCAGTCACCGCAAGCAGGGCCGTCGCCAACATCCCCCCGGCTCGGAGCCTATTCATGGTTTAGAAGATCCAACCCGCCGTGACCGACGAGCCTTGCCCGTGCGTCATCGGAGCGAGGCCAATCCACGTCGGTGTAGCCTCGAATTCGAGCTTGTGGTAGTGCGGCCGTCGGTGGATGTGAGGCACCAAGACGCCGATGGCGGCTCCCGCCAACGATCCCATGATGACGTCGGTCGGAAAGTGTTCCCCCGACCTGACCCGTTCATAGCTGACGAAGGCGGTCAGCGCGGTGCCGACGCCAAGCGTGATCCACGGGCGCGCGGTGTGTGGCGAGCGCACGAACGCGAGGTACGTGGCCGTCCCGGTGATCGCGCCGGTGGCGGAGGCGTGTCCGGAGAAGAAGGAAAGCTGCAAGTCGGTGTTGTCCACGCACGTTCCAATCGTCGACGCATTGCAAATCGAGTAATCGATGGGACGCGGGCGGCGGACGGCGATCTTGGTCATCTCCGTGAACATGGCCGTGAGCGAAACAGACTCCGCGTACATGATGGCGTCGACCACGAAGGACCGGCGGCCGTCGCGAAAGCCGGTCAGGATCGGGTCGGCCACCGCGTACGCATATGCCGCATAAAGGCCGATCGTCGAATTCCTGCCGGCATTCGGATCGATGGTCTGGGTCACCGCGCTTCGGTCGATTCCAAGCAACTTGCCGGAGTCGCCGGGCACGGTGGCCTTGATCTCACCTGTGCCGAGCACGAGGGCCAACAGCTCCGAGAATCCAACCCCCGCGCCGATGAGAACACCGTCCGTCACGGGATCGATCGTGAAATGCTCACTCTCATTCAACCGGGGCGCCACCACGGGATCGATCGTGAGATGCTCGCTTTCGTTCAACCGGGGCGCCGCCACGGGATCGATCGTGAGATGCTCGCTTTCGTTCAATCGGGGCGCCGCCACGGGATCGATCGTGAGATGCTCGCTTTCATTCAACTGGGGCGCCAGCACCGGCGCATCGGCGTGCGCGATCGCCGGCCAAAGGGGCACCAGGCCCGCCAGAACGACGCCGAACAGGACCAGGCCAACCCGAGAGTACTTTCTTGACTGTCGTTGCATGCGGAACTCTCTGTGCAAGAGAGGTTCCAACGCGCCGGCCGCGAGAAAATCGGCCCATCATACTTAGGCCCTCCGCAATTCTTGCGTGGCCGGGAAGCATTCGCTAGAGCATTGCCGCGAAGGAGTTGTGCGAAGGAGTCGTGGGAAGCAGTCGCGCGAAGCGGTCGGGCGAAGCACCCACAGCGCGAGACATCCGGCGGCAAATGGGCAGGAGCGGACCTACTTCAGAAGTCGGCCTAGCCAGAGCACGAAGACGCTGTAGGCGCCCGCGCCCCGTATCTGGCCCGAGGCGTCCGGGTTCTTCAAGGTCCCGCCGACGTGGTAGTCGACCCCAACATGAAGGTCCGGAGCGTGCCGGACGTTCACCTCGACGCCACCCGGTTTGGAGTGGACGTGCAGATCAAGCCGCATCCGTTCCAGCTCGGGTCCGAACGCGGGCGATGGCGCCTTCGAACCCCTCGGTCCGGGACCAAGGCCCCCCCGACCGATGTCCGCCGGTACATGGGCGTCGGTGACGTCGACGTCACCCGCCAGAAGCAGGGAGCCACGTGGCTGCCCTTGTAGCCGGAGCGCGAACGCCGCCCGATCTATGCGAATTCCGTTCGTCTCGATCGCCCGCAGCTCGCCGTCGAATGGGAAATCCAGTCGGGTGACGTCCCAGTTGTCGAGGGAATCGACCACGGCCACGGCGGGCGGCCCGCCTTTCCCTCCGACCGTGAGTCGGACCTGCTGTCCGAAGCGAATTGGGATGTCTCGCAACGTGAAGGTTCGATCGGCGGCTTCAATCCGTCCGCCCGAAATCGTGATCGGCTCGTGTCCCAGCAGGGGCGCGTCCAGTTCTATCCGAGCGAGATCGATCGTGGCCTGAACCGCCGGCTGTCCGGGCGTATTGCCGACGCGCGCGCTGACCGTCGCTCCCCCGCGCGCGCGTCGGATGGGGCCCCCCGCGCCGCCGTCGAACGTGATCGGAAGCGCGGTCGTCTCGATGGCGTCACCGAGCAGGCGAATCTGGCCCGATGGAATCCGCGTCTGGAGCGAGAGGACCCGGGCTCGCCCCGAAAGCGGCGCCGCAATCGTGATATCTCCCGTCGCCAGGAAGGGTGCTCCTGCGCCGGTTTGCGCGGCGCGCAGGCGAATGTCGAGCGCGCCCGTGAGGTTGTCGACCCAGGCCGCCGTCAGAGGCGCGAACGCGTCCAGCAGGACACGCCCTCGTAGTGCACCACTCACGGCATCTCCCCGACTCTCTCCCTCGATTTCGAATGATCCCAGGTTGCCCGCGAAGCGCGCCGGCCCGAACCGAATCGGTCCCGCGCCAGCCTCCGCCGACAACCGGATCTCACCCTCTGAATGCAGGTCGATGGGGTGGACCATGCGGTTCGATCGCGCGAGACGCGGCGGGGCCGTCACGGTCAAAGTGAGCTGGTCGAGCCGCCCTTCGGCGCGAGGCGGATGACCGGGGCTGATGTGCGCTGTGACCGTTCCGGAGAGCAGGCCGATCGCCGTCACCCCGCCCGGCAATGCCGCCAAGAAGGGATCGAGCCGCAACTGACTGAGCGTGAGTGTTGCGTCTCCGGTCAGGCCGCCTGGAGCGGAGAGCAAGGTACCGTCGGCGTCGATCCCTTCGACCAAACGTCCGTGCGCATGAATGGCCCCGTGTGGTCCGGGCGAGATCGTCATCAGGCCGCCTCCCACCCGGCGTCCTTGGAAGGTAACCGGATCGAACGACAGTTGTCCCGCCAGCCCCGGCTGCCCCACCAGCCCCGACAAGGTCAGGTGACCTGACAGCCGGCCGGCCAAGGGCAACGCCGTTTCCGCGAGGCCAGGGAGTCGATCAAATGGGAAATTCTCCGCTCCGACGTCGAGATTGATTCCGCCCTTCAGGTCGATTCGCCCCGAGACCGACAGTGCGCTCGCTCGGGGACCGCGCAAGGTCACGGTGGCAATGAGCACATCTTGATCGCGCAGGCGCAGCTTGATCTTTTCCGGCAACACGAACCGTTCACCCAAGACCCGCAGATCTCGCCTCGCCGGAACCAACACGTCGACCGTCAGATCGTCGATCGTCCCGCGAGCCCGCGCGCGAAAGGAGACGTCGCCGTCCACGAAGGTGCTGCCGAACAGGCTCCTCGTCGACAGATGCGTCGCGCCCAGGCTCAGATCCATCGTCGGCCTTGCGAGCAATCCCGATTGAGCGCGATCCGTGAGCGTGATTTGTCCGCTCGCCGACAACCGTCCTCCCCATAGTCCCGCCGTCAGTCGAGGCAAGCGCAGCGTGCCCGCCGCGAAACGCGCGCCCGAGACGCCGAGGGCCCATCCCGACGGGCGCCCGGTGTGGGGCCCCGGCCCCTCGGACCCCAAGCGCACGTGGACCACCCGAGGTCGAGCTCCTGGGGCCGAGCGAGTCAGGGTCAAATCCACCTGCTCCATCGACGCCGATCTCGTAAGCCAATCGAAGCGACCGCGGACGGCCCCCTGCAGAGCCCCCCCTGCCAGCGCGGCCAGCGGCCCTGGCAGAAACGGCGTGGTCGCGAAACGCGCGAAGGAAAGATCGACCGCCAGACCGCGGTCGTCCACGTTCAGATTGCCTGCGAAGCTTCCACCGTCCGGGGACACCAAGGACGTTCGCGCGCCGACTTGTAGATGAGCAAACGGTCCCCCGAAATCGAGCGCGAGCCGGGCACCACGCCCTGCCAACGCCAGGGGCCATTGCCAACCGCGGCTGGACGCAACCGAGGCGATGGCGTCGGCGGCGTCGCTGATCTCCACTTGAAGATTGAGCCCTGGCTCGACTCTGGGACGGGAGATTCCGTAGACACCATTGAAGGTAGTTGCGAGCGTGGCGGTCGACGCGCCGGTGGCGATCCCCGATGCCTCGAGCCGGATCGCATCCGGCGCCTCAGGCGTGGTGGCCACGCGATCGAGTCGCGCGCGCGAGAACGGCAGGGCAAGCGCCGCCCCGCCCCCGAGGATCCGCAACCGACCCCCGCGCCGCGCATCCGCGTCCCGGACCTCGAACGCGAAGGATTGCGTGCCATCGCGGGCGGACACTGACAGCGAGCCGACCCCGTGCACGTCATCAAGGACGAGGCCCCAAGCTTGAAGGTCGAAGGTGACGCCCGCCCCGTCGAGCCGGGCATCCCGGATAAACAGCCCTCCCGGTTGAGGAACGACCTTCTCCCGGAGTCCGCTCCTTTTGATTTGCGACGCCCGCGGTTCGAGGGCCGCCAGGAAGCCGACGCCGCCGCGTTTCATGTCGGCGAACCGCCAGGTGGCCGTCTCGATCCGTAGCTCGCGAACGATGACGTCGGTGGTGTTGCGAGGGACGGACACCTGCCCCGTTAGGCGCGCTACGCGAAGGACCTCGATCCCTTCCGGATCGATGACGCGGACATCCTCGAGCTCGAAGTGAGCCGAGCGTTCGCGTACCCAACCGATGACCGCGCCCCACGTCCAGCTTCCGCCTCCCACGTGAATCTGTCCGCGCGTCGCCGGCAGGAACCTTTCGACCAGACGACCAAAACGCGGACCACGGATGACACGCGGAGCTGATACCGCGACGATCGCCGTCAGTGCGGCGACAATCGTCATGCCCACGGCGACGACGCGTACCGCGCGTAATCGGCCCGTCTCGGTCTTCATCTCCCTGGCCGTCAACGCAAGGGGCTATGCAGGAACGCCGCCAGGTATCCTGCCGGCGGCGGGGGCCAAATCGCTGCGGCGCCGGTATTCGCTCCCGACCCAGAGTGCCACCGCCACCCACGAGGCCGACAACACGACGTTGATGAAAAGGAAGTTCCTGGGCGTTAGGGCGACTCGCGTTCCAAACCACACCAACCCGGCCGAAACCGCGTCGCCCCCGCGCATGACAAACGTGTCGATGACCTGTTTCGCTTTGTATTTCGCGCTGCGCGACGTGACCAGCCATAACGCCTGACGGCTGGTGTTGGACAACGAGTAATCGAGGCTGCTCTCGAGCACGCGACCGACGAAGAGCACGCCGATGAGCGGCACCACGAAACCGACCCCATAGCCGCCGAGCGACGCCAACGGCACGAGCACGAGAGCGACGCGGAGGCCCGTGTACTTGATCACACGCGAAACCAAGAAGAGTTGCGAAAGGACCGTGAGCGAGTTGATCGCGTTGAAGTACCGTGCCTTGAACTGACCGATGTAGACGGCCGCCTGAACGCCGAGCGCGTGAGCCTCGACGGGCGCTTGCGCAACGAGCATGCGATCGAGCACATAGTCCCCGGTCTTGGTGACGATGTTCAGAACGAAAATGAGAGCCGCGATGAGAAGCAGGTAACGGTCCGAAAGCACCAGCTTAAAAGCGTTGCCCTCTCCCAGAGGCGCGTCGTGCGGCGTCGCCGTGGCCTCGGCCGGATGCCTCACCTCGCGTCGATGCACGAGGACCGTGAGGCCAAGGGCGAAGACCAACATCGCCGCGGCGAGCAACATGAGCACATAAGGCGAGCCCAGCTTGATCAAGGGGTCGGCGATGGCGGAACCCCCGATGGCTCCGACGGAGCTGCCGATGCCCACGATGGGAAACAGACGTTTGCCTTGTTCCTCGGTGTACGTGTCGGCCGCGAAGCTCCAGAATTGGGCGGTGGTCACGATGTTGAAGACGCCAACCCACAGGAAGAACGGAACGCCGAGCGGCACGCCCCGCCGTCCGAGCAGCCAGAACACGACCAGGTTCGCCGCGAAGAAGAACGTCACGCTCGAAATGAGGGCGATGCGGCCCACGCGCCCGGCTAGCCAGCTGTAACCGTTCGCCACGAAAATCAACAGGATGGCCTGACCGACCGAGGCGTAGCTCTTCACCTCCGCACCGCCACCAAGCAAGATCAAAGGCTCGCGCGCGACCTTTAGGAGGTAGTATGCGGACAGCAATACGAACACGTTGGCCGCGAGAAGCAAGACCGTCGGAAGCTCGCCCGGTCGCACCTCGCCGAAAAGGCCGAGTAGGAACTCGACCGGGTGCTCACGAAAGCGTGGCCGGACGAGAGGAACCCGGGGGCCGGAAGTATCGTCCGTTTTGTTCATGTCGATCACGCGAGCACGGAACACGCATTGTGTACGTTTCGGACCTGCCCGTCACGCGCGACCCACGGCCCTCGCGACTCAGAACACGGGCGGAGTGTCATTGTGCTCGACAAAGCTCACGGTGGCTCGACGCCCGCGGCCCCTCGCGACGCAGAACATGCGCGGATTGTAGCCCCTCGCGCAAGCTTCGCGCGGAACGGCGTCCAACTTGGTGGTTCGCCGGCCCTGTCACGGGGCACGCCTCTTGCCTTGGACGAGCGCGATGACCAGCGGCGCAAGTGACGGGGCGGGGCGGGTGAATCTGTTCGCACCCGCGAGGGTGGGTGGCAACGTTCTTGGCTGGTTCGGTCGCGCCTTCTTCGACTTCCTAGGAGATGCGGGACGCCTGGCGATTTTCCTGGGAATGGCGCTGCGCCGGGTGTTTCGTCGCCCCTTTCGGGGACTCCAAGTCGTAACCCAGCTCGAATTCGTGGGCGCGCGGTCCTTGGGCATCGTCGTGTTGTCCGCGGGCTTCACGGGTCTGGTCCTGACTCTTCAGGGCTACTACGTTCTGGTCCGGTTCGGCAGCGAAAACCTGGTGGGAACCCTGGTGGCGCTCAGTCTAACCCGGGAGCTTGCGCCGGTTCTGACGGCTCTGATGGTGACCGCCCGCGCGGGATCGGCCATCGCGGCTACCATCGGAAACATGGCCGTCACCGAGCAGATCGACGCCTTGAAATCACTGGCCATCGATCCGGTGCAGTATCTCGTGGTGCCCCGCCTGGTGGCCGCCGTGGTGGCGCTCCCTCTGCTCACGGCAATCTTCTCGCTCGCGGGAATCGGCGCCGGCTACCTGCTCGGGGTCTCGGTGTTGGGTCTCGACGGCTTCGCGTTCATGTCCAACATCCGACGGTCGGTGGAGTGGAAAGACATTTCGGTCGGTCTGTGGAAAGCCGTGCTCTTCGGCGTGCTGATAGCCTGGATCTCGTCGTTCCGGGGATATCACACGAGGGGCGGCGCCCAGGGCGTCGGCCAATCGACCACCCGCACCGTGGTCGATTGCGCAGTATTGATCCTGGGCGGCGACTATGTCGTGACGGCTCTGTTCTTCTAGCGGGCAAACGCGTGGGCCAAAAATGTGGGCAACGAATTTCCGGTGACGAGACAAAGGAATCGCTATCGTGTTCGACTACACAAAAAGTGAAATTGTGGCTGGTGGCTTCGTGATTCTGGGTCTCGCGCTGCTCGGGTACCTGTCCATCTCGATCGGCGGGTTCAAGATTCTTCCCGAACAGCGCTATCAGATTTCGGGGCGGTTCTCGAACGTCGGCGATCTGAAGA
The DNA here is from genome assembly GCA_017881245.1 of Pseudomonadota bacterium. Classification (GTDB taxonomy): domain Bacteria; phylum Myxococcota_A; class Polyangia; order Fen-1088; family Fen-1088; genus FEN-1088. The sequence goes on from JADGRC010000110.1 coordinate 40,221, forward strand.
AGGGCGCCCCGGTCAAGGTGGCAGGTGTCACGGTCGGCAAGGTGGCGTCCATCAAACTGGCCGACTATTTCGGGGAGGCGGAGCTCGCCATCGATCAAAAGGTGGTTCTGCCGAAGGACACCATCGCCTCCATCGCCACGGCCGGCTTGCTCGGAGATGCCTATGTCTCGCTGTCTCCGGGCGCGTCCGACAGCGATCTTCACGGCGGTGACCGCATCACCCACACCGAGCCGGCGCTCAACGTCTCCGACCTGCTCGGGCGCTACGCTTTTGGAAATCCCACGCAGGCCTCACCGCCATCCGGCGCGGGTGGAAGCGCGGCGGAGACAACGCCACCGACGACGCCGGTGCCGGAGAAGAAATGACAAGCAACCACAAGTCCACGTTCATAGTTGCCGGAGCGCTCCTGTTTTCGGGGGCGGTCCTTCCCGCATCCGCCTTCTCCTCTTCGGTCTTGGCCCGATCTCTGGACAGGCGGGGCGCCATTCAAGCAGCACTGGCGCAGAACCCTCAGATCGCCGCAGCGCGCGCCGAGGAGGCCGCGATCGAAGCGCAAGGCCACCAGGCCGACTCCGCGCGCTGGCCGATTTTCTCGCTGACCGCGGGCGTGGGTCCGTCGCTGACGGCAACCTTGGTTCCTGGTACGGCGGTCCAATCGGTCGAGGCTCAGTATCGAAATGTGAAGCTCTCCGAGGTCTCAGCGGTGTTTCTCGGCAGCCTGACGGTCATTCAGCCCATCTACACGTTTGGCAAGATCGCGGCCCGCCAGGAGGCCGCCGAGCACGGGTTGCGCGCGCGCCAAGCCCAGACACGTATGCAGAAGTCGGACGTCGCATTCGAGGTCGCGCGGATCTACGAGGGGTATCTGTTGGCCCGGGACGCCGAGCGTTTCCTCGACGAAACAATTCACTGGTTGGACAGCACGCTGCAAGGAACTGAGTCCAAGCTGGACCAGAACGCCGCCGGCGTGGCGGAGAGAGACGTCTATCGCCTGCAAACCGCCGTGGGATTGGCTTCGATGGGATTGCACCAGGCGCAGGCCGGCAAGGCGCAGGCACAGGCAGGATTGGTGGCGTATCTCGGATTGCCGGTCGGAGAGCAAATTTCGGTGGCCGAAGATGACCTGATGCCCGTTGGCCGGCCGCCAAACGATTTCGGGGCGCTGGTGGCGATGGCCAACGAACGGCGTCCCGAGATCGCGGCGCTCGTCGCGGGCCAAAGCGCCCTGCATGCGCTCGCCAAGGCCGAATCCGCCGGTTTCGCGCCCGACATTTTCATTTTGGCGTTTTTGTCTGGGGCTTACACGCCCGGCCGGGATTGGATCGAATCGCGATTCGTCGTGGATCCTCTGAACAACTTCGTACCCGGGGCGTTGCTGGGGCTCCGCTGGCAATTTCAAGGACACATGGCGGGCGCGCGCGCCGAGGAGCAAGTCGCTCGAGCGGACGTTCTTCGAAACCTCGGGCGCTGGGCCGCCGCGGGGATCCCGGCCGAGATACGTCGTGCCTACGAGGATGTCTTGCGGTCGAGCAAGGACATCGACGTGGGCAATGTCGCCGTCGGCAAGGCCAAGCGCTGGATGGTCCAGGCAAGCGCCGACTACAGCGTCGGTTTCCTGGACATCCGGGAGGTCTCCGACGCCGTCGGCGCCTACGTGGCATTGCGGACGGCCGTGATGCAGAGCCGTTTCGACTACAATGTGGCGATGGCGTCATTGTCCAAGGCCACGGGCACGCTGGACCAAGACAGCAATCTTTTTTACCTAGCTCCTCCCGCAACGGACGCGGAGAAATGAAGCGCGCTATGCCCGCCCGAAGTTTAGCCGGCGTCCCCAACATGACGTTCGCCACCCCGGCCCGATCCCCACGGGATGTCGGCAAATGGGTCGTAGCGTGGGTGCTGTTGCTCTCCGCGACAGCCCGGGCCGTACCCGCGGACGGCGGGGCCGAGCCCGTCATCCGAAAGACCATCGACTCGGTGTTCCTCGTGCTCAAGGACAAGTCCCTGGCTGGGAAGGAACGACGCCCGCAACGCGTCGCCGCGCTTCGCCAGATAGTGGATCGGGTCTTCGATTGGGCCGAAATGGCCCGCGGCAGTGTGGGCGTTCAATGGCGTAAAATGGACGAACAGCAACGGTCCCGCTTCGTCGAAGTGTTCAAGGACGTATTGGCGGCCGAGTACATGGACGACATCGATCGCTTCCAGGGCACGGAAAAGGTGACGCTGGACGGATCCGCGCCAGAAGGCGAGGAGGTCGTGGTCCGGACCACGCTTGTCACTGGCAGCCGGGATCGCGTTCCCATCGACTACCGCATGCGGATGCGACAAGGACAGTGGACCATCGTCGATCTGAGCATCGAGGGCGTGAGCCTGGTGAATCATTTCCGCAAGACGTTCACGGGCGCGTTGGCCAACATGACGATCGAACAACTGACCGATCGCCTGCGGCACCAGCTCCCACACGCCCCGTGATCACACCGATCGGTGGTCTCCACGGTTCCGCCAACATCAGAGGATCGCCAAGGCACGGACGAAGCCCTTCATCATATCGTCTCGTCCGCGCTGACGCTGACCGACGTGGGAACCCCTGCGATCAGCCGGATCGCGCGATCAAGCGGTCCAGTGCCGACGAAAGGTCTCGTCCGCGGCTGAAACCCCGCTGCACGATCAGGTCCACGGCAACGCGGGCTTGGGCCAAATCCTCTGGACGGGCTGCGGCGACTAACCGCTCCAGATCCGCGGCGTCTTGCGGGCGACGAGGCGCCTCGGACAAAAGTTTGAGCGCGATAAGATGACCCACTGTCGCGACTGGCGCGATCGCGTCCGCCAGAATTCGAAGCGGTTCCGCGGAATGAACGACCTCGCCCTCGATTCCAGACGAGGCGAACAGTAGGTCCACCACGACTCCTGATTTGGCTAGGTCGGGCGGAAGGAGTCGTGTGGTCGCCAGTCTGCCCGCCGCCGACTGCTCCAGAACCTTGGCGATGACGTATCCCCTCCCGAGTAGCTTGTGCACAACCCCTTCCGCGGCCTCGTCGTCCGCGACAGCAACCGCGATGTCGACATCCCGGGTCATGCGAGGCTCGACTCGGGCGCTGACCGCCAAGCCACCGATGACCGCGTGGCGGATTTCAAGATCCTTCAAGTCACGGAGCGCTCCAACCAGCGCCCGACGTAGGCTCATCCCCTGACCGGCTCCCGTCGGGGCCGTGGCCAGGTGACCGACCGGCCCTCTCCATCGCCATCTTCCGCGCCGGGCCGGGTCCGACGCCAAGTCGCGATTCGTTCGGCGACCTGTTCGTTCGAAAGACCGGTCTCCTCCCGACGAATCTTCGCCTCGTACATATCCAGCGCCAAATCAGCCAAATCGAGGGCTATCTCTAGTCGTCGCGCGGCCGTTTCGGACATCGTCAGGAGTATAGCGCGCGTTCACGAGATGCACGCTCAACTGGCCGAATGCGGCGGAAGACCCGCCCCAGCGCTGTCACATCAATGAAATGCGCCAGCGAGTGAAACTGTTTTTCGGGTTCCCGTTGCGCTCGTTCTACGCGCCCGGCCCGCAATCAAGGCGCCGGAGCCGCCGCCTGTGCGACTTTCACCACGGGCGCGAGGAGCATTCGCACGACAGCTCGCGCGGCGTCGCTTCGAGCAATCACGGCAGCGGCGGCGGGCCCCGAGCGGTAATAAAGGTCGGTCGCCGCCGCGAACAGCGGGCTGCGGGGACGCAAACCGTCCCGCACGCGGCGCAGCGATTCGACCTCGGGCTCAAGCGCCGAACCATACGCGGCCGTCGCAATGAAGCACCCTGAAAGCTTGGTGAAATTGATCCGGGTCGTCGTGAAGGTGCCGACCTCGTAAGGCCCCGCCACGGCGCAGATATTCACCGCCCGAACCGCGACCCAATATCTTGTCACCGGCAACAGTTGGCCGAAATCGGCGTCCACGCTCGAACCGGCCGCCCCAGTGGTGGGGATGATCAGCATCTCGGAACTCACCTTGGGAGCGTTGGCCGGATGCGCCCGGGCAAACGTCTCCGGATCAGAGGTCGTAATTTCAGTTTCGCTGATGCGAACCTCGTAGTGGTGAATCTGCTGAAGACTGGCCGGAATGACAAAGCGCAGGTGACCCCATTCATGCGAGTGTTTGGGATCGGTGGCCTCGGTCACCGTGACATCCATCGGGACGGAAGGAGGCGAGAACTTCCGGCACGGGTCGGATTCAGTCGCCCCCGCGTTTCCCGCGGCACTCGCGTCCGAACCTCCGTCCGCCGTCCCGGCCCCACCGGGTCCACCCGTCCCTGATCCGCCCCGAACCGCGACCTTGAATCGATAGTTGTTCGCGGGCAGGAAACGAAAGCGATCAACTCCACTGCCAGGTCGGGAATTGGGATCGTTGGTCATGGTTGCATCCATCTCGTGCAACGTGCCTCCCATGGGTCCGAACCCGCCGACGTCGCCGTACCCGGCGGGATCGGTGGTGGCGAAGGTCCCGACGGCACCAAGCGAGAAGGCAACCTTGAACGCGACGGATGGCTGGCCTCGGTACGAATACCCGGATGTCTCGGCCCAACTGTCCCAGCCGACTCCCTGCGGAATGTCGAACGTGTAGCTGGCGTTGCTGTCGTTTTCGGTGTTCACCTCGGCCCACGCCAGGTAATCGCCGTTCGGCCAATCGTCCGGTACCGGGAACAGGATGGACTGTTCCCGATCGCCGCCGGGTGGGGTCGCCATCGTCACCGAATCGATGTCGGGCATGACCTGCCGGGCATGATCGGCGTAGGTCGCCGTATCCGGGGTGTCAACGCACCCGGGTGTCGCGCATTGGGTCACGTCGCGCCGGGGCGGATAAAGTGACACCAGATCCAACGGACGTGTGCCGGTGTCGAGCGGCTCGGAGTAGCCGGTGCTGACATCGTCCGGCTGAATGTAGCGCCCCTTGTCGCTGTTGAATCCGCTGGCACAGCTGACAGCGTCGAGCGGAGCGTTCTGGGCTGCGAATGCCAGACAGAAATAGGACTCGGGTGTCGAGTCCTCGGTCGTCCGAGACGCGTATCCTTCCGAGAATCGATTCTGAAAAATGACGCGCTTGAATTGCGCGGCGCCCGCGGCCGCCGCGCGGCGGTGGCCCCAGATGGGAAGCGTCCCCTCTCGCCGACCATAGGGCCAATGGAACCCACTGTTCATGGCGAAGGCGCCGGGGCGATTGCCGATGCCCCTGCGAGCGACAGCCTCGGTAAGGCCAACCGTTTTCACGAAGGTGCCGTCCGGCTTCTCGATCCAAAGCGCAATCTGCGTCCGCGCGGTTGGGGTGAACAAAAACTCGATTACCCGCGGAACCGGCGCGTCCGCGAGGGCAGAAAGCGGATAGCAAACCGCGAGCAACGCGACAATTCGACCCGAGGACATGGGCCAAAGTCTAGAAGATGCGACGCGTGCCTGTGGGAAAATTCTGCGCCGCGGCTGATCAGACCTCAATCGAAGGGCGAACGACGCCGCGGCACCACATATGCAGTCTCCATGGTCAAGGGGAGGTGCTGACCATGCCATCATTGGTCTTTCCGTCTCTGGTAAGAGACGAGGTTCTGGAACAGCATGTCGAGCTGCGGGGGCTTCTAGAGCGGGCGATCGTGGACGCGACGCCGCAACGCTCCGCTTCCAGCGAGCTGGACTCGGAGGGTCTTGGGGCCACGGCGCGTGAGCTTTGCGCGCGCTTTCGAGCCCATCTGGCGTTCGAGGAGGATGCGCTCGCGCGGGTGTTCGCGGTTTTGGACGCTTGGGGACCCGAGCGGGTCAGGAACCTGCACGACGACCACGCCCGGCAGCGACAGGAGTTTGACGCGCTTTTGGGGATGTTCGAATCGGGTGGTGATGTGGAATTGTTGGCCGTCGCCCTGCGGAACCTGGCGGTGGATCTTTTGCGAGACATGGAGGAAGAGGAAGACCGCCTGGGAGTGGGCCTGATGTCCGCCGATTCGCTGAGCGTCGAGCGCCGTTGACGCTCAGGAATACCGGTCGAACCAATCGCGAAAATTCTGCGGAAAATTCAACCCGCGGCGATAAGCCTGACGTCAAGGGTGCCGACGTCGCGGCCCATCGGTGCCTCGGTCGGTCGAGGTCCGCCGCTTCTGCATGTTCTGCCCCGCCGCCGCCGCAATGGACTTTGCTGCGGAAACCGGCCTGGGCACGCCGAAGTGCCGGCGTTCCGCGAATTCGCTATCATTTCGGGGCCGATGCCCAAAAGGAATGTGCTGTGGTTGGGGGCATTTCTTGTTGCGTGGAGCTGCGGCAGCGGCAGCGGCGGTGGCAGCGGCACGAGCACCACGCCACCATCCGCCAACGGAGTCTCGTGGCCCGAAGCGGACCAGCTCTTCCACCAAGACCCACGGTGGATGGGGGGGGACGGTGCGTTCTCGATCGACCTCGGCGGATCCCGGTCGCTTTGGCTGTTCGGCGATACCTTCGTAGCGACGAGCGCGGCGAACCTGCGCCCGCAATCCGCCATGCCCCGGAACACGATCGCCATCCAGGACGGCAGCGATCCGACGACGGCCACGATGCACTTCTTCTGGGGCATGGACGCGACTGGCAAACCCGCCTCGTTCTTCCCCAACGGCGTGGACACATGGGTCTGGCCGGGAGACGGAATCAGAATCGCGAGCGGGCCCCTGATTGTGTTCCTGTCCGTCGAGCGCGCCACACCGGGCCTGGGCCTTGGTTTCGCGAGCGCGGGCTGGCGCGTTGCCATCGTCGACAATCCGGACGAGGACCCATCGACCTGGACGCCACGGTATATCGATCCCGCGCCGTCCTCCATTGACGCGATCGTGGGGAGCGCGGCCGTCATGGACGCGGACCATCTGGTCGCGCTCGCACCGAGGGTTGACACCCACGAGGGCCAGCTGGCGCGCTTTCTTCCAGCCGATTTGCTCGCCGGCACGGTCACACCCGCGTGGTGGGCTGGCGGCGCGCGCGGATGGGTCACGGAGGCCGCGCTCGGCGGACAGCCGGCCGTGATCATCGACGACGCGGGCAGTGAGGCGGCGCTTCATTACGACGCCTCCCGGTCAGCCTGGGTCCACGTGACCAGCCGCGGCTTTGGCAAGACGACCATCGCGGTTCGCACCGCGCCCAACCTGACCGGCCCCTGGTCCGCGCCGGTGGACGCGTTCACGCCGCCAGAATCGCTCCGCCCAAAGCCATTTGTCTACGCCGCAAAGATTCACCCCGAACTGACCACGGGGGATCCGTCGGACCTGGTCGCGACTTACGCAACGAACAGCTTTACCTTCTCCGATCTGCTGACTCCCGAGGGAATGGCGTCACTTTACTGGCCGCGGTTCGTCCGATTGACTCTTCGTTGAGCATCTGCCGCTCGCGCCTCGACAAGATCCGCACTAGCTAAGCTAGCTTGTCCTGATTTCCTGGCGCAGCATTGGGACATGCGACGCTTTTTGTGGGCGGTTCCACTCGCGATCTTCTTTCTCAATCCCGGCTTCGCCTGTGGGCCCGCGGAGCCGCAGTATCAATATGGCGCCGAGGAGATGCGCGCCGCCGTCGAGGGAAACTGGTCGTTCACGATCATGCCCGACGGCGCCAGCAGCCCGATCCAGGTGACCGTGAAGGTGGAGCAGGCGGCCACGGCGCCCGGACAACAAGCGAGCGCCCCAGGACGATCGTTCGTTCGGGCGGTGTACGCCTGCGGCAGCCGGACGCTCGTCAGGAGCGCGGCAGCCTGCATCGACTTGAGCGTGATGCCGCTCGCGGTGACGTTCGTTTCGGGCGACGCGTCTTTTACGAATGTCGCGCTGTCCGGCTCCTTCATAATCTACGGCACACAGTTCGTGACCGCGAATTCTTCGGATCTGGAGCTCGTCCTCGGCGGCTACCACATCTCCTCGCAGATGAGCCCCGAAGGTTCATTCGTGATGCCTCGCATCGGGCCGGGCGAATCAGTCGGAAGCTTGACGAGCGTCACGCGCTCTTAGCGCCTGCTCTTAGCGCTGGTCAGGGCTTGAGCGCCCGGTGGCCGGGAGTTCTGCGCAAGGCGACGGTCAGCGGTCTCGATTCCTGATGACATCTTCGAGCGGGCTGAACACCTCGCGCATCGGGCGAAGCGCTCGCGCAGTGAGCTGTATGTGCGCGTGCCCTGGGTATGTGGCGCGCCACGCTCCGGATCTGTCACGGAGGCGATGGACAAAGTTGTAGCGGAGATAAGCGCGCCGACGGACCGGTTGCTGTCGAGGGCGGCGCGACGGACTCTGGAGCGAAGTGAGGCTCGGGCGCCGCAGCCCTTAAGACGGCCTTGCGCGCCGTCAATCAATACATCATGATGATGCCATCATGATGGCACGTAGCCAGATTACCCTCGACGCTGAACAGCACAAACGTGCGCGCGAACGCGCCGCGGCTCTGGGGATCTCCCTCGCCGAATATTTTAGGCGTCTGGTGGCAAGAGACATCGCGCAACCGCGCCGAACCGGTAGTCCGGTGGGAGTGTTCGATCTCGGCGACTCCGGTGGCTCTGACGTCGCCCTCCAGAAGGACGAATACATCGGAGCGGCCATTGCCGCCCGGCGGTTGACGGGGCGGCGCGGCCGCCGCAAGACCGCGTGAGTTTATTCGTCGACACGTCGGCCTGGTACGCCGCCGCGGATCGCGGAGACCAGAGCAATCGGAGGGCCAAGGCCGCTCTCTCGCCCGATGAACCTCTGGTCACAACGGACCATGTGCTCATTGAATCTTGGCTCCTGCTCAGACATCGTTTCAATCGCCACGCCGCCGAGCGATTCTGGCGGGGCCTGCGGAGCGGAATCGCGCACATCGAGCCAGTGACCTCATCGGACCTGGAAGCGGCCTGGTCCATCGGTGAGGCGTACCCTGACCACGACTTTTCAGTCGTTGATCGAACCAGCTTCGCGGTCATGCTCCGCCTCGGAATACATCGCGCGGTCACGTTTGATGCTGACTTCGCCGTATATCGATTTGGTCCGGGGAAGCGTCGGGCATTCACGATCGTGAACTGACCGGCTAGCCGCCTCGGACGTCCAACTCAACTGCTCGACGAGTGGTCCGTACACGACGTCACGATCGAGTTATAGCGCGCCCGGCTTCTCGTATTCCGAGTGTTCGCGTTATTAGAACAACACGCCGCGGCGCTACTTTGATTGCCACCTGGAAGCGTGACAACCTCCCGCACGGGAGGTGACGTGGGCCCATCGAGTGAAGGTAGTCGCCTTGAGGCCGGCGCCGAGGACTTTCGCCTGTTGGTGGAGCAGGCGGCCGTCGGGATCTTCATCTCGACGGCCGAAGGCGAATTCGTGAGTGTCAACTCCGCAGGCCACCGCCTGCTGGGCTACGGACCGCGCGAGCTCGTCGGCAAGCAAATCCACCAAGTATTGCCGCCGGGCGAGCAGTCGCATCTGGCCGAAGCGTTAGCGCATGTCCTCGGCGGGGAGGTGCTGACACACGAATGGACCTTCCTGCGAAAAGACGGGAGTTTCCTGCGCGCAGAGGTAACCGCTCAGCGGCTCAGCAGTGGCTTTTTGATGGCGATCGTCCACGACATCGCTCAGCGCGAGGCGTTCGAGCGCAAGATCAGGGAGTCTGAAGCACGGGTGCGATCGATCCTCGAGACCGCCCCGGATGTCATCATGACAGTCGACCGCAAGGGGACCATCCTGTTCATCAATCGCACAACGGTTCCGTTTACGCTCGAGCAAGTGATCGGCACCTGCTGTCTGGACTACGTGCCCCCGGATGCGCGGCCCCGGGTCGAGGCGGCCCTTGAGACCGTGTTCTCGACGCGCGAGATCGACGAGTACGAGGTCCTGGGGCCCCCGGGATCCACCGGAAGGCGCGAATGGTCTTCGGTCCGGGTGGGTCCGCTCATCGACGGAGACCGGGTCGTCGCCGCGACGTTGTGTGCGACCAATGTCACCCGGCGCAAGGAGGCCGATCAGGCCAAGGCGCGCCTGGAAGACCAGCTGCGACAGGCCCAAAAAATGCAGAGCATCGGTCAACTGGCGGGAGGCGTGGCCCATGACTTCAACAATCTGCTGACGTCGATCCTGGGTTTCATCGAGCTGGCGCAGATCGATCTGCCGAAGGACTCCGACGCCGCGGGGCTCCTTGATGGCGCCGTCCAATCGGTCAAGCGGGGCGCGGCCCTGTCACAGCAGTTGCTGGCGTTCGCGCGCAAAAAGCTCGTCCGACCAGAGCTCGTGACGTTGAACGACGTGTTGCGGGAAACGACGACAATGATGCGCCGCCTGCTGGGCGAGAATCTGGAATTGGTCCTCAGCCTTGCGCCTGACCTGGGAGCGGTGAGAGTCGATGTGGGAAGCATGGAACAGGTGATCATGAACCTGGTCATCAACGCCCGCGACGCCATTTCCGGCCCAGGACGCATCACCCTCGAGACGCAGAACGTTGTTCTCGACGCGGAGTACTGTCGAGATCACGCTGACATCGCGCCGGGCGAGTACGTCATGCTGTGCGTGAGCGACACGGGTGCAGGCATGACGGCCGAGACGGCGGCCCGTGTCTTCGAGCCATTCTTCACCACCAAACCCGTTGGGGAGGGCACAGGGCTTGGCCTCGCGATGTGCGAGGGCACTGTCCGCCAGGCGGGAGGCGCCATCACTGTTTCGAGCGAGCTTGGGAAGGGAAGCTCATTTCGAGTGTACTTGCCGCGGACACGAGAGCTCCGCGCCCCCACGCGGACCAAGCCCCTCCCTCGCACGACGGTCGGGGGCCACGAAACCCTGCTCGTGGTCGAGGACGAGCAGCTGATCCTGTCACTGGTCACGCGGGCCCTGACGGCGCTTGGATACAACGTCATGACGGCGGCGGACGGTGCGCAAGCGCTGCAGATCGTGACGGAGAGCGCGCAGCCGATCCACCTGCTCATCACGGATGTGGTGATGCCGACCATCGGAGGCAGAGAGCTTGCGGCCCGGCTGGCGACCCTGCGGCCAAACCTGCGCGTGCTCTACACGTCCGGGTACGCGCCGAACGCCACGCAGGATGGCGCTCTCGAGGTGGGGATCAACTTTCTCCAGAAGCCGTACACCCCGACGGACCTCGCCACGCGAATCCGAGAAGTGCTCGACAGGCGTTAGGAGATCAGTGGTTATCGCGGCCCTAAGCCCCCGCGGGCGGCGCTCATCGGTGATCTCCTCTCTTCGTTGTCAGATGCGGAGAATGGTGGCGCGTTGTGCGACGGGGCTTTCGTTTACTGTTTTTCATCGTGTCAAGAAGCCCGTCGAGGGGTTGGTAGCGGGCCTCCCAGAACTGACGGTAGGCTTCGAGAAACTGGTTGGCTTCAGCCAGGGGCGCGGCTTCCAGCCGGCGGGGACGGCGCTGGGCGTCGCGGCCGCGAGAAATCAAGCCAGCGCGCTCCAGCACGCACAGGTGCTTGCTGAGTCAGCTCGGGAACTCCAGCGTCAGCAACGCTCCGCCCACCGGCGCGCAGGAGCGCGTGACCATGACCTGGGATTAGCCCTAACGAGGCCCCGGCACAACGTCGATCTCGTTCGCCAGCTCGTTCGGGTTGCCTCCCAAGGCGGCCGGGAAGTGAACCGCGAGCTCGCGGCCGATTTGGTCGATGATATCGACGAGACCTCCCGTGAAATCACCTTGCTTGAACCGCTGGCCCACGTGATCCGCAAGGCCGGACCAAAACGAATCGACCACGCGCCCGTCGAGTCCACTGTCGCCGAGGATGACGACCGCCCGTCGCGTGGGAGCGATCAAGATCAGCACCCCATTGCGGTGCTGCGTCGCGGTCATGCCGAGACGACGAAACGCGCGCTCACCGAGCGATCTTGGCTCTCCGCGAAAGAATCCCACGACCGAAACGCGAATCTCCCCCGACGTGCCGGTCTCGGCCCGCGTGATCGCCTGCTCAATCCGCGCCGTGTCGATCTGCTTTAGCAGCCGCCGCCGCGTCATGGGCCATCGTTCGGTCATCGGGTTTCCATGATGGGTTACCACGAGCCCGTGGCTCCGCCGCCACCCGAACGCCCCCCACCGCCCGAGAAGCCGCCCCCCCCGCCGCCAAAGCCACCAAAACCGCCCCCCGAGCGATCACGACCGCGGCCCGAAGCCAACGTCGTCAGAAGCAGGATCGCCAGGCTCGGGTGCGTGATCAAGAACCCACCGAGGAGTATGGCCAGCACAGCGAGCAAGGCCAGTTCGCCCCAACCGAGTTTTGGACGAAGGCGGTCCTGGGGCGCGGCGCCATCGCCCGATTGCGCTCCGCCCAAGGTGGTGAGAATCCCGTCGACGCCCGCGCGTGCCGCCCCGTCGCGATCGCCGTCGCGCAGGCGCGGCACGATGCTCTCGCGGATGATCGCCGATGCGCGCACATCGGGCATGCTACCTTCCAGGCCGTAACCGACTTCGATGCGGATCTTTCGGTCATCCGCCATGATGAACAGGACGACGCCGTCATCGAGGCCTTTGCGGCCAACGCGCCACGAAGCAAACGCGCGCGCCGCCCAATCCTCGATCGGCGCGACGCCGGTGCCGCGTCCAATCCACAACAAGACCTGATGGCCTGAACGACCTTCAAAGGCCCGCAAGCGCTCGTCGAGATCAGCCCGAACAGGGGCCGACAGGAAGCCGGCTTCGTCGGTCACAAAGTGCGTGGGAGGCGGGGGGATGGGCGTTTCGGCCGCGAGGCAAGTCGGCGAAGCGGGCCAAAGCCCCAGGATCGTCGCGACCAAGAGCGCGGACGCCTGGTTCCGGCCCGCGACACCGCTGCACCGCGCGCGCTTTCGGACGCCGGTGCGAGCCACGTCAGAACTTCACTTTGGGCGCCACGTCTGAGCCAGGCTGCGCCTTGAAGAACGCCTTTTCCCTGAAGCGATCGCCGAAGAACCCCGCGATGAGCACGGTCGGAAAACTCTGCCGACGGGTGTTGAAGCTTTGGGCGGATTCGTTGAACCGCATCCGTTCCACGGTGATTCTGTTTTCGGTTCCTTCCAATTGGGCCTGCAGATCGCGAAATGCGCCAGTTGCTTTGAGGTCCGGATAGCGCTCGGCAACGACCATCAACCGAGACAGAGCGCTCGACAAGCCGTCCTGGGCTTGCTGGAACCGTTGGAAGGCCTGCGGATCGTTCACGATCTTCTCGACGCTGCCGGCCGCGACCTGGCCGACGCGCGATCGCGCCTCGGAAACGGCGACATACGTCTCCTTCTCGAAGGCGGCCGCGCCCTTCACGGTCTCGACCAGATTCGGCACCAGATCGGCGCGGCGCTGGTAAACGTTTTCGACCTGTCCCCATTGCGCTTGCACTGCTTGATCCAGCGCGACGAGCGCGTTGTAACCACCCACGACCGACGTTCCCAAGATCAGAACAACGACCACCAACCCTGCCACCAACCATCGTTTGAAATTCATCCCAATGCCCCTTCTTTAGCCAAAGCTAGCGCAGCTAACCTGTTTGGCTGCCTGGCTCCGGGTGCGATTCGATGGCCGTCGTACCCCCCTTTGGGGCGCTCTGGTACTCGTGCAGTTTGTACTGAATTTTCCGCACGCTCATCCCCAGGATCTGGGCCGCCTTGCTGGTGGACCCGCCGGTTGACTCCAGCGTCTTCAAGATGGCGTGTCGTTCGATGGCATCGAGGGTGGATCCGGGAATCATGAGATCCCCCTCGCGCCGGGGAATGAGGTGGGGTGGCAACTCTGCGCCCGTGACGCGCGAACCGGTCGCAAGCACCACCGCGCGTTCGATGACGTTCTCCAGCTCGCGAACGTTTCCGGGCCAGGTGTAGCCCGACAGGCGCGACAGCGCATCCTCGGAAAAGCCTTCGAGCGTCTTGCCATTTTCGGCCGCGTACTTCTTCAAGAAGTGAACGGCCAGCAAAGGGACGTCCGATGAACGTTCGCGCAAGGGCGGCATCGGCAGCGTGATGACGTTCAACCGATAGTAAAGATCCTCCCGGAAGTGCCCGCTGGCGATAGCGGCTTTCAGATCGCGATTGGTCGCCGCTATCACGCGCACGTCGACGCGCACGGTCTCGTTGCCGCCCACGCGTTCGAATTCGTGTTCCTGCAGGAAGCGCAGAAGCTTGACCTGAACAGCTGGCGATACCTCGCCAATTTCGTCCAGGAACAGCGTCCCGCCGTTGGCCTGGGCGAATCGCCCCTCGCGCCGCGCGGCCGCGCCGGTGAACGAGCCACGCTCGTGGCCGAAAAGCTCGCTTTCCAGAAGCGTCTCCGCCAGGGCAGCGCAGTGCAACTTGACGAAAGGTCCCTTCGAACGCGGGCTGCGCTGGTGTATCGCGGCCGCGATCAACTCCTTGCCGGTGCCGGATTCACCCGTGATAAGAACGCTGGCCCGGGATGACGCCACCTGTGCGACGGTCTTGAAGACATCTTGCATGACCGGGGCGCTGCCCACGATGTTCTCGAAGCTGTAACGTTCGTTCAGGCGTGCCCGCAACGTTCCTGCCTCGCGCCGCAAGCGCAGGTGCTCGAACTCGCGATCCAAGACCAGCATCAACTCGGTCAGGTTAAGCGGCTTCGTCAAGTAGTCGGCCGCGCCTTCCTTCATGGCGGTCACTGCGCTTTCTATGGCTCCGAAGGCCGTCATGACGATCACGCAGATATCCCTGTCTTGCACCCGCTCGTCGCGCAGCTTGGCAAGCAACTGAAGCCCGTCCATGCCGGGCATCTTCAGATCCGTCAACACGAGATCGGGATTGAAGTCCGCGATCTTTCCCAAAGCTTTGAATCCGTCGCCCGCTGTCTCGACCGTGTAGTCCTCCGCGCGCAACAACTCCGCCAGCGCCGCGCGCGCGTTGGCTTCATCATCCACCACCAGCACTCGGCCCTTACTCATGACTCTCCATCAAGCAATCGGCGCGCCTGACGCCTCGGCATCTATCCGCGATATCCATACGTTGGCGTTCTTGCATACGCGCAGATTTTGCGCAAAGGCTGCCGGCGCCGGCACTTGCTTCGTTCCCTTCCTGTCCCTTCTTGGGAGAAGCTGGCGGGCCCCTTCGGTGGATCGCGGGTCCATGTGCTGGCGCTCGGGCGAGTCGTCGCTGGCCCTCCGCATGCAATAGGCAGCGGTGAGTGGTGAACAATGACGGTCGCGGAATGCATGACCCCCAGTCCCCAAACCATAGGCGTCGCGCAGCCCCTGTCCGTCGGCCGCGAGATGATGGTCAAGTACGGCATTCGTCATTTGCCGGTCGTTGAATTCGGTAGGCTGGTGGGGATGCTCTCGGAACGCGAGCTCGACCTGCTGGAATCGATACCCGAACTCGACATCGAGTCGACCCCCGTGTCCCGTGCGATGACGCACCAAGTGCTGTGTGTGGCGCCCACCGATTCGATCGCCGACGTCGCCGCCGCCATGGCCGATCGCAAGGTGGGGTCCGTGGTGGTGTCGAAGTTGGGGGACGTTGTCGGCGTCTTCACGACCATCGACGCGCTCCGCGCGCTGGCCAGCATCGCGCGGGGCGCTGGCTAGGCCCGTGTCGGAGCTCGATTCGCCGGCCCGGCCGGATTCGTCGCTGGATTGCTTTTTTCGGCCGCGGGCCGTGGCCGTGGTCGGGGCGTCGCGCCGCCGCGGTACGGTCGGTGGTGAACTGTTTCACAACCTGGTCTCCCGCGGCTACCCGGGCGCCATCTACCCGGTGAATCGAAGCGCGGACGTCGTCCAATCAGTACGCGCGTACCGTCGCCTTGCCGATATTCCGGAGCGCGTCGATCTGGCGGTCCTGGTCGTGCCCCATCAACAAATCTCCGAGGTCGTGGACGAATGCGCGGAAAGCGGCGTAAAGGCCTTGATCGTGATCAGCGCCGGCTTCGCGGAGGCGGGTGCCGATGGGGCACGGACGCAGCGCGAACTCATGGACCGGGTCCGCCGCGCCGGCATGCGCATGGTGGGTCCCAACTGTCTCGGCGTTATCAATACGGAAGACGGCGCCGAATTGAACGCTACGTTCGCGCCGACTTGGCCCCCCGCTGGCAACGTCGCGTTCTCGTCGCAGTCGGGGGCACTCGGCCTCGCGGTGCTGGACTTCGCGCGCGCGATGGGTATCGGCATCAGCCAGTTCATCAGCGTTGGGAACCGAGCCGACATTTCGAGCAATGATCTGATCGAACACTGGGAAACCGACCCGCGCACGCGCGTCATCCTCTTGTATCTGGAAGACTTCGGAAATCCGCGGCGATTCATGGACATCGCGCGGCGGGTGTCGCGCACGAAGCCCATCGTTGCCGTGAAAAGCGGTCGAACCCAAGCGGGTGCCCGCGCCGCCGGCTCCCACACCGGAGCGCTGGCCACGGCCGACGTGGCCGTGGATGCGCTGCTCGGGCAGGCCGGGGTCATCCGCACGGACACCATCGAACAGTTGTTCGACGTGGCGACCCTCTTGGCCAACCAGCCATTCCCCAAGGGCAGCCGGGTCGCAATCGTCACGAATGCGGGCGGCCCCGGAATCATGGCCGCCGATGCCTGCGAGGTCAGCGGCCTTGTCCTGCCGACCTTGTCGGACGGCACGTTGCAAGCGATGCGCGCCTGCCTGCCTGCCGAGGCTTCGCTGCGAAATCCGGTGGACATGATCGCCAGCGCGCCGGTCGATGCCTACGAACGCGTGGTCCGCTTGCTGCTCGACGATCCGGTCGTCGACGCCGTGCTGGCGCTGTACGTGCCCTTGCTGATGACGAGGCCGGTCGATGTCGCCGCCGCCATCCGCCGGGCCACGCTTGGCGCAACCAAGCCGGTCTTGACGTGTCTGCTTGGAACCGAGGGCCTCCGGGAAGCCTGGGATCTGCTGCGTGCGGCCCATTTGCCCGCGTACCACTTTCCCGAGAACGCCGTCTTCGCCCTCGGGCGGGCGGCGCGCCACGGTCGTTGGTTGGCTCGGCCAACCGGCCAGTATCCGACGTTTGCTTCGCCCGCGCGCGAATCGATTGACGCCTTGTTGGGTTTGAAGATGGACGGCGGGCATGGGGGCGGGCAGCGGGAAGGGGATCGGTGGTTGTCCCCGGACGCCGTGAGCGCCCTGCTGCGGGCGTACGGAATTCGTACACCCCGACAGCAAGTCGTCCGTGGCGAAGATGAAGCGGTCGCGGTCGCCACCTCTTTCGGCGGTGCCGTGGCCTTGAAGGTGGTGTCCCATACCATCACGCACAAGAGTGACGTCGGTGGGGTCGCCCTTCATTTGCGAACGCCCGTCGACGTGCGAGCGGCGTATCGAACCATCATGGACCGGCTGGCGTTGCTCGGCCGTCGGGTCGAGGTGAGCGGTGTTCTGGTGCAAGAAATGATCGGCGATGACGACCAGAAAGGCGCGTCGTCGGCCATCGCGACTGATTCCGCCGTCGAGACCTTCGTTGGAGTTACGGAGGACAAAAGCTTTGGCAGACTGATCGCGTTCGGGCTTGGCGGCACACGCCTTGAGTTGAATCGTGACGTCGTGTTTCGAGTCAATCCAATTTCCGACCTCGATGCCGGCGATATGCTGGCGGACTTGCGGGGGGCCGCTCTTCTAACGGGCTTCAGGGGTAGCCCCGGCGTGGATCGGGAAGCGATCGTGGACATCTTGTTGCGCGTCAGCCGCCTGGCCGAGGACTGTCCCGAAATCCGAGAGCTGGACATTAACCCCCTGGTGGCGTTACCTCCCGGGCAGGGGGCAATCGCCGTCGATGCGCGCGTGCGGGTGAAAATAGGTCCGGCGGCAAGCGGCGACATCGAGAGCCCCGTGCCGGTGACAGGGGATAGCGACCGAAGGAGAATACGCCCATGAAGACAATCAGCGCCCGATCTCGGATGTCGGCCAGAA
>JADGRC010000111.1 GCA_017881245.1 Pseudomonadota bacterium
TGATGGCGTCCTGCGCGTCGCGGAGCGCCGTCACGGACACCACCGCCGGGAACCGACTGCCATCCTTGCGGATGTAGGTCAGCTCGTAGATGTCCTCGATCCCGCGCGAAGCCTTGAACACCAGGGCTTCGAAACCCGGAGCAATCGGGGTGGAGAATTCGAGGCTCAGGGCGGTGGCACGCGCGATC
Source organism: Pseudomonadota bacterium (assembly GCA_017881245.1). Lineage (GTDB taxonomy): Bacteria > Myxococcota_A > Polyangia > Fen-1088 > Fen-1088 > FEN-1088. The sequence continues at coordinate 189 of JADGRC010000111.1, forward strand.
ACTTCCTGGGGATCGGAAATGTCGGCCGGCGTGATCTTGTTCATCACCTCGGCCGCGGCGTAGCCCAGCATTCGCTCGGCCCCGACGTTGAAAATCTGGATGACGCCCTTTGCGTCGGTGGCGATGCTCGAGAAGTTGGCGCTGTTGAAAATCGCGCTCTGCAAGGCCCCCGTTTTCAACAGAGCCTCCGTGTGCCCGACGTCTACGGCGGCATCAGCCTCTTGGGTGCTCGGGTGGGGGCGAGGCATGTGACCTCGCAAAGCCATTCAAGCCCTGTGCCGCTTGTAGAAGGCTAGATCTTGGGGAGTTTTTCGGGATACGTCGAAAAGATGTGTCGAAAGACGTTACTCTTTCGTAACGACTGGTGAACCCGAGCAGACAAATCCGTAACAAGCCGGAAGTTGGGAAGTTCCCCTTTTTTCGGTGCCCAGTCCCTCGGGTAGTGGGGTCTCAAGATGGTCGCGTCGACAAGCGCTGCACGGTTTCAAGTAGCTCTTCGAGCCGGAACGGTTTGCGCAGGAACGCAGCCGTACCGGTCGGCTTGTCCTGACAGGTCGCCGAGACGATCACCACGGGCACCTTCACGAGGGCAAGGTCGTGTTGGATGGCCTCCAGAACCTGCCAGCCGGTCACTATGGGCATCATCAAATCCAGGATCACGAGGGCCGGAGGCGACTTGGCATCCATCGCGAGAAACTCAAGAGCCTGGCGTCCTGTTCGGGCGGGGATGACGTCATAGCCGTTTTCTTCCAGCATCTCCTGAACGATGTCGCGCATGTCGAGATCGTCATCCGCGAGAAGAATCGTGCTGGTGCCCATCACACATTCACCATCAAGAAGCGTTCCAAACACCTCGATCGCGAAGCGCCGTTAACGCGGCGACGCCCCATGAACGCTCACTTGGTTGCCCCCGCGGTGTTTGGCCTGATAGACGGCAGCATCGGCATCCGCGAGAAGAGACGCGAACGAAGCCTTGGCTCCCTCCGCGCGATCGGCCACGCCCAGACTGGCGGTCACTGTCGCGCCGCTCGGCCGCAAGGTCCGGATCTGGCTCAGCACCCGGTCGGCGAAAGCTAGCCCATCAACCAAAGAGGTGTGAGGCAGCAACACGACGAATTCGTCGCCACCATAGCGGACCGCCAGGTCAGTCACGCGGACCTCCGCCGCCAGTACGTCAGCGATCTCCTTCAGCGCCTCGCTCCCGGTCGCGTGCCCATGCTCGTCATTGAGGACTTTCAACTTGTCGACATCAAGAACGACGATCGTCGTAGGTATGCCGTACCGTTCAAGTCGCGACTCCTCCATGGCCAGACGCTCACGCAGAACGCGCAGGTTTCCAAGACCGGTCAGTTCGTCGGTGGTGGCAGCCTCCCGTAACCGTTTCTGCGCTGCCGTGCTCTCGAAAGAACGCTGCATCCGGAAGAGAAGCTGATCGAGCGGGTAGGGTTTCTGCAAGAAATCCATGTCCTCGATGGCGAGGTCGCGAATGCGCGCCAGGAGATCAGGACAGGCGGAAACGAAGATAATTGGCACGTGACAGGCAATTGGCTCCCGCCTTATTTGCCGCGCGGTGCTGGTGCCGTCCAGCACAGGCATATTGACGTCCATGAGAACCATATCCGGCGGGGACTGCTGAACGGCACGCAGGCCCGCAGCGCCGTCGGCGGCCATCCGCACGTTGTACCCTTCGTCTATCAGGGCACCTTGCAACGCTTCCGCCTGATCGCGATCGTCGTCCACGAGCAGGATGGTTCGGCCCCTACCCGGCCCGTCAACGGCCGGGGAATTTCCTCGTGGTGTCACCAAAGACTCCGATTTTGTTTGGGCGGCGTTCGCTATCGAACCCGTCCCGAGGCATTCAGCAAATCGACGATCCGCAATGTCGGACATCGGAAAAAGGAAACCGAAAAACAAACTGAAGGTTTAGATGACATGACCGGCAACAATACAAGGTTCGTGCCAGTGGCACCTGGGAATGCGTATTCGCGCAAACCAGGGCGTCGTCGCAGAGAACGTCGCTTTCTGCGTCCACGGATCGTTTGCATTCGCCATCATGCGCGTTACAGGGACGTACCACCGGAGCAAGCTTGTCCGGTAGAATGAACGTATCGCGCGGCACGGGTTTCACAGGCGTGGTGCGCGGTCAGTGGGTGCAACCGCCGCAGCGATCGACTTCGGGCATGGCGCGCAAGCGCTCGGTCTCGATGGCGCCGTGGCAAGTCACGCAGTCGCCATAGGTGCCGCCGGCCAAGCGATCGAGGGATGCCTGAATCCGCGCCAGCGTCTGTGCCTCGGACTCACCTATGCGGCCGAACTCAGTCAGCGTCCAACGGCGCCGCCCCAGGAGAGACTGGCTTCGACCGAGAAGGTTGTGGCGGACGGTGTCCATTGTTTGCGTGTCCATCCTTGTTTCCTGAAGCAGATTAGGTGCCAACCCGAGTCGGCGGGGGCCGGGGCAACCATGACCGCTTTACCCGAAAGTGCGTCCGACATCCTGCGGGCGCTGTTTTGCGTCGGTCATCGCGGGTGGACGACTTGGAAGATGGGGTGCCGGCGTTACCACCGGACCCGGTTGTTCCGTCCGGGTGACGCGATTCGCTGGTGCCCCCTGAAGGTTGGGGTCTTGCGTGGCTACCACAACTCGGCCCGGAACTTGAACTGACCTCACATGCGGAAATGAACCGCAGGAGGTCAGATGAAGAACATCGATAGATTGGCGCGATCGGATGGAGCGAATGCATTCATAGCGGAGCCCGGCACGAGGGACGGTCCCGTATCCGACGACTTGGCCGAGTATCTGGGCGAGAACTTCGTATCTTCTGCGACCGGCGCGGAGGACGCAGAGGACGCAGAGGACGTTCTGCAAGATGGCCTCGACGTCGAAACCGTGGCTGAGGCGGCCGTCGAAACCGACGCGAGCGCCTTCGGCGGCGATCTGGAGGAGGACACGACGAACAAGCCCGGTCAACGTCATTCCGATAAGGCTGCCGGCGTCGTCAAGCGAGCACCA
>JADGRC010000112.1 GCA_017881245.1 Pseudomonadota bacterium
GCGCTCCTCGACCGCTATGTTCTGCTCGTGCTCCCGTGTCCAGGGCGGGGCGCCTACCAGCATCTCATAGGCCAGGATGCCTGCTGAATAGACATCGGCCGCGGAATCCGGATCGGCGCCCGCGAGGACTTCGGGGGCGAGATAGGGCGACGGCCGGACCGCGCCCGGCGCCTGAAGCTTGTATGCGCCAAAATCCAGGACTTTGACGAAGTCGGGATAGTCCACGCTGTTGGTTATGAACACGTTCTCGGATTTTAAAGCCGCGTGAACCAACCCGCGATCGTGCGCCGCTCCCACTGCGGAGGCCATCTGGATCAGAACGCGAACGGCTATTGCCTCGTCGAGGGGACCGACGCGCTCCAATCGCTCGCCCAGGGTCTCGCCTTCGAGCATCTCCATGATGATGAATGTCAGATCGCCATCGGGCGCGCGCGGCATCTGACCGATGTCCAGGACGTCGACGATGTTGGGGTGCCGGATCCCGCTCACGATCTTGAGGTGTGTGATGTAGCGGTCGAGCCGCTCCCGCGCTGAACTGAGCGCGGGCGACAAAACTTTGATGGCGGCGCGCCGCCCGATGACGGGATGCTCAGCGTAGTACACGGAACCCGATGGGCCAGCGCCCAGCTCGGTCACCACCCGATATCCACCTATGAGCGTTCCGATCACACCAAGTATCTCGGCCTCCCAAGGCCGAATCTTGACCTTGGGCGGCGGGGCCTCATTCGGACCGTGGACCGGTCTACCGGGCCCACGGCCCCGAGGCCCAATCCGGGCGCCGTCGTTACCGGTCGCGGCGAATCATGTACTGCAGAAGGTCGACGCAGCGGTTCGAATAGCCCCACTCGTTGTCGTACCAGCTGATGAGCTTGAAGAAGTTCTTGTTCAGCTCGATGGAGCTGCCGACATCGTAGATGCTGGAACGAGGGTCGTGAATGAAGTCGCTGGAAACGACTTCGTCCTCGCTGTAGCCGAGGATTCCCTTCATGTAAGTTTCGCTGGCGCGCTTTATCGCCGCGTTGATCTCGGCGAGGCTGGTCTCTTTCTCGGTCTTGAAGGTCAGGTCGACCACGGACACCGTCGGCGTCGGCACGCGAAACGACATGCCCGTCAGCTTGCCCTTCACCTGCGGCAGGACCAGAGCGACCGCCTTGGCGGCGCCTGTCGTCGATGGGATGATGTTGAGCGCCGCGCTGCGGCCACCCTTCCAGTCCTTCTTTGACGGACCGTCGACGGTCTTCTGCGTTGCCGTGTAGCTGTGGACGGTCGTCATCAGGCCTTCGGCCAACCCGAATCCTTCCTTCAAAACGACGTGAACCAAAGGCGCCAGGCAGTTGGTCGTGCAGCTGGCGTTGGACACGATGTTGTGTTTCGCGGGGTCATAGCTCTCGTGATTCACGCCCATCACGACCGTGATGTCTTCGTTCTTCGCCGGCGCCGAGATCATGACCTTCTTCGCGCCCGCGGTAATGTGTCCCTTTGCCTTCTCGCCCTCCGTGAACAAGCCGGTCGACTCGATGACGTAATCGACGCTCAGTGCCTTCCAAGGCAGCTCGGCGGGTGTCCTGGCGCTGACGACCTTGACCTCGTGGCCGTCGACCACCAAGACATCGTCCTCGGCTTTGTCGGGGGAGGACTTCTTCGAGCCCACGTGCCCCTCGAATTTGCCCTGGGTCGAATCGTACTTCAGCAAATACGCCAGGTTGTCCGCCGGAACGATGTCACCCACGGCGACCACCTCGATCTCCTTGCGGAACAGGCCCTGGGTGTAAAGAGCACGAAAAAAGAGGCGTCCGATGCGACCGAAACCGTTGATGGCGATGCGGGTCATTGCTGAATTTCTCCTTGTTCCGCGATCTATACACCGGATCCGCTCGGGGACAAGTCAGCGACGCAACAGAACCAACGTCGCGCCCGAGCCCCCCAAGCGCGGCGGCGCCGTGCAACAGGCAAGGACCGCGCCGCCTAGCCCGCCGGCGGTCAGGGCCCCGCGAACAAAGTCACGCAGGGCGGGTCCGTCGCTTCCCGAGTGTAGGCCCCGACCGTGGATAATCAGGATGCAACGCCGGCGGGCAGCGCGCGATGCCGCCACGAACCGGTCCAGCGCCCGATCGGCCAGGGCGCGGGTTAACCCGTGCAAATCCAGACGGGCGTCGATGGGCACATCGCCCGCGCGCAGTCTGCGCAAAATGCGAAGGTCCACGCCATCGGCACGGGCGGTCCAGGTGTCACCCCCGTCGTCAATCGACATACCGCCGGTTGCCGGCGGCAGCGCTGGCCGTGACGGTGGCAGTCGTCTGCCGGCATGGCCTCCCGGCACGGGCGAGATCCGAGCCGCGCCGCCGAGTTTGCGCGTGCCGCTGACCGCCTCGGCGAACGCGGCGGCGTCGTCGTCGCTGGAATCGTCGTTGGAACGGCCCGCGCGGATGGGCATCGGCGTGCACTAGGATAGCGCGCCGGAGGCCACCGTTGGCCCGATCAGCCAGCAAGCCGGCGCGGTGCCTGGGCGGGTGCGGCGGCCGCCGTCACGGTGAGGGGAATCTCTCCCTCCAGAACAAACCCCGTCGCGGATCTCCGAATGACCTTTACGCGCGCTTGCGGTTGCGTGGGAATCTGTTCGAAGACGAGCGTCAGGTCTTGCCCCAGCTCCAGTGATTGTGCCGTCTGTACCACCGCGCCTCCATCGGAGATCTCCACAATGTGTACGGGACGAACGCCGGAACCATCGCGCAGGCTGCCTGTCCAGTCGACCTCGACGCGCGCCGATCGGCGCATGTAGGGGTCAAGCAGGCCGCTCGTCGATGGGCGGGCCGGAGGCGGAGCGGCGGTGGCATCAACAAGCGACGGCGCGGCCGGGCTGGCCGTAGTGGGCAACGCCGGGACGGCCGGCGGGACCCGAATCTTGGGAGCCGTGGTCGGCGTACGATCAAAGGCGTCCTCGGAGCCGTCATGAGACGCCTCGCCCGACGCGCCGGAAGGGGCAAGCGAAGGCCGCTGCGGCGGTCGCGGCGGCGCTTTGCCGGACGCCGCGCGTGACGCAGGACGGGCCTCATCGGGCGTATCGCCGACTGCTTCCTCGAACAACAAATCGTCAATCGCCACGTCCTCGGCGAGCAGCGCCTCGGCCATCTGCTGAAAGGCCCGCGTGTCGTCGTCCTTGGCGCCCAACATCATCGGCTTGCGCAGATTGACGGACTCGCGGATGCGCCGGCTGGCGCGAACCGTTCCCAGGATGGGCACCGTGATGCCAAGAAAATCTTGGATCATTCGTGTTATGGCATGGAAAATCCCCGTCTGTCCCGACTCGAACACCTGGTTGCCAACGATCTGGGCACCAAACTTGAGTAAAACCTTGTCGATCGATTCGGCCAGCGCGGGCGACTGATCGCGCACCCGCGCGAGGATCTGGCTGACTTTCTCGTTCTCGCCGCTCTTGGCGGCCGGGGCCAGCAGTTCCAGCTCCGAGGATTTCTCGGCGTGGTGTTGCAGGGTGCGCATCACGGCGCCCTTCAAGAAGGAGTACGCCGTCTGAATCGACGTGACCTGGGGCGTGACGACCAACAACCGCTGCGCGCCCTGTTCGAAAAAATCGAGCACGTTGTAGCTGACGCCGGCGCCGACGTCGATCAGAATGACATCGGCGGTGATCGCGCGAATGCGCCGGATGATCCGTTGCTTTTCACCGTGGTTGATGTTCGCGGCTCCGACGGAAGCGCCGGTGCCCGCCACCAGTTGCAGGTTCGGGTGCGGTGTGGGAGTCAAGCCGTCGTCGAGTGAATCGATCTTGCGATCAAGCAGTCCCTGAATTCCGGGCTTGGGTCGATCGATTCCGAAAAGCACGTGCTGGTTGGCGGCGCCCAGATCGCAATCCACGAGCACCACGCGAGAGCCGGTTTGGGCGATGGCCAAGGCCAGGTTTGACGCGACGATGCTCTTGCCGACCCCTCCTTTTCCCCCTCCTACCGTGATGACGCGCTTGGCGAAGTCGTCCTTGCCTGGGATCTTCATGATTGCTTGCGGGCCATCGTCAGGGTCTTGACGGATCTTGAGAGCTACGATCCGGTTTGCTGACGCGGTTTCCGGGGCGCGTTGGGAAGGCTTCAGGAAACTCGAGAACATTGATGCTGGGGCACGGGTTTAGCCTGGTCTAGCCTTGGCCTAAGCCTCCTTGTGTTATCGTTCAACACAGCTGCGGTTTGGGCCAGTTTGCTGCGGCGGCAAGACATCCGGCCGTCGTGTGAGGTGTGCGACCGAGACGGATGCAGAAGGGAGCCGATCGCGTGACCAAATGCGGCTTGTGTATGTTCCTAGGGGCGTGGTTGACGACTGGCCAGCTCGGCTGCGGCTCGGGTAAGGGCGGGGTTGGATCGTCCGGGACCGGCGGCAGTAAGGTTGGCGCGACAACCACGGGCGGCTCTTTCGCCCCCGGATCGGGAGGCACCACGCCACCCGGGACCGGTGGAGCGCCCGACTCCGGATCCACGGGCGCAGGCGGCATACCTCCCGGCTCGGGCGGGGCACCGAACAGCGGGTCGGTCGGCGGCGGTGGTAATGGCGCGGGCGGACGGGGAGCGTCCGCCAGCGGCGGCACAATCGCGACCGCCGGCAGCGGCGGCATGGTTGCCACTGCCGGCAGTGGCGGCGACGCCGGGACCAACGGCGGCAATGGCGGCACGGACGACACCGGCGACACGCCACCTTGGCGGCCACTGAACATCACTGCGGCGAAGATGCGCCTCAGCCATACCTTCCGCGCCAAAGACGCCGATCCGGCCGTGTCTTTCAACGACAACACCGAGGTGGCCGCGGTCGATCCGCGGTCGGCGAAGATGGTCGGCAAGCTGGTGCTTCCGTTCGGCGGTCTCGGCAGCACCGCGGGAACACTGGGCAACGAAGGGCCGTTCGTTCTTCCGCGGGGCTTTCACGTACTGGGCATCGCCGCTTATGAGAACTACACCATCCTGCAATGCGACGCGGATTTCTTCAGCGACGCCCGCCGTCAGGTCTTCGACGGCGTCCAACACACTACCAAGTACGATTTCGCCACCATCAAAATGGTTCCTTCCGACGGTGTGGCCAAACGAACCGAGATGGCCTTGAAGTATCTGGCGCAGATGTACCCGACGGAGGACTGGGGATATTTTCTGAACCAAGACGGAACCGTCCGATGGTCCGACGTCATCTTCACCGGGATCTCGCACGGCGCCAGCAACGCGCCCCGCTTTGCCATGCTGGTGCGGGCTTCGCGATCGGTCGCGTTCGCCGGTCCACGCGACAACAGCAGCGGTGCCGCTCAAGGCACGGATGCCTATTGTCCGACGTTGGTTACAGCGACCTGGCTCTCCGAAAAGCCGCTCACACCGATCGATCGCTTCTACACGCTGTCGGGATCGGCTGATGCGCAGCACCCACAACATTTGTTCGCGATGGAAAAGCTGGGCTACGTCGGTCAGCCCGTGGAGATGTCCGTCGGGCCCCCGTACAACAACTCACACCGCATCACCGGGCCGGGCGGCCACGAGTCACCTTGCAACGAAACGAATTACAAGGTGCTGTGCAACTACTTGTTCGGCGTCGATCCGGCCAACGTCGACGGCGTTCCGTAGCCACGAGGACCGAGCGATGGGCCGCGAGGCCCGACCACCGCCGCTGATCAACAGTATCTCCTCGGCGCGCCACGTCCTGACAGACGTTGAGAATTGTGCTTGAGCGACCGGCTCAGGCCGCGGCCTTGGCCCACGCGCGGCGAAGCCGCGGTGTTATACGCCGTGGTGTCGAACGCGTCTGTTGAGGCGCGAAGCTTGCGCCGCGGGGGGAACGGCGGTATGCAACGGCCCGCGGCAATATAGTCGCGACAACCCAGGAGGGATTGAAATGTTCAAACGGACAAGTGTGGGTGAGGGTTTCGTACTGATGTGCACCGCCCTGATCAGTGTCGGTCTCGCGGCCCGAAACGCCCAGGCGGGTACGGTCACGGTCACCACGACGACCGGAGGATTCATCAATGACAATCAATGCGGCCTCGAGGAGGCAGCGTACACTTTTGAATCCGGGCTCAATGCGAACGGATGCGTCTGGAACGGCACAATCAATAATAACACCAGCGATGCGCTCATTATTCCGACGTCCGGGACGTTCGTAGTGACATCCACACTCAGGTTTGATTTTGCCATGACCGTCAGATCGGCGACGTCGAATTCGTTGGCGACCATTATACAATTCCAGCCTGGGATGAATCTCTTTGACGTCGACCATGTCGGAGGAGACAATGGCCCAACAGGCAGCGCAATCATATTCCAGGATCTACATCTCATTGGTCCCGGCGTTGACGCTAACCTGACGACGGCCATCAACGCCCAGGGAATTGGAGATTCCAATGATTCCGTCACCGCGACGCGATGCTGGATCGAGCAATTCTCGCACAGTGGAATCGTTGCCGACGACATAGGTCTGAATGTGACGGACACGA
>JADGRC010000113.1 GCA_017881245.1 Pseudomonadota bacterium
GGTGACCAGCCGATGGAAATCCGCGTACCACCCGAGGCCGAAGGCTGCCGGCGAGCCCGAGCTGCATCCGTAGGCGCCACGGCCATCGGGATTGGTCGTCAACTTGAAATTGGGGAAGGCCGCCTTGACGCCGGCATCGGCCTGCACGGCGGGCAGAACCTCCATATTGATGAAGCGGCTGTAGCGATCGGAATTGGTATCGTATTCGAGGCCTCGCTCACTGCCCGGGCCATCACCACCCCCGTTGGGGACGAAGATTATGACGAGCGGTGGAATCTTGCGGGTGGGCGATGGGTCGGCCGCCAGGTTCTCCGCCACCGTCACCATTCGCGGCGCCGCGTTTCCTGAGACACTTCCGTCCTGCACCACCATGAAGGGGGCTTCCGCGCCGTCCACGTACTGCTTGGGAATGTAGACGGTAATCGTCCGCGTCCACGGCCCAGGAGAGTTCAGCACCGCGTCGGTGCCCAGAAAAATTTTGCTCATGGCCGAGGTCATCGTGAATTGATACTTGGTGCCGTGAGGGACGTTCTTGACCGCCAGATCCGGCGAGTCCGTGTAAGTCGGGCCAACCGTGATGTCGCCGTCCCCGTCGGTACCGGGATCGATCGTCCCCCCGCCCGTGCCCCCGCCTCCCCCCACGGGCGCCCCTCCCGTCGCCACGGAAGCCCCTTTCATGGTGGTCCAGGACGGAAGTGTCTCAGGAAACGCGGCGCCGCGAATGGTGACGGTGGCGGAGAACCTGGCGGCCGATCCCTCGCCGACGCGCAAGATTCCACCACTCGTCGTGATTTTCGTTCCAAACGGGGGCGGCGATGGCCCGGGCAGCGAGCGAGGCCTCGAGTACGATACCAATTCCGATCGCTACAGCCGCTTCATCAACATGGAGGTTCTGCCCGCTGTACAGGCCGACGCCGGGATCAAGGCGGCTTTTCCCAATTTCAAGTTGACGACCAATCCCGATGGCCGTGGCGCCTACGGATGCAGCTCGGGCTCGCCGGCAGCCTTCGGCCTCGGGTGGTACGCGGATTTCCATCGGCTGGTCACCTACTCGGGAACGTTCGTCGACCTACAAAAAGCCGACGCGGCGACAGAAGCCGCGGCTCCCAATGGCGCCTGGGACTATGCGGCGATGATCACGGCCGCTCCGGTCAAACCGTTGCGCGTCTTCCTGGAGGCCGCTCAAATGGACAACGGCTCGACCGAGACAGCGGCTTCGCATCTCAACTGGCTCATAGCGAATCAAAACATGGCCGCCGCTCTTAAGATGAAGGGATATCACTATCGATTCGTCTACGCGCAGGGCGCTGGTCACTGCGACGACAAGGTGCAGAGGCAGACCTTGCCCGACACCATGGCTTGGGTGTGGCGCGGCTATCAGGCGAACTGACGATCGGGCCTTCCCCCGGCGCTCTCATCGGCTAGGCTGAGTCCGCAACCACGGTTGATGTCAGGCAGTCCACCGGCGTTTTGGCCATCTTGCGCCGTCAAGCGTCGCTCCCTTGTGTTACCGGAGACCGGCATGAAATTTCTTCCGCCTCTGTTTCTGTTCGTCGCGACGTTGGCGGCGGTGCCCGCCCTCGCGACCGAATACCATGTTTCGACGGCCGGCAACGACGCTGCTCCAGGAACGGCCGCGGCGACCTTCCGAACGATCCATAAGGCGTCAATGACCGTGAAAGCTGGTGACACGGTCTACATCCACACCGGGACTTATTCGGAGACTGTCAGCTTGACGACCTCGGGCACCGCCAGCTCGTGGATCACCTTCAGCGCTTTTCCGGGCGATTTGCCAATCCTGGATGGCGGCGGAGGCGGCGGCGTCGGGTTCGGCAGCACGACGGCGCAATATATCCGCGTCGTGGGCATCGTGTCGCGCAACTGGGGGTCGAGCGGTTTCGGCAACGGCTGGGTCAATGACGTGGGCACCTCGAACGGGAACTGGCAGTTTGTCGACTGCATCGCCGAGGGCAACGCCATCAACGGCATCACCTTCTACAATGCCAGCGGCTTGTTGATCGATGAGTCCATCGTCGCGCACAACGGTAACGGGTCGACGTCCTGGTCGAGCGGCGTGAACCTCTTTCACGTCAGCGGGGATTACACGACGAACATCATTCGTCGTACCGTCGCGTTCGAGAACCTCGACATCTCGTCCCATCATTCCGATGGAAGTGGGTTCATCTTGGATCAGAACAGCAGTGGGGCGCTGTTCGAAAACAACATTGGCTTTCACAACGGGGGATCGTGTATCCGGATCAACTGCCCGGGCGCGCACGTCATCAACAACACGTGCTGGCACAATGGTTTGGAACCCCGGGACGCCATGGGTCTTCCGGCGAAACCCGGCGAGATCTATTTCACGAGCGGCCTTCAAGGCGCCGTGGTCGCGAACAACCTGTGCGCGGCGAGCGGCTACGGCAATGACCAGACCGCCGTGAATCTGGCGCTGCCGACGAACAACTACGCGGTCAACTCGAACGCGGTTACACCGTTCTTCACAAACCCGGCCGGCGTCGATTTCAGACTCGCGGTCGCTGGGGTCGCGACGGTCATCGACAAAGGGACCGCTACGAACTCACCGGCGACGGACATCGGGTTCGATCCAAAGTGCATCAAGATGCAGACCGGTGCCGTTTCCTGGTGGCAGTACGCCTTCGACTATACGTACATCGCCAGCGTCGGTGGCGTAGCGGGGTGCTTTCATCCGGCCAAGCGACCGTCGGGCGCGGCACCTGACATCGGGGCCTACGAATACGGCGGTGTCGTACCCCCTGGGACCGGAGGCGCGACCGGATCGGGCGGCGCCGCTGGAACCGGCGGCAGAGCCGGAGGCGGCGGCATGAACGGTACGGGCGGCGGTACCAGCACCAGTGGAACAGGTGGCTTGGGCGTGAGCTCAGGGGGCAGTGGTGTCGACGCCATCGGGGGGCGCGGCGCAGCAACGGGGGGCTCGACGTCGACGTCGGCCAGCGGCGGCAAGGTTGGCATTTCGACGGGAGGAACGTTCGCATCGGGCGGCGGTCCAGGGAGTATTCCCGCCACGGATGCTGGAGCAGCGGGAGCGTCCGGAGAGTTGGGTGCCGGCGCCGCCGCTTCTGCCGGTTGCGCGTGTACGGCAGCACCGGTCGAAGATTTCCCGCTCGGCATCGCGCTCGGCACGATGCTGGGTGCGATCGGTATCGGTCGGACTCATCGTCGGCGCCGATTCCGGGCGTCGCAGCACGGTCGACGCGCAACGCCCCGGCGTTGATCTGGCGATCACGGGTTCCGCGGAGCGACGTACGTATCCGCTGCACGGTTAACGCACGGTCACGGTGGCGAGGCGCGGTGTGCCTACACGGCGCCGTCCACGGTCCGCACGAAACCCTCCTGAAAACCGTCCTCGCGATGGTTTCCGAACTTCCGAAGTTGGGATACGATCAACCGACATTCGGAATGTCGTGACCACGGGAGGCCCACCAATGAAGCTGGCGAAGGCGTTCACACTCTGGACCATCATCTCGGCCGCCTCGTGTGGCGGTGGGGTAAGCGGGGGCGGTGCGGCGGGCACGGGCGGCAAAACAGGTGCGGGTGGCAAGACCAGTACTGGTGGCGAGATGGGCACGGGTGGCAAAGTGGCGGGGACCGGGGGCGTCATCGGCGCGGGTGGAAAAGTGGGCAGCGGAGGCGTGTCCGCGACGGGCGGCGTTGGTGCGCCGAGCGGCGGTAGGGGCGGCGCGCCCGGCGCTGGCGGATCTTCAGGCGCGGCGGGAAATGGCGTGGTCGCCACGCAGGTCGGCGGTGGGTATTTCCCGTCGGGGGCACCGTGGTACGCGGACGTGTCGGCGGCGGCGGTTGCTTCCGATTCGGCCGCCATCACATCATGGATGGTGGGTTTTTCGGGTCCGAACGGGTTCGGCGGCGGTGGGAAGATCAGGGTTGATTTCAGCATTATCGCGATCGATGTGCCGCCGGGGACGGCGAAGCGCACCTATCAGGCGGCGACCGATTTTCACTATGACCCCGACTGCGATTTGGCGACGGTGCCGATTCCCGCGGGCGGCCTGGCCGAGCTCAGCGACGGGACGGATCCCAGCTTCGCGTCGCCGTTCAGTGGCTACAACTGCTTCGGGTTCGACAACGGGGACGACTGCCACATGCTGTTCGTTTCGCGTTCCGAAAACAGACTGTACGAAATTTACCACGGCACCATCGACGCGACGGATACGTTTCGCGCTGGGTGCCTGGCCATCTGGGACACTTCGAAGGCGTACGACAACAATGGACGCGGACAGCAATGCACGAGCGCGGACGCTGCCGGGTTCCCCATAGCGCCCCTGCTCTTCACGGCCGAGGAGATTCAGGCCGGCGCGATCAATCACGCCATTCGATTCATCTTGCCCAACAACATGATCCGGGCGAAGAAGTACGTCGCCCCCGCCACGCACGGCACCGCCACCACTGGCCCGGCCACGGCGATTCCATACGGCGGTCACATGCGATTGAAGAGCAGCTTTTCCTTGAGCGGCCTCAGCCCCGCCGCGCAGATCGTCGCGCGTGCCCTGCAGAAGTACGGCATGTACATGGCCGACGGAGGCAACATCGCGCTCACCGCCCAGAGCGATGCGCTCGGTCGCGTGAAATGGTCCGACGTCGGGTTCGACAGCAACTCACTGTCTACGCTGAAGGCAACCGATTTCGAGGTCCTCGATCACGGCGCCACGATCGACGTCACCAACGACTGCCAGCGGGCACAAATCAGTCAGTAGGCGCGCGAGGTGCGTGTTGTGCGCGGTTGTGTGGCCGAGCGTCTGGCCGATTTTGGGCCCTTGACCGGCTCCTGATTTGAGCGCTAATACTCCCCTGTTCACGATGGGACGTGCCGAACGAGGGGGAATCTGGCGATGCGACGATCAGTCTTGATGAATCAGTGCTGTGTTTTGGCTGTTGTGGGCTTGGTGTTCCTGGGGTGCGGGTCGGACTCGACGAGTTCGGGTACTGGCGGCCACGTGAGCACTGGTGGGGCGAAGGCTACCGGCGGAGCGACCGCGACCGGGGGCGTCACGGCGACGGGCGGAGTCGCCGCGACGGGCGGAGTGACCGCGACCGGGGGGGCGCCGGCCACGGGTGGCGCGGCGAGTGGTGGCGCGGCTGGCGCAGTCGGCGGAGCGGGTGGCGGAGCAGCCGGGAC
>JADGRC010000114.1 GCA_017881245.1 Pseudomonadota bacterium
ACACGCCCCGCGAACACCGAGATCACCGAGGGGGCTCCCCCGCGCAGGGCACGGGCGGTCTGCCGAACTTGTTCCAGCGTGCAGATGGCCGTGACGTTGATCTTCACGCCGGCGGCAGCAAGCGCGCCCACCAGGTGGGTCGCCGACTGAGCGCGCGTATTGGTGATCGGGATCTTCACGTAGACGTTGTCTCCCCATTTCGCGATGTGGCGGGCCTGAAGCTCCATCTCGGCGAATTCGTCGGCGAACACCTCGAATGAGATTGGCTTGTCGCGAATCTGGGCCAGGACGTCCCGGGCGAAGGCTCGGTAATCGGTCACCCCGGCTTGCCGCATCAACGTCGGGTTGGTGGTGAATCCGGCGATGCGGGCGCTCCCCGCCAACTGCAACATGGCCGGCAACGACGCGCCGTCTGCAAAGATCCGGATTCGCGACAATGCCGAGGGAATTTCAGCCATTTTTGTTACGCGCGACCGAGAACGAAGCGAGCAAAGTCTCGCAAATCGTTCCCGCGAAAGAAAGGACGAATCGCGCGCGCCGCGAACGCTCCCTCGTCTTCGGGAATCCCGGCGCCGAGGTACGCGGTCAACATTCCGAAGGCGATCCCTGCCTGTACATCGGTCGCGCGATCTCCGACCATCCAGGAGACGGCCGGCACGTAACCGGGATGGCACGCGAACGCCTCGGCCAGGAGGCCCGTGGCCGGCTTGCGACAGACGCAGCCGTCCTCGGCGCGATGCAGGCACAGATGCGAGCTCAGGATCAGGCCTCCTGCCGCTTGCGCATCGCGCAGGATCGCCGCGTGCACTGCGTCGAGATCAGCGCGTGTGATCTTCCCCTTGGCCCAGGCGGGTTGGTTGCTGGCCACCACCAGACCGAAACCGGCGTCGGTCAATTCACGCAGCACCGCCGGTACCCAGGGGAAGACCTCCACTTGGTCGACCCGGAGGGGGCTGTCCGGGCGAGGTTCCCTCGGGCTCGGAACGGTGCGATTGAGCACGCCGTCGCGATCGAGGACGATCAGGGTTTGTTGGTGGCCAGCCACGTTTCGCGCGTCCTCAGGGCTTGTTGGTGGCGAGCCACGTTTCGAAGTCCATGAGACCCGAAGGCGACCCGATCTCGTAGAAGCGCTGATGAACTTCAAAACCGGCCAGATCCCCGCGACGGCTGAGAGTGAAGAAGAGGTCGGCCAGATCGCTCTGGGTTCCAAGGCCCCGATCCGGCACGTCCGCGATAACCAGGCACCGCTCGAGGCCTGAGAGTCCGTAGTCGATGTATGCGAAATCCGCCGCCGGGCGCGTGCGGTGGTGTTTGTCGTAAAGGGTGACCGACCGCCCATCGAAGATCACGTTGCTCGCATCCCAGCGGCCCCGATTCGCGAACACGGTCATGAGCGCGGGTTTCCCCGAGGCGCGGAACGCCCGCCAAACCTCGGCGGAGTCCACGGGCAGGAACGAATCGCCGTAGGTGACGAGGAAGGCCTCGTCGAGGGCTCCCTCCTCGGCCGCGAGCCGCAGGGCCCCCGCGGTGCCGCGCAGGTTGGCGCCTTCGTCGACGTAGCGGACGCGCAGACCGAATCGGGCGCCGTCGTCGGTGTTGTCGCGCAAGTGCGCTCGCAGCATCTCGCCTCGATAGCCAATCGACAAGACCACGCGATCCACGCCGTGCCCCCCGAGCCAGCCAAGTTGATGGTCGATGAACGGACGGCCCGCGACCGGTATGAGGGCCTTGGGGATCTGTTCGGTGACGGGCCGCATGCGCGTGGCCAGGCCGCCCGCCAGTATCACACACTGCATGGCGGCCTCGTGATACCGCCGCGTTGCGGGAATTACAAGCAACCGAACAACCGAGCCACCGAGCGGTGCGCCCGGAAGATCGCGATCTCGGAGTACACTCTGGCTCACACACGGAGGTGCCCCGATGGCCAGCTTCGACTACACCGACGAACAGCAAGCGTTGATCCAGACCGCGCGGGACTTCACCCGCAAGGAAATCATCCCGGTGGCGGGCGCCCTCGACGAGGCAGGCACATTTCCGAGTGAAGTCTGCGAAAAAGCCTGGCAGACGGGCCTCGTCAATTGCGAGGTTCCCGAGGCCTACGGGGGCCTCGGCCTTTCGTGTCTATCGCACTGCCTGGTCATGGAAGAGTTGTCGTACGGCTGCATGGGCATCAACACGACCATCGCCGGCAACATGTTGGGATCGATGCCGATCGTGCTCGCGGGCAGCGAAGAGCAGCGAAAGACGTACCTCGGTCGGCTGATCGCGAAGCCCATCTTCGCCGCGTATTGCTGTTCGGAGCCCGACGCGGGATCGGACGTGGCCGGCATGAAAACGCGTTTTCGTAAGGTCGGAAGCGAATACGTGCTGACTGGCCAAAAGCGCTGGATCACGAACGGCGGTGTCGCCGATTTCTACACGGTGTTCGCGCGCGCCGAGGGGACGGAACGCCACAAAGGCATCACCTGCTTCGTGGTCGATCGGCAAACCACAGGCGTGTCCGTGGGCAAGAAGGAAAACAAGATGGGACAGCGAGCGTCGAACACCACCGACGTTCTGTTCGATGACGTAAAGCTCGGTACCGGCAATATCGTCGGTGTCGAGGGCGAGGGATTCAAGCTGGCCATGCGGACATTCGATCGGACACGACCCTGGATTGCCGCGGGAGCATCCGGCATCATCCGCCGCGCGTTGGAGGAATCGCGCGCGTACGCGCTAGATCGAAAGACCTTCGGCGTCGCCATCGCTCAGCACCAGGCGGTCCAGTTCATGTTGGCCGAGATGGCGATCGCGTACGAATCGACCCGCCTGCTTGGTCACAAGGCGGCGTGGTCGATTGACCAAGGACACACCGACAACGTCGTTTCGAGCTACGCGAAGGCATACGGCGCGGACGCCGCCATGCGTGTCACGACCGACGCCGTGCAGATTTTCGGCGGCTACGGATACACGAAGGATTATCCCGTCGAGAAATTGATGCGTGACGCGAAGCTCTTGCAGATCTACGAAGGGACGAGTCAGATTCAGCGCATGGTGATCGCGCGGAATCTGTTGACGGGGAAGTAACGTCACTAGGCCGCGGGGACAGCCACTTCCGACCCCACGACACGGACCCCGCGAGCGGCGCGAATTCTACGACCTCCGAGGGTTCCCGCCCCAGCGGCCCTACATGGTGTCTCTTGCTCGATGCGCGACGGTGATTGTGCTCGAAGTTTGGTCGGTGTCTGTGCCTGGTAGTATAGAGGTTGTCATGCGAACGTCGGCACCGGATTGATGGCAAGCTTCGAGTGAAGAAAGCTGTCCTGCCCGCCATCCTTGCGTGTCCGCGCTGCAAGGAGGATGTCGTGATCTCGACACAGGTGGAATGCACCGTCTGCGGCGCCGCCTTCCCTATCCGCGAAGGGATCCCGCGGATGTCCGACGGCGCGCACATGCGGGATGATCGCATGACCGCGGAGTGGAACGCGCAGGCGAAGGCGTCCCCATACTACGGCGACGAATCGGTGATCATGAATCGGTGGGAAGAGCAGGTTCTGCCGCGCTTGCTCGATTGGGTCGGACCAGCCAGCGGCGTCGTCCTGGACGTGGGTTGTGGCGTCGGACATCTGGGCAACGTCTTTGCGGCCAACAGGCGCACGGGCATCGATCTGGTGGGAACCGATTTTCAGCCTGAGCTATTGCGACAAGCGGTGGCTGGATACGCGAGCTTGGTCGAGGCGGATGTCCACAATCTGCCATTCAAGACTGACTCGATCAGCGCCGCGATAGCTTCGAACTCCCTGCATCACTTCCCCGATGTCAGCACTGCGATGTCCGAGATAGCGCGTGTCCTTCGGCCGGGCGGTGTGTTCGTGGCATACGACCCGCGATTCGTCGCGCCCCTGGAGGGCATCAAGAAACTGCTTCGACGAAACGATCGGGCGTTCACGAAGGACCACAAAGCGTTCCGCGTCGATGAGTACCGAGAACTACTTGGTTCGAGCGGATTGACGGTGACGGACCTACGTCTGGTGGACCCGCTCGGGCCGCTGATCGCCACGGGCCTCGATTATCTGAAGATCGGACGCCTGGGCCTCGCGGCCTCGCTGGCGAAGGCGCTCGCCAACCTGGACAATGTCATCGTCGGACGATCGGGCAGAACAACCTTCGGTCTAATGCTCGCCGGCCGTGCCGTGAAACCCTGAGCAATGTCGGAGACCGGGTCGCACGCAGCTTGGATCGCGTGGCTCGCTTCTCCATCAGTGTTGCTGCCGGCGGGAACTTTACAACCGCCCGAGCGTTCCGCCCCAGACGGCCGCGGTACCGAGCTCCTGCTCGATGCGCAGCAGGCGGTTGTATTTGGCCACACGCTCAGAACGCGCGAGCGAGCCCGTCTTGATCTGGCCCGAACGCATGCCCACCGCCAGATCGGCGATGAACGTGTCCTCGGTCTCGCCGGACCGATGCGAGATGATGGTCGTCCAACCATGGCGGTGCGCGAGCTCGACCGAGTCGATTGTCTCGGTCAATGAGCCAATCTGGTTCACCTTGACGAGAACACTGTTGCTGGCGCCCTTCTCGATGCCCTCGCGGATGCGCGTCACGTTGGTAACGAACAGATCGTCGCCCACCAACTGCACCCGTTGTCCGAGCGCCTTGGTCAGTGCGACCCACCCGTCCCAATCGTTCTCCGCCATGCCATCCTCGATCGACACGATCGGATATTGCTCGCACAGCTTCTGATAGAAGGCGACCATACCCTTGCCGTCCAGCTCCTTGCCCTCACCGGGCAGCTTGTACGTCTTGCTGGTCTTGTCCCACAGCTCGCTCGACGCAACGTCGAGCGCCAACGCGACCTCCTGGCCGGGCTTGTAACCGGCTTTCTCGATCGCGTCGACCACGACCGCCAGGGCCGCCTCCGCGCCCGGCAGGTCGGGAGCAAATCCTCCCTCGTCCCCGACGGCCGTCGACGCCTTTCGATCGTGCAGCAGCTTCTTCAAGGTGTGAAACACCTCCGCGCCGGCCCGCAGCGCTTCCGCGAAGGTGGGAAGCCCCTTGGGTACGATCATGAACTCCTGGAAATCGAGCGAGTTGTCCGCATGCGCACCACCGTTGATGATGTTCATCAACGGCACGGGAAGCACGCGGGCGCCCGTCCCCCCTAGATATCGATAAAGCGGCTGATCCAAGTGAATTGCCGCCGCGCGGGCCGCGGCCAGCGAAACACCCAAGATCGCGTTCGCGCCCGCCTTGGCCTTGTTGGGCGTGCCGTCGGCGGCCAGCATCGCGCCGTCGAGGCCCGCTTGATCGAACACATCGCGGCCGGTGACCACCGGCCCCAGAATCTTCGCCACGTTTTCACAAGCCTTGAGCACGCCGCGGCCGAGATAGCGTTTCTTGTCACCGTCGCGCAGCTCCAGGGCTTCGTGCTCGCCGGTCGACGCTCCCGATGGAACCGCCGCGATGCCGATCGCCCCGGATTCCAAGGTGACCTCCACTTCGACGGTGGGATTGCCGCGTGAATCAAGGATCTCGCGCGCCAGGATGCCTTCGATGATGACGGTGCTCATGAGGCGTCTTCTAGCGCGACGGCTGTTCTCGTCGCAAGCGCGGACATAGAGCACGCTCGATTGTCGGGAAACCTCCGCCGCGCGACGATTCTCGAAGGTAGATGCCTTACCCGGACGAAATGTGAACGAATGAAGCAAGTTTCCGGATGGCGATCGCGGTAGCTTTTCGAAGCACTCAGAGGCGCAGCTTTGCTGCGCCGGGATCGACGGCTTAGGGATCCATCGGGAGGGGCCCGCGGGGAGGGGTCCGCCCCTTCCCGCGAGCGCCGAAGGCGCGTTGGTAGATCAGGTTTCGATCAGGTCAACGGGTCGAGCGCGTCCTTGGCGCCCGCGACGGGAGCCGTCAGGATATCCGAGATGGTTTGGGCGACGTCCTCATCCACCAACAGGCCCGAGTGTCCCGTCGGCAAATTCAAACACCGAACACCCGCCATGACCGTGGAGCGCGGCGGCGCCAGCCAGTCGCGATCCGCGGCAACCGCGATCACCTCCGGACCGGGCGGTATCGGCATCCGCGCGAGCTCTCGCAGGAAGGTGCTGCCCGGCAACAATTGCAGGCTGGCCCGGCCGAGCGGAATCGTGGCGATTCCCAACAGGGCTGACCAAGTCCCCGAGATGGGCGTACCGAGCAACACCAACCGACGAACGTGGAGGTGCCCCCCGAGCCTCTTCAGATAATCTAGCGCCACCAACCCACCCATCGAATGGGCCACGATATCCACTTTCTCGACGCCGGTTTGGGCCATCAACGATTCGACCTTCCGAGCGATGTAGCCCGACGACTCGCGAATGTCCCCGAGGTGTACGGAACCCAAGCGATAGGTCATCACCACGTGTCCCAATCGCGTCAGGCGTTCTTCCAGCAAATGCACGGAGCCGCGAGTCGCGAGATAACCGTGCAGCAATAGCACTGGGCGGGCGGAACGCTCAACGGGCGGCCGAGTCCTGGTCGCAGCGGACACGATCGGCCGATGGACCCCCAGGATGGAGGGGGGGGCTCTGTTGCCCCTCAAGAGCTGCCGGACGTAAAGCGCAGACTTTCCGGAGTCCGCGACACCTTCCCCGACCACGCGGCCGAGTTGCCGGGCGCGGGCGAAAATCCCGTCGATGACCCTCATCAGTGCCTAATGTTAGGTTAGCACGCCGCGGTGCTGAACGCCGGTTCAGCCAGCGAAGTCTTCCGGGCCCGGGAGCGATGCTGTCAATGTTTGCCGCGCGACCTGTTCGAGCCCCCCACCACGTGCCGATTTTTATGGGCGGCCTTCGCGCCCCGATTCGGACGTGCCGGCGCGGCGACGTTCGACGTTCGGTCCGCCTTTGGTCCTGCGGCCTTTCCGACGGCGGGCGCGTCGAGCGGAATCTCGGTGTCCGCTTCGCGCGCGGCCGGTCGGCCTGCCTTCGCCTCGGCCTTGTCACTATGCGCAACGTCAGCCCCTGGCGCGGGAGATGGCGACACGGCTTCGGCGCGGTCGCTCGGAAGCGGCGACGCTGCATGCTCGGCAGCGGCAGCGGCACGCTGGGGTCGCTTTCCCCGGAGCGGCTCCACCTCCCGGGCCGCGGCGACTTGCGAGCGGGTGACCCGGTACGCCAAGGCGGCGCCCCCCAACGTCGCGACCAGAATCAACATCGTTGCCAGCCACCCAGGGGGCCCGCCCTTCTTCTCTGGCAACAACGCCGTCACCGCTCCCGAAAAATCCATCGTCTGCGGCGGGTTCAACATCGACGGCGCCACAACCACCGGGGGCTCGAAAGCTGGCACGGGATAAGATGCCGGCGGCGATCGACCCGCCGGCGCGATTCCCATCAATGGGCGGTGCCCGGCTGCGGGTGGCGGGGGCGTCAGACCCTCATCGATTTGGAAGCCGCCGGAGGGCTCCTCGGAACCGACCACCACCGCAACCGCCGGCACGGGGGTCGGCTCCGCGATGCCGTCCGCGGTGGGCGCGCCGCGGGGCTCCGCCGCAACACGGGGAAACGGCGGTGGAGGCGGAGGCGCGGACGCACGGCTGGTGGGTTGAAAGGGAGGCGGTGCGGCCGGCCCGCGCGCGGTCGCGCGAGGCAAAGGTCGGCGCGCAGGCAACGCGGGTGGAGCCGGCCGCACCCCGGCCAGCCCCGAAGCAGCACGCGACGAGAACGCCACGGCATCCGACGCGGGAGTTGACGCCGCGACGCGATCCGGAACCGCGGTCGTCGGATGGGGAGTCGCGAGCGCGAACGGGCCCGAGTCCCGCGTCCAGACCGGAGGCGGCGTGGCCACCCGCCGGGCGCGAACCTCATTGCGCGGCGCGAGCGCGGGAGCCGCCGGCGGACGCCGTTCGTCCCGTCGGTCTTCGCGTTGTCCTCCCCGCCGGTCCTCGCGCCGGTCTTCGTGCTGGTCTTCGCCGCCGGGGCGGGTCGCCTCGTCATTCAACATCGATTCGAGGTCGAAATCCTTGCCACCACTCACGACTCTAGGACTTAGCACGGACCGACCGGGTTCGTCCTCAGGGATGTCGTTAACGATGCCTATCGACGCCGCCTCCTTCCCGACCAGGGCCGATCCATCGACGGGAATTGGCAGCGGATCGGTCGCAGCGGCGGCTGGCTCGTCGCGGAGCCAGCGCTCCGGATCATCACCGAGGATGTCCTGCAGGTGAGAGGCAAGCTCGGGCGCCGAAAAGGCCAACCCATTTTTGTGTGCGACCGTGCGTAGGGCCTCGGCCAAGTCGGCGGCGCTCTGGTACCGATCGTCGATGTCGGGAGCGAGCGCCCGCGACAGGACGTCGTCCAGAAGCCGCGGCAGCCCGTGGCGCTTGCGTGACACCGGCAAAATCTGGATGCCGTAAACTTCGTCGGCCGGCGTGTTCAAATCGCCGACGAATAGGCGTTCTCCGCTGAGCGATTCGTAAAGACAGACCGACAACGAAAACAAGTCGCAGCGGTGATCGATCTCCTGACTGCGCGCTTGTTCGGGCGACATGTATCCCACCTTGCCGCGCACTCGGTAGAAAACCGATGAGTACGTCGACGCCTTGGCGATACCAAAGTCGGACAGCTTGGCCGTTCCTTGAGCCGAACAGATAATGTTCGACGGTGAGACGTCGCGATGAATGATGTCCAAAGACTTCCCGGTCGCGTCGCGTCGCGCGTGGGCGTAGCTGAGACCGGCGAGGATCTCGAGGGCGATATGAATGGCCGCGGGGGGTGAAAGCTCGCGTCGGCGATGTCGCGCGCGGCGAATGATGGTGCGCAGGTCGGCGCCCCGCACATACTCCATCACGATGAACAGGGACTGATCGGACTCGACCAGATCGAACGTATGAACGATGTTCGCATGATCCAACGTTGCCGATATTTTCGCTTCGCGGAAAAACAGATCGCGAAATTCGGGGCGCGACGTGTATTCGGGCAACAACTGCTTCAGAACAACTTCCTTGGCGAACCCGCCCGGGCCCAGCTTCTTGCCGATGTAGATCGCGCCCATCCCACCCTCGGTGAGATATTTCTCGATGCGATAACGTCGTGCGGCGGATTCTTGGGGCGGGGCCGGCATCGAAAGACCGGCTAGGATGCCCCCCGGCGGAGCAAGATTCAATGTCGGTCTATCCCCTTCAATCCGTTCTGGAGCTAAGGCAGCGCGAGGAAGACGCTGCGGCGGAGCGGCTGGTCGACGCGACGCGCAGGCGGGCGGAAGCCCAAGAACAGGAAGTGCGTTTGGTTGCCGCTGCGGACACGGCCCAAGGCCACCTGGACCGCGCGCTGCGGACTCTCGATGAAGAGGGGCGGCAAGACAGCGGGCCGAAGCTCTCGGTCGCGGGTATGTCGATGCCAGGCGCGACGGCCGCGGCGGCCGCGTCATTCGTTGCGCGACGGCGTGACGAGCTGAAGCAGGCGCGGACCACGTTGGCGCGATTCCGCCAGGGTCCGTTGGCCGAAGCGCGCGACGCCGAGGTTGGCGCGAGAAGCGACCATTTGATGGCGCGCCGCGCTCGGGAGGCACTGGAGAAACACGCGGAGAAGTTTCGCGCGGCCGAGCGTAGGGCCGTCGGACGCCGCGAAGACGAGGCTCTGGAAGACGCCGCACGAGCCACCCAGCACGGGCGGTTGTCGAAGACGAACACCTGAACCGCCCTGGGCGTCCATTCCCCGATGGGCGCCGCGCCTGGACTCATCTATTGCGTTTCATGGCGGAGAAGCACCGCCCGTCGAGACATCGGTCCGTTTCAACAGCGCCAACCCGGGTCTGCTGGCGATTTGCTCGAATTCACCGCTGGCCAACGCTTCCTCCGCGTTGGTGCCACCGAGATAAGAGCTGGTGACGTCGTATAGGATGTAGTCCGCGTCAAACACGCCGTCGCGCAGGGAGAACAGGTTCATGCGCGAAATGTGGGGCAGCTCATGATCGCTGACCGCCAGCGACGCGCCCTCGGGAACCAAGGCGTCCAGGTCCAGCAGGTCTCGGCCGTACCTCCTGTCGTCCGCCGATGGAGCACGCATGGGAACGTCATCAAATCCTCCGTGAATTGTCGACCGTGGAGGAATCGCCCCCCAGTGAACGGTCGCGAGCACGGACGCAAGGACCAACGCTCCAAACGCCGCCCGGCCCTTGAGCGTGCCGCCCGGCTCGCGCCGATACGCCGCGAGCGCGAGAGCGGCAGCGGGGAAGATGTAGGGCGTGAAGTGCCCGGAGTACTGAAAACTGATGGCCGTCGTGGGCGCGTATCTGGTCGTCAGCAGGGTGAAGATCGCGCCGGGCACGACCGAGGCGACCAAGTACGACCGGCGGAGCGGCAAGAACGCGACCGGCAACAGAATCTGCAAGGAATATTTTAGCTTGTCCGCCGTCAGCAACGTGTTGAGCACGTACGCGGGATTGGTGATCAGCGTGGCGATCACGCCGAAGAATCCCGGCTGGCCGTCAGGGGCCAAGTCCTTGTAGATGTCCGCGAACCACCCCGTCCCGAACGCCGGCATGATGACGAATCGCATGGCAACAAAGTAAGCAGACGCGACCGAGGCCACGACCAATCCGGCCACCGGACGACTCCCCGACAGCGCCAGGAACGCGCCGAGGACAGCCAGCCCGACGGAGATGTCCTCTCGACAGGCGAGCGCGATCAAGAAGGTCGGGACGGCCAGCCGGTCGCGCCGTTCGTCGAGAAAATCGATCGTCGCCAACACGAATGTCGCCGCGATCGGTTGAAAATGAAAATCGTAGAAATTCGCGCCGTGAAGCGGCGGATAGCCGAGGTACGCGAGCGCCAACACCACCGCGACTCCGCGACGCAGTCGGCGCGCGGCGAATCGATAGATGGGGATCGCACCCAAGGCGATGATCGTGGACTGCACGATCAACAACGTCTCCGCACCCGGGCGAATCGCGTAGATTGGCAACAACGCGAATACAGCCAGCTCGGCGTGATTGCTGATCTCGCTCCAGTTCGAGACCAGATTCAACGGCGAGCAACGCAGAGGTTTGCCGTGCAGGGTGCTCCAGAAAATCGCGTTGTACTGACCCAGATCGTAACCGTAGGTCCCAAACCGCCGGTGCGCCCAAACCGTGAACACGGACATGTAGATCGCGTAGCCGACCACGCCGGCCACCACGATTACGGGCGGCCCGATGCGCCGGATACGTCCGATCATCCGCCCACCCACCCAGTGGGTTGCGATCATTCGCAACGTCTTGAGCGGCGAAAGATCGTTCTCCCGGTCAGGCGAGGGCCCGGGATCCGCACCCCGGCCCATCCCGCCCGCGTCGAGGCACGAGCGAAAGGTCCGCTCCGCCAACAAAACGAACAGCGAGAGGGCCGCGGCGGCGGGCAAGGGATTCCACGACCACGGTTCGAGCAGCGCCGGCAACGGCCCGAGCAAGAGGGCCGGGGCCAAGCGATGCGAAAGCCCGTTCCACTGTCGAACGCCTTCCGATCCGTGCCGCCACATCCAAATCGCGCCCACCGCCCAGGCGAGATGGACCGCTGCCGTCATGGCGCACAACACGTACCAGCGATCGGGCCAGCTCATCGCATTGGCGCTGACGAACAGGGCAGGCCGGCCCACTATTGCCTGCGCGAAGAACATGGCAACCGACGCCGCGATTCCACCCGCAAGGGCCGAGGCTCGCAGGGCCATACCCATCACGTTCATGGCACTATACACGATGCGCCCACTCCCGTTTTCTAACGGATCGGAGGAGGGCTAGACTATCCCGCCTTTCATGCCGATCGAGTTCGCGAATGTTCTGATTTTCATCATTCTGGCGGCAGCGTTCCTGTTGGTCACATTGACGATAGGTCGTCTGGTTCGACCCGCCGCGCCGAGCGCCACCAAGGGCGCGACCTATGAATGCGGCGAGCAGGCCCTGGGACCGGGTTGGTTCAACTTCAATCCGAGGTTCTATGTCGTCGCGCTGGTGTTCTTGATCTTCGATGTCGAGGTGGCGTTCACCTATCCCGTGGCCACGGTCTTCGAACGATGGGTCGCGCGCGGCGACGGCGCGCTTGCGTTCCTCGAGATTGCCATGTTCATCGCCGTGCTGGCTCTGGGGCTCGCCTATGTCTGGCGGCGCGGCGATCTGGACTGGGTGCGAAATTTGAAGCGGCGCGGGTGATGCAAGCCCGGAGTCTCTTCGACTGCGCCGCCGCACGCCTGGGCGACGCCGTGTTCGATTTTCAGGAGGCGGCGGCAAGGGACGCGAAGGAAGGACCGCGCGACGCATGTTTTCGGGCCCGCCCCGAACGCGTCGTGGATGTCATGACCTTGCTGCGCGATCTCCCGGACCTTCGTTTTGATTTCCTGCAAAATTTAACCGCGATCGACTGGATCAAGCGCGACACGATGGAAATCGTCTATCACTTGTTTTCGTATTCCCACCGGCACGAGGCCTGCGTGAAGGTCGAGGTCCCGCGCATCGCACCCCGATTGCCGTCGATCGCGGGAGTTTGGCCGACGGCCAACTGGCTGGAACGCGAACAGTTCGATTTGCTGGGCGTAGTCTTCGAGGGGCACCCCGATTTGCGGCGCATCCTGATGCCGGACGATTGGGTGGGGCATCCCATGCGAAAGGATTTTCGCGAGCCGCGATCGTACCGGGGCATGCCCACCTCCCGCCCGTCGGTCATTGACTTGTTGGTCACCTACGACCACGCGCACCGCAGGACGCCGAGCGGTGGGTCGTGAGCGAGCTGGTGTTCGCATCCGAGACCGGCGACGAGATGACCCTGAACCTGGGTCCGCAACATCCCTCAACGCACGGGGTTATTCGTTTCATCGTCAAGACGGACGGCGAAATCATGTTCAGCGCCGAGCCTGACATCGGATACCTGCACCGCGCGATAGAGCACATCGCCGAGAAATGCACCTACGAGGGCTTCATGCCTTACACCGATCGCGTGGACTACGTGTGCGCGATGACGGCGAATCACGCGTGGGCGACCGCCGTCGAAAAACTGGGGCAACTGCCGGTACCGCCGCGCGCCCAATATCTGCGCGTCATCAGCGACGAGCTGAACCGGATTTCTTCCCATTGCATCGCGCTCGGCGCGATGTCGATGGATCTCGGCGCCATCACACCGTTTCCCTACGCCCTACGCGAGCGCGAATACGTCAACGATCTGTTGGAAGAGCTTTGCGGCGCCCGCCTGACCTACAACTACCACCGCATAGGTGGCGTCGGCTGGGACATGCCGGCCAACTGGCGAGACAAAGTGTTGCGCTTTCTCGACCACTTCGAACCCGTGATCGACGAATTCAATCGCCTGATCACCTACAACCAAATCTTCATCAAGCGCCTCGCCGGCCTGGCTGTGATAGGCCCTGACGAAGCCGTCGCCTATGGCCTCGTGGGTCCCAATCTGAGGGCCGCCGGAGTGGCGTTCGACCTACGCGCCGATATGCCCTACGCGTGCTACGCCGAAATTCTGCCGAAAATTGATTGGCGTACACCGACGGGAAAAGGCCTCTGCGGCCAGCCCGGGGATGCGTGGGACAGGTTCTGGTTGCGCGTCGAGGAATGGCGCTGGTCGGTCAGGATCTTGCGCGAGGCGTTGGACCAGATTGAATCGACGCCCCGGGGTGAGTTCCTGATTCCGCCCAAGCGGCTGCGCCCCAAAGGCGACGCACTGGCCAGGGTCGAGGCGGCGCGCGGCGATATGGCTTGTTACGTGGTGGGCGACGGAACACCGAACGCGTACCGCGCGCGCTTCCGCACCGGATCCTTCAATGCGATGGGTCTGATCCGGGACAAGTCCCGCGGCTTGATGGTCGCGGATCTGGTCGCATTGATAGCCAGCCTGGACATCGTTGCCCCCGAGATTGATCGATGAGGCCAGGCACGATCAGCCGAAGCGCGGGAATCACCGTCTTCTTCGCGGTCGCGTGGGCCGCTCTCTATTTGGGACGCCCACCGACCTGTGTCGCCAACCCGGCCGCCGACGGGCTGATTCGCGATGTTCGGCCCACCAAGCTCGAACGGGGTGACACCTTGACCGTCGAGCTGACCGGTGCGGCGCCCCGCGGACCGGCCGTGATCATCCTGACGTCGGGCGCGCCGGCGCGCGACGCGACCACCGTCGCGGCACTGTCGCGGCCGGTTGCCTTGCGCGCACGCGGCCTCGGTGATGGGCGCGTGGTTGCGGATATAGACGCCGATCTGGAAAATCGCATCGGCCACGATGTGCATTGGTCCGCCGTGAGTGTCGAGGTCGCCTTGACCGACACTGGGGCAGGCGATGTGTGGGCGCGGACCGGGGGGCGCCGGATCTGGCGAACACCTCCCCGCGAGACATACGACTTCACGTTTTTCCCCGGTTCGCTCGGCGGATTCGCGACGCGGGTCGCGATGGACCACCCCGTCCGAATCGCGGGCTGGGTGGTGCCGCCCTTGGCAGAGACCATCGCAATCATGGTTGCCGGAGCCCTGGTCTTGTTGCTCGTGATCGCGCCCCTAACGGGGATGGTCGTGGTGTGGGAACGCAAGATCGCCGGTCGCATGCAATCCCGATTCGGTCCCAACCGGGTGGGTCCAAGCGGTTGGCTACAGTGGCTGGCCGACGCGCTCAAGCTGATCCTGAAAGAGGATCTGGTGCCGACCGACGCCGATCGTCCCCTGTTTCTTTTGGCGCCGTACCTGATGTGGATGGGCATATTCGCGACCCTGGTGGTCTTGCCCTTGTCTGAATTCGCGATCGTTGCCGATATGAACGTCGGCTTGCTGTATCTGTCCTCGGTCACGACGTTGACGGTGATCGCCATCATCATGGGGGGCTGGGCGTCGAACTCGAAGTGGTCGGTGCTCGGAGGCATGCGTTCCGCGGCTCAAATCGTGAGCTATGAACTGCCGGCGTCGATCTCGTTATTGTCGGTGGTCGTCCTGGCGGGCACGCTGTCACCTCAAGCCGTCGTCCGCGCGCAGGGGGGCCTCCCTATGGACTGGTTCATCTTCCGATCGCCGTTCACCTTCGTGGCGTCGTTCATCTATTTCATCTCGGCGCTGGCCGAGGGGAACCGCACGCCCTTCGATCTGCCCGAAGCAGAATCCGAGTTGGTCGCCGGCTACCACACCGAGTACTCCGGTTTCCGCTGGTCGATTTTCCAGCTGGGAGAATGGACCAACATCTACGTGGTAGGCGCCATCTTTGCGACGGTGTTCCTCGGCGGCTGGAATGTCCCCTTCGTCCCCGCCGATGCCGTCGCGGCCTCGGCCGTCTGGCAGGCCGTGTCGTTGGCGGTCATGAGCTGCAAGGTGATCGCCATAACGTTCGTAATCATCTGGATCCGTTGGTCTCTGCCCCGCTATCGAGTCGATCAGCTGATGGACCTGTGTTGGAAATTTCTGCTGCCGCTGGCATTCGCTGCCTTTGTAGCCTCAGCGGCTTGGGCATGGGGCGTCGCCGCCGTGCCGCGGCTGGATCGGCCCATGCGCTGGGCGATGTTCTTGCTCGCCGGCGTGGGCCTGGGCGGAGTCTTCCTTGCAAAAATCATCCACACCTTCCGCCGCACCCGCCTGTTGCACGTGGGCGCTCATCAGTTCACGTTGCCATTCGGCGAGCGGCACCTGGAGAAGCGATGAGCGCCCACAATGACGTCTCGTCGTCACCTCTGGCGCGGGTCGTTCGTTCCGCCCGCTCCGTGATGGATGGCCTCGCCGTCACGCTGTCGTATCTCTTTCGCCCGCCCACCACAATTCAGTATCCCGACCGCATCCCCCGCCCGATCGTCGACACACTACCTGAACGTTATCGAGGCTTCCTGGAAGTCGATCTGGCGACCTGCACCGCCTGCAAGGCTTGCGAACGCGACTGCCCGATCGGCTGCATCGCCATCGATCTCGAAAAGGTCGGCGATGTGCGCGCGATG
Organism: Pseudomonadota bacterium; assembly: GCA_017881245.1. Lineage (GTDB taxonomy): Bacteria > Myxococcota_A > Polyangia > Fen-1088 > Fen-1088 > FEN-1088. The sequence continues at coordinate 15,885 of JADGRC010000114.1, forward strand.
ACCCGTTTCGATATCGATATGGGCAAGTGCATGTACTGCAACATCTGCGTGGAATCGTGCCCCGTGCCGAATCAGGCGCCCGGTGACGTTGAACCGACCAAGTGCATCCGGATGACCCGCGAATTCGAAGCCGCGACGGACGACTTTTCGACCCTCACGTTTCGTTTTATCCGACCCGGGGATGCCGTCGTGCCGTTCCGACCCAAGAAGGGTACGGTCGAGCCGACCGAAGAACGCGGCCGGATCGCGCGAAAGGTCCTGCGACGCGCGCGCGAGTACAACGTGCTTGCCGCGCACTGGGCGGAGCACCTTCTTCGAGATGACTCGCCCGAAGCGGTCAATGCCCCAGACGTCCTCGCGGCGCGGGAGGCGGAGCTCGGCCCCCTGGTAAAGGCGGCGGGACCAGACCTTCGGAAGTTGGAGGATTTGGTCTTCGCGCAGGCCCTGGCGCAGACCGATTGTGGTGCCTGCGGGTACAACGACTGCCGCGGTTACGCGCGCGCGATCCTGATAGGCGATGACGCGGACCTGGACAAGTGCGAGCCCGGCGGCCCCCGAACCGGGCGCGATCTGCTCCTCATCACGAAGCTTCGCGTCGGGCCGTAGTTTGGACCGCGCGGGCCGGGAACGCTTTGCGATCAATATCACGCCGCCTGGTTCGCGACGGACCGCGGTACACGATGATCATGAATCGCGGAAAACGGCGAATGGCTGGCGACGGCACGGGCAACGACCGCACGGGCAAACACGACACGAGCAGCCACGGCTCGGGCAACACCGACGACACGAGCGGCGACATCGAGCAGGCGATCTTTGCGTGCGGCCGTCGTACGGCTGGGTGCTCTGCTTCAACGCTCAACCGTAGAAGACTTTTGCGCATGGTCGGTTCCTCGACGGCGGCGGCTGCGATGGGCGCTGGCGCGAGCCTGGCCGGATGCGGCAACCCGACCGGATCGCCCCCCACTGGGCCGGTCAGCGGTGGCAACCTGTCGGCACTAGCCGTGGGCGCCCTCGTCGTGATGTCCAACGTCGTCGTAGCACGCGACGGCAACGGCGTCTACGCGATGTCAGGCGTCTGTACGCATGCCGGATGCCTGCTCTCCGATGGCCCGAGCACCATCGCGGCCGGCCTCTACTGTCCCTGCCACGGCTCGAGTTTCGACGGCAACGGTGCGGTGACGCACGGGCCCGCGCGGGCTCCGCTGCAGCATTATCTGGTGGCGATTGCGGGCGACGGGAGCATCACGGTGGACGGCAGCCAATTGGTCGCGCAGAGCGCGCGGACGTTCGCCAAGTAGTGGGCTTTCGAGCGCGTCCAGTTTTGGCCGACGGTCATCCATCCGGCCGCGAGACCCAAGGTGAGAGGAAGGCGGGGACGAAGGTTGGGAATGACAAAAAAATAACGCATAACGCCAGCCGGTGAATTACACTGCCAGTATGGGCAACCAAATTCACATATTTTCCGACTATTAAACCGGACCGACCTTGCCTACTATTGCGGGGTGGCATTTTGTTCGAGTGGCGAGAATTCCATGGCGGCGCTAGCTCGGCCGGGGTGGGTTGACGGTGTCTGAGCTGCCGGCCACTCCCGAATCGCTGATCGGGCAGCTGCTGGACGGTCGTTACAAGATCGTCCGCGAGATCGCAGTGGGCGGCATGAGCGCCGTTTTCGAAGCTCTGCACGTCAAGATCGGTCGCACCGTCGCGATCAAGGTCCTCAACCGCGACATGGCAAGCGACCCGGAAGCCGTCGCGCGCTTCATCAATGAAGCACGCGCCGTCGGAACATTTGGGCATCCGAACATCGTAGCGTCGACGGACTTTGGAGAGCTGCCGGGCCATGTTCCCTATCTCGTTCTCGAGTACTTGAACGGGCACACGTTGGCCGACGAGATCGCGGCACAGGGGCCGTTTCAGGTCAGGCGCGTCGTCCGCGTCGCAATTCAAATCGCCTCGGCCCTCGATGCCGCGCACGCGCGGGGCGTGGTCCATCGCGATCTCACCTCGGACAACATCTTCCTCACGACCCAGGACGGAACGCCCGACCACGTCAAGGTGTTGGATTTCGGGATATCGAAGTTCCTCTCGACAACGGATTTCAGCCCTAAGACAAGGCGTGGCCTCACCATGGGCACGCCGGAGTTCATGGCCCCGGAGCAAATTTCCGACCCACAGTCGGTCGACTCCCGCGTCGACATCTACGCTTTGGGCGTGATCATGTATCACATGCTGGCGGCGCAAACGCCGTTCGGTCGGCTCCCCCTGCAGACGCTCTTGACCCAGATCGTGGTCGAACCCCCGCCCCCGATCGAACGGTTCGACGTCCCCGATGGTGTGCGCAAGATCGTAGCGCGGGCTCTGTCCAAGAACCCCGCGGAACGCTACGCCAACATGCGCGAGATGGGCATACAGATCGAGCAATTCAGTTCCATGGTGTTCCCAAGCGAACCCTTCTCGGGCTCGGGACGCGTCGGCGCCCCGGCTCTGGGACTCGTCACGCGTTCTTGGTCGCAACCGGTGGCAAGCGACCTTTCGGGCGCGCCGCAGGCACTCGGCGCCACCTCCACGACCGGCAGGGTGCGGGTCCCCATCGACTCCGCTGCCACCGTCCCGTCGACCGCGCCGCCACCGGTCACCGCCTCGGTCCAAAAACCGGGAAGCGGCGGGTGGAAGATCGCGGCGATCGGGATCGCGATCACCGCGATCTTCGCGATCGCCCTCCTTCGCCGCGGTGGCGACTTCCTCGAAGGCCAGCGCCCCACCGCGCCCGCCACGGTCGCGCCGCCTGTGCAGGGTACGCTTCCTTCAAGCCCCGCCAACCCATCGATGATTCGGGTCCAGGTCGGATCGCCGACGCCGCAGTCCCGGGTCACGCTGCGCGGTCGCACGCATCCCGTGCCCTTCGTCGCGGATCTCAAGACCGGCTCGGAACCGGAGGTCGTGGAAATCACGGCTCCGGGTCGCGAGGGACGGCGTTTCTGGCTGCAGCTCGATCACCCGATGCGGCTCGCCGCCGACTTGCCCGTCGGCCGTGGGGTCCTGGAGGCATCCGCCGAAGAGACTCTGGTCGCCCTGGGCGAACGCGCGGTTCCCACCGAGGGCACCACCGGGAAGTCCCCGGAGCCTCAACGGGCCTCCTCGTCGCACCGTCCGGTTCGCCCCCACATGGCGAGCTCGGGTAAGGTCATCGCGGCGCTCGCGCCGGTGAGCCAAGCACCTGCTCCGTCCGTACCGGCCGCTCCGTCCGCGGCGACGACGACACCAGCGCCGCCGCCGAAGGCCGAATCGGTAGCGCCACCCTCGATCCCAACCGGGGGGACTCCGAAAGTCGAGTCGCCCCCGAGGTCGGCGCCCCCGAGGACCGTGGTCGCGCTTCCGCCAGGACCCCCGTCGACGGCGCCGGTCGGCGCAACGCCCCCCCGCGCCTCGGGAACGCTCGACCCGGCAAGTATTCAGGCCGTGGTCAAATCACGATTGCCCGAAATCCGACGGTGCTATGAACGCGGGAAGATGGATGAGCCCGACCTCAAGGGCCGCGTCACGGTGAAAATTTCCGTATCCGCGACGGGCGCTGTATCGTCGTCAACCATCGAGACATCAACACTCGGCAACGGTCGCGTCGAAAGTTGCATCATCGACGCCGTTCAGGGTTGGAGATTTCCCGCGCCGACCGGAGGGACATTCGCCGTGATCTCTTACCCATTCAATCTGCGTTAACCCCACCTCAACATGCGCCTACTTTGCTTGGGGTGGTTTTCCGTCGTATTTCTCTGGAATCTCGCGTCCGCGTTGGCGCAACCGGATTCGCCTGCGGCCGTCCCGCCGGCGATTGAGGCGCCACCGCCGCCCTCCCAGCCCGCGCCCCCGCCGCCTGTCTATGCGCCGCCTGCGCCTCCGATTCAGCAGTTTCAGCCTGCTGAGGTCACCGAGCAGAAGACTATCGCGTCACCCTCGGCAGGAACGGCTGCGACCACGTCGACTCTCCCCCTGACCATGGACGAGATCCCCGTTTCCACGGGGAACTCACGCGTGACCCTGAATCTGTTCGGCGACACCGCCTTCAGCATCGACTCCGTGACTCCGAAGAAACCGGCCTTCGTATTGGGGCCGCTCGACCTTCTCTTTTGGGGACAGTTCGGAAACCTCTCCGCATCGGCGGAGATGGCGGTGGAACCACAGCCCAACGGCGAAGTTGGGCTCGATCTGGAGCGCATGTTCATCCGGTGGCACACCGAGCGATTCTTTGTCGACGCCGGGCGAACCCACACGGAGCTCGGGTACTGGAACAACGCCTATCATCACGGCCGATGGCTGCAGATGTCGGTCGAACGTCCGCGTGGCGTCCTATTCGAGGACGAGGGAGGAATCTTGCCGATTCACTGGGTGGGGGCGACGGCGCACTACCTGGCTGTGACGGGCGAGCAGCAGATTGAAATCATTGGCGCGATCGGTAACGGTCGGGGCGACATCGTCGACAATATTCACGCGAAGGACGATACGAACTCGTTCAAGTCCCTCCTCCTGAAGATCGATTTTCGGGGCTTTGGCGCCAGGGACCTGCACTTGGGTATTTCCGGAGTGTACGACCACATCGCGCCCGTGACCGCGACGGTGCGCCCGGCACTTCCGAACGAGATGATCGAAGAGTTGATTGGAAACGGATATCTCGCCTACCGGGGTACGGATTTCACCGGAATCGTCGAGGTCTACGACGTTCTTCACACGGCGGCTGGCCAACGCTGGAACACGGTGGACGCGTTCGCGTTGGCGGCGTATCGACTGGACGCGGTCACACCGTATTTGTTGCTCGAAGTCCGCCGCGGCGACGTAGCCACCGATCCGTTCTTCTTCCCGAACCCCTTGGTGCCAAGCGAGATCCTCGGCCGAAACATCGAGCCGACGGCCGGCCTGCGCTTCGACCTCAACACGTGGAGCGCGCTCAAGCTCGAATATCGCGGGACCTTCACCGGCAACAGCGACAACCGAGTTCATCGCGGGACCCTCAACTGGTCCTTCGGCCTCTGACCGGTTCGGGTGAGGCATCTAGGCCGCGTCAGGCGGTGCTGATTGTTGGCTCGCGTCGATAAGGTCGATCAAAGTGTCGATCAGATCGACAAACGCGCGGTCCGCGGCCGCGCCGGTGGGCATGGCGAACCGGCGCAACGTCTCGGTCGGACTTCCTGGCGCGACGAACCGGGCGGCCCGACCGGTCCACAACGTGATCGTCCCTTCCGCCAATCGTAGGAGACGTCGGCGCAACGCAGGTTCGTGAACCGGCGCGCGGCCATGGACACCCAGTTTTCTATCAAATGAGGGATCACCGCTCTTCATGCGGGGCAGTCGGACCCTATCCTGCTCCCGACGCCCGAGCCACGCCTCGTGAGATTCGATGGTCGCGTCAGGCGGCGTGTCTCCAGGTGTGCCAACCGTCGCTTCGATGTCGCGAACCATCGAATCGGTACGTCGAAGTTTCAGGGTTACGGTCCAACCGCGCCGCTCGACCTTGACGCTCCCGGTGTTCGCGTCGGTTCCCGTCCCCGACGACTCGGCGGACAAGACCTCGACCAAGACCGGCGCCCCGCCGACGGTCGGCGCATCCGCGACCGCGCTCGCGATCGCCCCCAGCGCCGATTTCCAGGCTTCGGCCGATAGGGGCGCTTTCCGATTCCCAGGGTTTAGACTGGAATTCGCCCGCACCAGGCCGGTCGCCAAGGCCAATAGTCCGCACAGCGAGAGACCCAGCGACACGGGGGACGACGCCTGATATCCGGCCAGGCCGATCAGGCAGATACCGAGCCCGCTCAAGCGGAACGGTCCGGCCGACAACAGCAACACCGCCACGGTCGTGACGAACCCGAAAAGGGCCATCACGTAGAAGGCACCGAGCGTGGACATCGCCCGGGGCAATTCAAGTTGCACGCCATAAAGAGCGACGGTCTGCACGAGATCCGCGCGTCCGAGAAAGGCGACGAAGAAAAATGCGCTGACTCCCGCCGCCAATGCCAGCCCCGCGCCGAGACGCGACGTCGGATTCTGGGCCGGTAACAGCAACAGCGGTGACGTGAACGCCGCCAACAGCAGGCCGAGTTCTCCCAAAGAGATCAGCCGCTCGGGGCTAATCGGGCCGTGGCTCAGCCAACCCCCGCGCACCGCAACGGAAGCAGCAATATGCATCAGGGTGGGCAACGCGAACAGGCCGAAACCCACCCGCATCCGAGCGGGCGCGACAGACCCCACGAACGACAGGGCCAACAACGCGACGACGAATCCGAAACTGGTTTGCAGGTGCATCTGGTAACGCTCCGGAATTCGTCCGAATAGCAAGAACAGCGTCACCAAGAGCCAGAAGGTCGCGGAGAGCAAGGCAACCGTCAGCCGCATGCCGCGGGGGAACAACTCCGCCCGCCTGAGATGTCCCAGGATTCCGCCCGCACCCACGATCAGTGCCAGCGCCCCCGTGAGATGCATCAGGAACGGCCCACCACGCAGCAACAAGCAACTGATCCCGGTCTGACAAGCGGGCGATAGGAACAGATGGCCGAGCAGACGATCGATGACCAGATCCAGAAAGGCGACAACCACCAGGGTCGCCGTGAGATTCCCGTAGGGGGATTGGTAGGGCATCGGCCGAAGGACCAGTATATGCCCGAAAATGCGCGAGGACCGACGTCGGATGATATGGTCGAAAGGTGAATGCAATGTGGGACCCGTCCGCGCCGGAGACCCGAGTACGCCCGAGGTCGGGCGGACCTCGGCCGGAGCCCCCCCCGCGCCCACAACGACAAAGGTGGCGCCGCCGCCCAACTGCGCCCCGTCGACCTTCGCGCAGGTGGCCGTCGCCGCTGACTATCCTAGTCATCGCCGCGACGGTGATCACCGCCCGTTCGGCCGGTGCCCAGCCGCCGGTGACGCCCCAAGCGAACGCGCCGTTTCCCCGGGTTGGCTCTCCGATTGTCGTGGCGATCGATCCGGGACACGGGGGTACGAACCTCGGTGCCGCCGGACTCGGTCGAGGCATCTTCGAAAAGCAGGTCACGCTGGCGTTGGCCAATCGCGTACGCGTTCTGCTCGCGGAATCGCCGGGATCGGAGATCTCGGTGGTCCTTTGCCGAGAATCCGACGTCCTCGTGCCCATCCGCGCCCGTGCGAGGTGCGCCAGAGACAGCGGCGCCGACCTGTTCATCAGTCTACACACCAACGCCGTCCCCGCGGGAGTCAGGCCGGGATCTCAACACGGATTCGAAATCTTCGTGCTCGGACCCCGCGAGGTGGAGGACGATGCGACGCTCGCCGCGCTCGGCCATACCGATGATGCCGACGCGGTGTGGGGCGCCCACGAGATCCGCGCGGCGGCTGAACAATCTATCGTTCTTGGCGGTGTGCTGGCCGACGCTTTGACGCGGGCGCTCGGTCCGGACGCTCGCCGTGGCATCAAACAGTCCGGCGCGGCTCTGGATGTCCTGCGCGGAAGCGGGGCCGCGGCCGCGCTGGTCGAGGTCGGATTTCTGGATCACCCTGACGAGGGAGCTCGGCTCGCCACGCCTGAAGGCCGCGAGCCGATCGCGCGTGCGCTTGCCGCGGCCGTCCGGACCTATGCCCGGACGAATCCGCAAGAGCGCCTGCACGTTGTCGACGCAGGGCTTCCCCCCAGCGAACGTCGAGGCCTCGCGCCGCGTCTGACACACCCCAGTTCACCCTAGTCACCCGAGAACGTTTGGCAAAAAAAAGCCGAAGGGCGCCTGTTTCATGCCGTCGCGTCGCCTTACTTTCTGGCAATATCCCGCGTCGCCTGAGCAGACGATCGATGCTAAGCTGGTAACAGAAGGGACACCCTTGGTCAGTGTGACCGCGCGCAAGATCCGCGACCATGGTCGTGAGCACGGCTCGTTGGGAGTCGGGCGCGTGTATGCCGGCTACCTCATCAGTTATCCGAGCGTCGGGCGGGGCATGGTGATCTTCCGAGATCCCAATGGACATCGCATGGTGACCACGCCGGTGCGGCGTGTCCTCGGCGCCTTCGACGGGGACAAGCTGTATGTGGAAACCGAGAACTCCGTGTACCAGCTGACCTTCCGCGGCGAGGTGCAGGTGGCTCCGCAGCGCGCGCTCGCGTCGCACGCCAAGTGATCACGCGGGCCGTCGTACTAGCCGCTGGCCGGGGGGCGCCGATCGGCGATCACCAGGGTCCGACCTGTCTCGCCCGCGTGGGCCGCCATTCCCTAATCGAACGGACGTTGCGCGTACTGGCGGCGGCGGGCGTGCGAAAGGTGGCTATCGTGGTCGGCTGGCAAGGCGAGTTGCTCCGGCGCCATCTGGCCGACCAACGCGAGCTCCTGGCCCGCCTGGGGGTCGAGCTGCGCTTCTTCGAGACTCCGGGGTGGGAAAAACCCAACGGGTTGTCCGTGCGGGCGGCCCGGGATTTCGTGACCGAGCGATGTCTGCTGGTGATGGCCGACCAGATTGCTGCCCCGGCGCTGGTCGCCGATCTGGCGAGGGCGCCGGTGGACGGTGAGCGGACCATCCTCTGCGTGGACCGCGATTTGGCGCGCGTCTTCGACATCGACGATGCCACCAAGGTGAAACTGCGGGGAAGGGATGTCGTCGCGATCGGAAAACATCTGACGGGCGCCGACGCCGTCAGCGCGGGTTTGTTCGTCATGTCGCCCACGTTGTTGGCGGCGCTGGATACTCTGCGCGAACCATCGTTGACCGATGGTGTCCAAGTGGCGGCCAACGCGGGCCTTGTCGAGGCGCGCGACGTCGGCAGGCAGTTGTGGCAGGACATAGACGCGCCCGAGATGAAGCTTCACGCCGAGTGGCTGTTGCGCGTGTACGGCGAGGATCTCGCCCGGGTCACAGTCAACGCCGCGCCGCCGTCACCCGCCGCGAGCACCATGGAGCTGGTGGAGCGGCTGCTGGCCGAAAAAGATGAGCCCGGTTACGTCCTTTTGAATCCGGGCCCGGTGATGACGTCGGCGCGCGTGAAAGCGGCACTGGTCCACCACGACGTGTGTCACCGCGATGAAGACTATTCGGGCGTCGTGCGCCGTCTGCAAGAGAAGTTGCGCCCACTCTTCGGCGCCTCGGCGGATCACGAGGTGCTGTTGCTGACGGGATCAGGAACCGCCGCCATGGAGATGGCGCTCGCGTCGATCGTCTCACCCGGACAGAAGATGTTGGTGGTTACCAACGGCGCTTTCGGAGATCGCTTGGCCGAGATCGCGGAGCTGCATCGAATCCCGACGGTTCTGGTGCGTTCGGCCTGGGGCGATCTGCCTCGCGTCGAGGACGTCCGGGCCGCCCTCGACGCCGACCCCACCATCGCCGCGTGCGCCATGATCCAGCACGAGACATCCGTCGGCCTGCTGAATCCCGTCGGTGCGGTCGGGGCGCTGTGTCGCGAACGGGGCGTCGCACTGGTGGTTGACGCGGTGTCGGCGTTGGGGGGCGAAGACGTCGACATGGTACGCGACGGCATCGGGGTCTGCTTCTCCTCCGCCAATAAGTGTCTGCACTCGGCTTCGGGCGTGTCGTTCCTGTGCGTGGCGCCCGAAATCTGGAGACGCTACGAACAAGGCCCCGCGCGGGTCTATTACCTAGATCCCCTGCGTTATCGGCGGTACCAGCGCGATTTGTGGCAGACGCCGTTCACCCCGGCGGTGTCGGCGTTCTTCGCGCTGGAGACGGCGCTGGACGAGCTGCGCGAGCAGGGCGGAGTGCCCGGTCGACGCGAAATCTACCGCAAGCGCAGCCTGCGGATCCGGCGCGTGTTCGCCGATTTGGGATTCGTGTCGTTCACCAACACTGGCCGCGAATCCCACACGATCTCGACGCTGCGCCTACCCGACTTCCTGGGCGTCGCGGAACTTTACGATCGGCTGAAGGAACGTGGTTTCGTCATCTACAAGTGCAAGGCGGAACTAGCGTCGCGCCACATCCAGATCGCCAACATGGGCGAGTTACCCGACGCGACAATCGACGGATTCCTGACGGCGGTGACCGCCATCGTCGAAACGGCGCGGCGCCGCCCCGAACCCGAAATCGGGACGGCGGCTGTCGACGGACGGGCTTGATCGGCGTCGTGACCTCGCTAACTCCCGAGGGTACGGCGAACTTATGCGCGGACTGGTCGGGCCAGGACGTTATGGTCGCCACGTGCGGAGCCAGTGTACACACACGGGGGCACGAGACGCTCGAACGCTCGCCTCCGGGCGCGAACGGCCGCAAGACACCTTTCGTGCTGATGCGCCGAGCCGCGGTCATCCTGTTCGCCGCCATTGTCACGATGGTCCCTCCGCCCTCCCGAGCCACGGATGGAGCCCCCGCCGAATCGTCGTGGGGATGGAGGGCGGGCCTCCGCCCGTCGTACCTTTCGGTCGTGTCCGGCGACAAACGCGACGGCCTTGGCTCGATCGCCGATCTCGACGGCGTGTTCGAGGCCTACAATTTCAAGGGCGTTGCCCTGGGTTTGGACGCGAGCGTCGGACGGGTGCCAGCCGGGCGGGTGTTCCACCGGACGGACCTCCGGGGTGGCCTGCGGTTCGATTTTCCAGGGCACATGCTGTCGGTCAGTGGCGGCGCCAGCGTCGATGGAATCCAGGGAATGGTTCCGCCCGCTCTCGGGCTTCTGGCGGACGTGTCGTGGCGTGTGTTCCCCACCCTTCCGCGCCCGGGTCCGAACCTCAATCCATGGTCGCCCACCGTTCCCGTCAAGGCCCATGGTGTGGGGTTTCAGGTCGGCGCCCGGGGCGAGTGGGTGGTGGTAGGTCGGGATCGCGAGCTTCTGTGGACCGCGCGCGCCGAGCTTGTCTGGTTTCAGGCTCTGGACTGGCACTCGGTGGGCAGAGTTGAGATTACGCTCGGAGGGGAGGCCGCAACTCTTGCCGGGGCGACCTATGGAGGTGGCTCGCTCGGTATCGCGTTCGGAAGGAGCCCGGTCGTGGTGGTCGCGGAGTAGTCGATGCCACGGCACTCCCCTCTCTCCCCTCTCCGTGCGGGACTGGCCGGCGACCCCGTCGTGGTAAAGTTCGCGTCGCCGAAGGCGACGCCGCTCCCCACGACGGCTTCATGGTTTCGAAATCAGGTCCTCCGACTGCCGCGCCCACCGGGCTTCTGCCCGAGGCTGACGTCGCGCCCGAGATCAGCACGCGTCTCGTGTCGGTGTTCTTTCACTACTTCGAGCATCTTTATGGTCGCGAGCGGACTCTGGCGGCGGCGCGCATCGGCCGGGAACATGGCAACAACGGCACGAACATTTGTACGTACATATATCGGTCCAAGCCCGGATGCTCCCTGCTACCTTCCCCATGTCCGTTCTTGTTTGCCCTACACTCCGGGGGAGACCCCGTAGCCGGGAGCGCGTGCCGGCCGATCGACCTAAGGCAGATGTCGTAGCGCGGTGCAGACCTGCGCGAGCACGCGATCAAGCTCCAGATGCGAGCCAACCAACTTTCGTTCGTACGCGGTGCGCTCTTTGTTCCACCCGTAGCAGTAAAGGCCGCATCCATCAAACCACTGGTTGGCGATATTGCCAAAGTGGATCGTGCGCTGGAGGTCCTTGTCGCTGATCACCCGCACGGAGAGGAACATGTAACAGCGAGGCAAAGCGGCACGGAGGAACGACATCAGATCGGATGTCGCTCCTCCGCCGCGGCCGCCGTGGCGAGCGTCCTCCGCCTTCAGGTCGATGTTCTTGAAGGCCGCTTCCTTGATGCGCTTCTCGAGGTCCGCGGATCCGGGGCGCCCATCGACGTTCTTCTGGAGCGTGTTTCGGTGATGCTTCGGGACACCCGTCGCTTTGGTCTCGATCGTAAACGTGACCCTTCCCGTTGCGGGGTACGCGATGTCGAGCATGTGGTTGGGGAAGCTGAGCCCGGGTACCTTCGGTCGCTTGTACAGGGGCTTTCCGGAACACTGCTCCAGGAGCATTTGAAGGACGTCATTGAAGAAATCCCCCTTCCCGTTCTGGATGTCGCCCTGCGTGGCGGTCCCGTCGGCGACCATCTGATCGAAGGCGGCCATGGTTCGGAGAAACAGCGGCTCGATTGTTTCGAACCGGCCGCCCGCCGTG
>JADGRC010000115.1 GCA_017881245.1 Pseudomonadota bacterium
CTGGCCCGACGGTTCCGTGACGGGCCTGCGCGCGCGCGGTGGATTCGAAGTGGACGTTCGCTGGAAGCACAAGCGCCTGGAAAGTGCGACCTTGCGGAGCAACCTGGGCGGCAAGGCCGTGGTTCGCTACGGCGATCGTCAGGTGACAATCGAGGTGCCGGCAGGCAAAAGTCGCGCGTTGTCAGCAAGGGATTTTTCCGTCGGGGCAAGCGGGCTTTTGCATGAGGGCCTAAACCGCTAATCTCCGCGGCCATGCGACTTACCGCCGCGCTCCCGTCCGCCATCACGTTCTTCGCCGTCGGTTGCATCATGCGGACCGCGCCGCCCCCGGGCCCGTCCGGCGCCAGCGTGCAGCTGCAGCCCCAGGCCGCGACGGCGCGAGCGGCCGAGGCTCGAATCGCAGGAATTGCGCGGGTCGATCTTCTCGGGGGCGCCGGCGTCAAGGCCTTCATTCCACGCGGCGAGGTCAACAAGGTCGAAATCACGCCCGTGGCCATTGTGGGCCAGCCCTTCGCCGATGCGGTGCGCGCGACCATCAAGGAAGGATCGAGCAACCCTTATGCGGTGCAGATGACCGCGCGCACCACCGCCGCTCTCGACGAAGGCGACGTGGTCCTTGCGACCTTCTACCTACGCACGGAAACCCCACAGGAAGGCGGCGTCGGCGAGACGGAGTTCGTGCTGGAGCTGGCCGGGGCCCCCTACACGAAGTCGATCAGTTACCCCGTGCAGGGGAGCGCCGATTGGGCGAAGGTGCAGGTGCGCTTCAAGGCGGCGCGCGCGTACGCCGCGGGCGAAGCCCAAATGATCTTCAGGCTTGGGTATGACCCCGAGACGATCGAGATCGGCGGCGTCCAGGTCGAGAGCTTCGGCAAGCGCGTCGGGATCGGGGCGCTGCCGAGCACGCAGGGTGCCGACCGTCGTCGGGAACGAACCGCCGAGGCGGCGGCGCGCGCGGCACAAGCGGCAGCCGCGACGGCGCCCGCCATCGACGGGGGCGACTTGCGGTTCACGATTGCGCCATCGAAGGTCGTTCGCCCGATCAGTCCGTACATCTACGGCGTCAACTCTCAGAAGGCCGAGGGCTCGGGCGTCACGGTGCGCCGCATGGGTGGCAATCGCCAGACCGCCTACAACTGGGAGATCAATGCGTCGAGCGCCGGCAGCGATTACAACCATTCGAGCGACGAATGGCCCTGCACAGTGATGGGCTTCCGGGATTGCTCCGAACCGGGGGCGCAGTTCGTGGACTTCGCGAAGGCGAACAAGAGCGCCGGCATGGACACCATCGCCACCATCCCGCTCATCGATTATGTCGCCGCCGACAAGTTGGGCTCGGTCGCGGAAAATGAAAAAGCCCCCAGCAAACGCTGGAACCGTTCCTACGCCAAGAAGCCGGGGCCGTATGCATCATCGCCGGATCTGTCCGACGGGGCGGTCTATCAAGACGAATTCGTGAACTTCATGGTCGGCAAGCTGGGACGCGCAGCGCAGGGCGGCGTCCGGTTCTATTCGCTCGACAACGAACCCGCGCTCTGGTCGAGCACGCACCCGCGCGTTCACCCCGAGAAGACCCGCTACGACGAGATGGTGAATCGGAGCGAAGCGACGGCTTCGGAGATCGTTCGGTTGGATCCCACGGCGGTCGTTCTGGGCGGAGTGATGTACGGTTGGAGCGAGTATATGACGCTGCAGGATGCCCCCGACTCGAAGGAGCAAAATGCCGCTTTCGGTAGCTACGTTGATTTCTTCTTGGCCTCCATGAAGAAGTTGGAGGACAAGCACCATCAACGTCTGGTCCACGCGCTCGATGTTCACTGGTACCCCGAATCGCGCGGAACCAAGCGGATCACGGAGAAGGATGTGTCATCGAAGACGATCGCGGCGCGCCTGCAGGCTCCGCGCAGTCTTTGGGATCCGGACTTCGTCGAGAGAAGCTGGATCACGGCAAGCTGGGGCAAGGCTATTCGCCTCATTCCGTGGCTGCACGAACGGATCGCCGAGCGCTATCCCGGCACCAAGCTGGCGATGACCGAGTACAACTTCGGGGCGCCGGAACACATCTCGGGCGCCCTGGCACAGGCCGACGTGCTCGGGATATTCGGCCGCGAGGGCGTGTATCTGGCGACGTACTGGGGCGACGGCCCCGGTAATGGCGGCCTACCCGGCTACATCAAAGCGGCGTTCCAGTTGTATCGGAACTACGACGGCAAGGGCGGTGTCTTCGGAGACTCGGCGGTGCAGGCCACGACCGCTGACATCGCGAAGGCGTCCGTGTACGCGGCGACGGACTCCAAGCGTGCGGGCGCGCTGACCGTCCTCGTCATCAACAAGGAAATCCGGACCGCCTTCAACGGTCAAATCTCGGTCGAGGGTGATGCCAAGGGCGCGAGCGGGAGGTGCGCCAAGGCGCAGGTGTACGAACTCGACGGCAGCGCGGCGGCGGTTCGGCGCTTGGCCGATGTCGAGGTCAAGAACAACCAGATCGCCTACCGCCTGCCACCGCTGTCGGCGACGTTGTTCGTCTGCGCGCCGTAGTCGCGCGAACTACGGAACGAACTTCACGTCGGTGATCGACATGGAGATGTTGCCGCAAGACACCTGAAGACCTCCGTCCACCGGGGGCGGTGGTGGAGACTGGAATTGCCACTGCA
>JADGRC010000116.1 GCA_017881245.1 Pseudomonadota bacterium
AGACGGTCGGCAAGGCGGTTCCCCAGAACCTGATCTCGTAGCGCCACCCGTTCAGCGCAGCAGGTGATCGAGGACGCTGCGCAGGCGTTCGGGATCCACCGGCTTGACGAGGTGGGCGCGAAAGCCGCCCGCGGCCGAGCGGGCGCGATCGCTGTCTTGCCCGTAACCTGTCAAGGCAACCAGTCGGGTATCGCGCAGCTCCGCGTGCTCGCCGAAACGCCGGGCCAGCTCGAACCCGTCCATGACCGGTAGCCCGATGTCCAGGATGGCGACCCGCGGACGAAATTCGAGGGCACTCGTCAATGCCGACGGCCCATCGTGCGCCACGCGCGTCTCGAACCCGTAGATTTCCAGCATCTCGGCGACCATGATCGCTGCGTCCTCGTTATCATCGACGACCAGGACCGAAGACGCATTGGTCCGGATGACGGGGGAGGGCGCGCGCGTCTCGTCCCCGACCTGTCGGTAATCCGATTTCACCAGTCGCGGAATACGCATCTCGAACTCGCTGCCCCGGCCCCGTCCTTCGCTGCGGGCCGCGACCGAGCCGCCGTGCAAGGAAACCAAGCTCCGCACGATCGCCAGCCCCAGGCCCAGGCCACCGTGCGCCCGGTCAAGCGCCTGTCTCTCTTGGGTGAACGGCTCGAAAACGTGCGGCAGGATCTCGCGATCGATGCCTATTCCAGTGTCTCGGACCAACAAGACCACGTCGTCGCCCAGGACCCGGCCTTCCACTGTTATTTGGCCACCCGGTTGGGTGTACTTGGCGGCGTTGGTCAGCAAGTTCGCGATAACCTGGGCCAGGCGGGCCGCGTCGCCATCCACAATCAGGCCCTGTTTCGGGACATCGATCTTCAGCTCGTGGCGCTGAGCCTCGAGCAAGGGACTCGACATCTCGATGGCGTTGGCCACGAGATGCGACATCTCCACAGGCTCCTTCTTCAAATGTACCTTGCCCTGAGTTATGCGAGACACATCCAGGAGGTCGTCGACCAAACCCACCATGTGCCGGACCTGTCGATCAATCACTTCGCGTTCGCGCTCGACTGCTCCCGCGCCGCGCAAGCGCATCAACTGAAGCGCGGTGAGGATGGGCGCTAGGGGATTGCGCAGCTCGTGACCCAGCATGGCCAGGAACTCGTCTTTGGCTCGGTTGGCGATCTCGGACGCGCGCCGGGCCTTGGCCAGCTCGGTGACATCGAACACCACCACCGCGATTCCGTCCACTCTCCCATTGCCGTCGAACATTGGCTGATAGACGAAGTCGAAGAAGCACTCCTCGACCCGATTGGCGTCGGCGCGGCTGAACTCCAGACGCACAGAACGCCCGACATGCGCCTCCCCGCGCGCGTACACCCCGTCGAGCAGCTCGTATACGCCTTGACCTTGTAGCTCCGGCAGGGCCTCTCGAATCGGCTTTCCGACGACCGGTCGATTGGCCACCAGTTCGAGATAGGCGGGATTGGCGCTCTCGAAGACGTGGGTCGGTCCCCGGAGAATCGCCACGCCGACCGGCGCCTGGGCGAACACATTCGCGATACGCCGCGCCTGCGCTTCTTCGGCCGACCGGATCCGACGACGAAGGAACAGCGAGTCGACCCGGGCTATCAGCTCGCGAGCCGAGAACGGCTTGACCAGATAATCACTAACCCCGGCCTGTAGTCCTTCCAAGCGCGCCTCCTCGCCCGCCCTCGCCGAGACCATGATCACCGGGAGATCGCGCGTTGCCTTGTTGGCACGCAAGGTTCGAACCAGCGAAAAACCATCGACGTTGGGCATCATCACGTCGGTGATGACCACGTCAGGCTCATGATTCTCTATGGCCCGCAGTGCGTCGCGCCCATCGCCGACGGTTTCGACGTCCCACCGATCGCCGAGCAGGCGCCGAATGTAGTCACGCATGTCGCTGTTGTCGTCGGCGAGCAAGATCCGACCCCGTTCGGCAAGTGGCGTGGACGCATGAGCATCGGCGGTCCGAGGCGTCGCGCCCTCGGGGAGCCAGCGCAGGGCCTCCTCCAAGAAAGAGCCGGCGTGTCGGACCTCGCCCGCGGAGCTCGCGACCGGAGCGCCATCGTTCCATCCCCTCGGCCCATCAAGAGGAATGGTCACGCTGAAGGTCGTGCCCCGCCCGACCTCGCTTTGTACCGACACCCTGCCACCCTGCAGTGCGACCAACTCCTTCACCAGTGCCAATCCGATGCCCGTTCCCTCGTGAGTCCGGCCACGCGTCCCTTCCACTCGATGAAAGCGCTCGAAGACATGGGGGAGCTCCGCCGAGGGAATTCCGCAACCCGTATCGCTGACTGTGAGGACCGCGTCGTCGCCTTCGCGGCACAACTTCACGGCGATCTCGCCGGCGAACGTGAATTTGAAGGCGTTGGAGATGAGGTTGAGCACGATCTTTTCCCACATATCGCGGTCGACGATCGCGGGACGCCCGAGAGCGGCGCAATCCACCCGCAGCGCCAGGCCCGCCTTGTCGGTCGCAGCGCGAAACACGCTGGCGAGATCGGCGGTGTGCTCGGCGAGGTCGACGGTCTCGAAATGCGCTCGGGCCCGGCCGGCCTCGATTCGGGAGAAGTCGAGCAGCGTGTTGACCAGTTTCAGCAAGCGGAAGCCGTTGCGCTGCACCAAGGTCAGCTGCTCGCGATGAGCCGCCACCAATTCGCCATCGCCGATGAGCTCCGCCAGGGGTCCCAGCATCAGCGTCAACGGGGTCCGGAACTCGTGACTCACGTTTGAGAAGAAGGTGGTCTTGACGCGGTCGATCTCCGCGAGCGCCTCGGCCCGCCTACGTTCCTCCTCGTATGCCCGCGCGTTGGCCAGCCCCGCCCCCACTTGGCCCACGAACAGCTCCAGGAACGCGCGGTAGTCCCCGTCGAGGGGGCGGTGCGGGTTCAATCCCGCGACGAACGCGCCGGCCAGTCGCGACTGACCTTGCTGCGCAATCGGGACGACCAGTGCCCGCGCGGGGGGCGTGCGCCAGGGTCCCGATGGCCAGACCACGTCGTCGCCCAGCACCACGGAGACCGGCGCGCCCGTCGCCCACACCGCGTCGAGTCCCCAAGCACCGCGCGAGACCTCCACGGCGCCGGACGCGTGAGGATGGTCGGAAGGGAGGTTGGTCGTCGACACCAAGCGGGCACTCGAGCCATCTTTGTCGAAGAAGTAAGTCAGGGAGAAGGGAATGTCACGGGCGTCGACGGCCAGCGAGTCCCCTATGGCCGCCAGCACGTCGGTCTCGGCATTGGCCGACAGACGCGCCGCCAGAGCGCGCAGCAGCGCAATTCGCCGCTCGCCGATTCTCCGTTCGGTCTCCTCGGTGACCACACAGAGGTGGCCGCGGATCACTCCGCTGTCGTCCGCCACCGGGCTGTAAGAGAAAGTATGGTAGGTCTCCTCGGGATAGCCGTTCCGCTCCAGAAAGAGCATGAGACCTTCATCCCAGGTCGATTCGCCGCTGCGAAGAACGTTCTCGATGCGGGGGCCTATGGCGTCCCAAATCTCTGCCCACACTTTGCGAGTTGGCGCGCCCAGAGCCCACTGGTGCTTGTCACCCAGCGTCGGTCGGTAGGCGTCGTTGTAAAGAAAGCAAAGGTCCGGACCCCAACCCATCCACATCGAGTAGCGCGAGGTTAGAAGAATTCGCACCACGGTGCGCAAGCTCTGGGGCCATGAGGCCGGATGTCCGAGGGGCGTGTTCGACCAGTCCTTGGCGCGCATGAGCGCCGCCATCTCGCCTGCCCCGGCGAAGATCGGATCTGCGAAGAAGGCCAGATCATCTATCGATCGTGTCATCGGATTCGGACTGCCAGCTTAACTTACCCGCAGAGGTCCGGCAGGAGGTCTTGGCGCAAACAGCACCGCCAGCGCAATCACATCGTGAGCTTTGAATGTCGCCGCTCGTCGCCGTCCGAATCCGGTTGAGACCCGGTGACGAGTGCTTTTGCAGCCTGAAACAGATACTTGAGTCCCTCCAGGCCGCCCGCGTCCCAATACTGGGCCTCAACCGGTTCGACTTCAATCAACAGGAGGTTCGGGTCTTCCTTCCCCCGTGGAAACCAGACCTTCCACGCGTTTGACCAGAGCTTGTCGATCAGTTGGCGATCTCTGGTCAGACGAGCGTTGCCCGTGATGGACACGAACTTGCGATCATCTTGCATCGAGACGTTCACGGCGGGATTGTTTTCGATCTCCCTGACCTTATCGGACGTGGCCGACGTCGCAAAATAGATCACGCCATCGCCTTTTGCCTCGGCAACAGCGAGGGGCCGTGAACGCAGATGGCTGTGAGTGCCGTGCGTGACCAACATGGCGGTTTGAAAACCGCTCATGATCTTCGCCAGCCGTTCATGTTTCTCCGATTCCGTGAGCATCTCAGACATGATTCCCCCCGAAGCAGTGGAAGCTTCCCGAGCGATGCACGTCATGTGCCGCTGGCTGATCATCCCCATTTGCCGCGATTTGCGGGCTCCAACCCGGTTCGGGCAGGGTGTGCCGCCGGTGGCGTCCATCGTTACGGTTCCGTATTCGAGTTACGGCGGTGTAACCCACTGTGACGGAATTAGGTGCGCGCGATGCGCCGTCCGGCCGCCTGAACCACGACCAGGTATTCGCGACAAACGCGCCCGCGTCACGTTCCCTTCCCACGGTAACGCCACAGTAGCGGAAAGGAAGCGCAATCGCTGGACCAACCAATCAGCCTTCGTTGATGTGGCGCTGGATTACGTTGCGGGGCGGTTGGCAATCCGATTGCATTGCATCGGGGGGCGGGCACTGCCGGGGAGGTGAGTGGGTGGTAGGCGAGGTGCTTGTACTTCGGGGAGGGGGCCCCGGCGCGTTGTGAGGCGCGCCGGGGTAGTTGTGCATCAGAGAAGGTGGATGCCACCCTTTTCGAGGAGCTCGGCGGGAAGCGACTTCCTTTCCAAGCGCCGTCGCGGGACCATTGAGGACACGGCCAAGCGGGTGGCAGGTCAAGCGGGCCCCATCGTCTCCGTCGCGTTTGGTTAGGCTTGCTTCATCGTTTGGGCTTGGGGAACCTTCGCGCCGGCCTTGCGGGCCTCCGACAGGCCAATCGCGATGGCCTGCTTGCGGCTCTTGACCGTCTTGCCGGACCGGCCCGAACGTAGGGTCCCCTCTTTCATCTCGTGCATGACACGCGAAACCTTCGCACCAGCGGTCTTCTCGTAGCGCCCTTCACCGGATTTCTTGGTGGAACTCTTTCGGGTCGTATTCCTCTTGGCCATCGTAAACCTCCGCTCCGTCGTCCGATGCAAACCCCGAGCCCCGTGGTCGCTCGGGCGCGGCAGCTTGCCGCTGCGGAGCGGTCGGGTGCCGCGGCTGGCTGGGCGGGCGCATGGCGCTCAATCGCGCGCATGCCTCTTGCTGCACGGGTGACACGCCATCTTGCAGAAAGGAGCACCCATGGACGCTTCGATGTCGGTCTATCGCACGGCCGCTGATGTCGCCCCCACCACCATCCGGGGCGCCGGCTCGCACCAGCCCTCGGGCCGATTTGACATCATTCGCGACATGCTCGAGCGTATGGATACCTTCACCCAGGAGGGACAACGATATTCGATGCGGAAGATCGTTGAATTCATTGAGGGTCAGTTGCGTCAGCCGTTGCATTCAGGGCAACGCAACCAGGAAGCGCTCGCAGAGCTCGCGTCCGGCCTGAGACGCGAGTCGGAGCGGCCCTCTCCGAACTCGGTCAGCTTCAGCCATCGAGCCAAGAGCATTGTTGCTCTCCTCGAGGAAATTTCACATCCCCGTTAGCGCGTTCAGTCAATGCATGTTGAGGTTAGGGGCAGGTCAGCCGTACGCCGCCTCACTCCGCCTCAAGCTACCAATGCGTAACCGATCTTTGTCGTTGCTACGTTTCAGTAACGTTGTTCGTTTGAGCAGTGTCAAAACTCCGGCCAGCGACGGGGACCGACCGTTACCGCACGAAATCGTAGCGCCGGTTTGGTTCGGCTCCATTCCGCGATCGAGCGGATTGGCACAGAACGTGAAGTGTCCGAGCGGTCAACTATGCAGTCGACAAAGACGGCCGGAGAACCAGATGCCTTTGCGAGGTTGAATTGTTCGTCCCCGGCCCCTCCCCAAGGCTGTGCTGATTTTGCGCCTGGAACCGTCCTCGGCGGTTCTTATCGTTTGACCAAACGTCTAACACGGGGCGGAATGGGTGACCTCCATCTGGCCACTCACGAGCGGTTGCCTGGCCAGCTCGTCGTCAAAGTGTTAAGCCCCGACCTGGTCGAGGACCATGACGCCTTCATGCGATTTCAGCAGGAAGCCGTGGCGATGGCGAATATTCGCCATCCGAACGTCGTTCACTTGATCGACTTCAACTTCACCCAGGGCGGTCTCCCTTATCTCGTCATGGAGTATCTGCCCGGTCGGGATCTCGCCGAGCTCCTGTGCGCCAGGCGCACCTTGTCCGCGCCTGAGGTTTCTCGCGTCGTTCATCAGGTCGCGTGTGCCCTCGATGCCGCTCACCAGCGAGGTGTGGTCCATAGAGACCTGAAGCCCGAGAACATCATGGTGGTTCCGTGCGAGGGGCAAGACGATCTGATCAAAGTGATCGATTTCGGAATCTCGAAAGCGCCGCGATTCAATCATGTGACCGCCGCATCGATGGTCATCGGTACTCCCGAGTTCATGTCTCCCGAGCAAGCGCAGGGGCGGCACGCCGACATCGATGCCCGTTCGGATCAGTTTGCGCTGGCCGTGATCAGCTACCTGTTACTGACCGGCCGGACCCCCTGGGGCACTACCGCTATGGTGGAAATTCTTCATCGGGTCGTGAACAAGGGCCCGCTGCCTCTCAGAAGCGACGACAGCTGGCCCATGGTGGAGACCGTGCTGTTCCGGGGCATGGCCAAGAACCCGGCCGACCGTTTCCCGTCGATTTTGGCCTTTTGGCGTGCTCTTGAGCAGGCGATGGTGAAGGATGGTTTGCTTGCTGTTTTGCCGAATCAACCGGCCCTGTGCCTCATGGACGATGCAGCCGAGGAGGCGGAAAGGTCCACAACGACGCCTCGAACTTCAAGCCCATCGTTGTCATCTGCGTCATCTGCGCCCCAAGAACAACCCCGATCGGACCATCCGACGACCAGGCTCGAAGGCATCGAGTCAGGGGCTGACAGCGGACCCCACGTCACCGGCGCCTTAGCGCTCCGCACAGATCCAAATCAGGAAATCGACCACGACGACCGGGTGACCGTACGGCATAGGGAGGTCAAGGACAGACCGCGGCGCTCTCGTGTCGCAGACTTCGCGCTCTTGGTTACCCTTGGCGCGGGTGCCTGCGCGGGGCTTCTCGAGATCCCGAACCTGCGCGTGCGCGCCGGGGCGGCTTGGCAATCCGTGCGCGAGTTCACGTCGCGGGTCGCGGACGATAGCCTGTCGGAAGGATACAGCTGGATGTCGAGAATTCGATCGAAATCAGCCGGCAGTAGACGCCCTCCGGGACGCCTCCCAGAATGATGGCCGGAGAGTCATGATCGTGCCTTGCTTCCGTGCTCGGGCTTCACCGTCGGGCCGTGGGCAGGCCGGCGATTTCAGACAGCACCTGGGCTACGTCGTGAGTCGTCAATCCCGAATCCTTGAAGATCGTATCCAGTGCGAACTCCATTTCACCCGCCGTTTGGAACCGTTTGGCCGCCTCGCGAGAGAGCGCCTTCATGACCAGATGATCCAAATCGGCCGGCACGTCCCTTCGAAAAGACGACGGCGGATCGATCTTCTTTTCTAGCGTTCGGTAAACCGCGCCGGCATCCCCGCCTTCGCCATAAAATAGAGGCTCAAGGCTGAGCATTTCGTAGAGCACGATTCCCAGCGCGAACAGGTCGACGCGCGCGTCCACAGCTCCGCCCAAGATCTGTTCAGGAGCCAGGTATCCGGCCTTGCCCTTGATTTGTCCCACCTGGGTGACGTTCTCGCTGCGCTGAATCTTGGCGATTCCAAAGTCCAGCAGTTTCACCGCCCCATTCGTGGTGATCATCACGTTCGAGGGCGTGACGTCGCGATGGATGACATTCATGAACACCCCCGTGGGACTGACCAAGGCGTGAACAGCGGTCAGTCCCCTGCAGACCTCGCGGGCGATGAAGGCAGCTATGCCGACCGGCAGAATCCTTTCCGATGCTCGCAGGCGCGCCAAGAGCGAGGCGAGAGTCGGACCATCCAGATATTCAAGCGCTAGGTAGTGCCGGCCGTGGTCCTCACCAAAATCATAGATTCCGACGATGTTGGGGTGGCTCAACATGCCCAGGATCTTGGCCTCGTCCACGAATCCTCGAACGAAGTCTGGACGCGCGGCAAAATGCGGCAAAATGCGCTTGATGATCAGATCCCGCTTGTAGCCTCCCGGACCAGTGGCGCGCGCATGAAAGACTTCGGCCATCCCGCCCGAGCCGATTCGCTTCAGGATCTCGTACCGTCCGACGTGGGGATGCTCGCCGAGGCTGTCAGCGTTAGGCCGCATGGTTGGTGGCGTTGGAGTAACGATCAACGGCGCGCCCGGCGCGCCTCCACTCGATGTTGCGCGCAAGCGGAAATCTTGGCCATCAGATCATCAAGATCGATCGGTTTGGCAATGTAGTCGTCCACGTCGAGGTAGTAGGGGGACCACGGGTTCTTGCTGACCGCCGCCGACATCGCGATGATGGGAATACCCACCAGGCGGGTGTGTTTCTTCCTTTCGTCGCAGAACTGCCACCCGTTCATGACCGGCATCAACAGGTCGAGGAGAATGACGTCGGGAAGCTCCTCGGTGGACAAACGTTCAAGCGCCTCCTGGCCGTTGGCGGCGTACGTCACCTTGAAGTCGAGCCCCTCGAGGGCATCGCCCAGGCTGTCACGAAGATCCTGGTCATCGTCGATCAGAAGCAGACTCGCAGGTTGTGCCATGATCACCCTTACTCGCCTTGGCGGCCTTCCGGAGAACACTGCGGGGGCCAAAGCGCGGTGGTCGTACCGGTCGGTCCCTCCCACGGGTGTTTTTCACCCTGGAGCACGGTTTCTACCACTTGCTCGTTGCGTGAGATCGCTGACCCCGCCAGCGCACCGTGGTCTCGGATGACCTCGGGGCTAAGGTAACGGGCCAGCCAAAGTCGCTCGATGATTGGGTACGCCGCCACGAGAGGCAGGATCAGGATGGTCCCGACGAGACCCTGAAGGGTCGACCCGACCATCAGCGCCAGGATGACCGCCAACGTCGAGAGCCTGAGGCGCGAACCGTATATCCGCGGCACGATGAAATAGGATTCGGCGAAATGGTAGGCGACGTAGAGCGCACAGACCGCAATGCCCGCCGTGGGCGAGGTGGCGAAGGCCAGAAGCGTTGCGGGTACCGTTGCGATGACGATCCCCATCACCGGAATCACATCACAGAGCCCGGCCAGAAGCGCCAGAGGCAAAGCCGCAGGAACCTTGAACGCCGTGAGCAGGATCCCGACGTACAAAGTGAAGAGAACGGAAGTGATCACCTGACCTCGTACGTAGGCCTGGACCACCAAGGACACTTCGTCCGCTGTCACCGCAACCCTGTCGCGGTGCTTTCGAGGAACGTAGGCGATGAGCCAAGCATAAAGACGTTTTCCGTCGAGCAAGAGATACAAAGTCACGACCATCGTGAAGAACATGGACAGCGCTCCTGCGACGACGGAGGTACCCAAGGCCAGGGGTTTTTCCAAATGCCGCGCGAGATCGGGTGAACGGGGCAGCTCGAAGATTTCGTCGACGATCTGTTTCAAGACCGGATGGTGGGCGGGCAGGCGGGTTTCCAAACGGGCACGGAAAGCGGGGAAGGACCGAACCAGACGGGACATTTGGTCCGCGAGAGAGGTTGTCACGAGGGTTAGAAAAGTTACTGCGACGGCGATCAGCCCAAGAGCGATCACGAGGATGGCCACGCTTCGCGCGATGCCCTTTCGCTCCAGCCAAACGACCATGGGATGTAAGGCGGTGGCCAGCACCAGGGCCACCACGAACATCACGAACTCGGGCCACAAACGTAGACCTGCCCACCAGATGAACGCGGCCAGCGCAATCTTTAAGAACGTCCGGCCCGGAACGGTGAGGCTGACATCGATCTGGCGATCGGTTTGGATCATGCTAGGCGCTCACCACGATTCCGCGAGGATTCGGCGTTCCGAACATCAGTGGGGTCATCGGGGTAATCGCGTAGCAGATTCCGTGCCCAAAACTGCGCTATTGGTTCGACGGGTTGGAACAGGAAAGACCGCATGAAGTAGGCATCCAGCGCCCCTCGTGAATGGGACGGGCCCGTGATGGTTACGTTTGGGTGCTCCGTCGGCCGGCACCAGACCGGCGTGTTACGAACTCGAATCTCTCGCCAAAAGGGGAGGGCGTCGG
>JADGRC010000117.1 GCA_017881245.1 Pseudomonadota bacterium
GACGCCGTCTTCGATTCGAGCAACACCATTCTGCATCTCTCGATCAACAGCGGCGACGTCAAGGGCGCGCCGCGCCTGGGACACGTCTTCCGGATCACGCTCTCGGCCTACGACCGCGCCTCGGGCCGCGTGCTTGCCAGCGGCGATGTCACGGACGCTCGGCCGGACGCCGATCCCCTCGTCGTCACCGGGCCGATGATCGAGAAGCTGCTGGATGCGATGAGGTTTTGAGGCGGGCCGCCAGACTCAGGCTGCACCCACGAAACAATCCTTGAGCCACGCCCGCCCCGCCACCTCATCGCGCGGTGAATTGAGGAATCGGACCCAAGCCCGCTGTTCGTGCCAGGCCGACACCATCTCCCAAACGTAGAACGTGCCCTTGTGGACGCCATCGCGAGGGAAGAGCGCAAAATCGGCCATGGCGTCACCGTTCTTGTAGAAGACGGTCTCCCAAAGTTCGTTGTTGTTGCGCCATGTGCAGACAATCAGGAAGTAGAAATCCTCGCCGCAGCGATGGAGCAGCACGAAGCCGAGGCCGCGGGCTTCGAGCGGCGTCCTTTCGAGGTAGGCGCGCGCCAATCGGGTTACCTTGTCGGGAACGGGGCGATCCTCGGGGTGGATCGCATACCACTTGAGCACGGCGCCCGTGGGTTCGATCGGCTCACCGGGCGCCACATGCTTGGGCGCGTGGCGGTAGCCCGGATCGATGCCGGCGTTCGTCGCGAGAACGCTGGCGAGGTGGCTGGTCTGGGCAGACAGCATGGAGCGCTCCATCCAATCAATCGGCGTCTGTCGTGAGGCCTCTGCGCGTGACATTGCGTCGATCTTCAGGACCTGAACAAGCGGGTTAATTTTACCGAAATCTCCTCCGCGATAGCATGTTCGATAGCCCCATGGGTGGCCTTCGGAGCGCACCATGAACGTCGATCGCAAGTGGGTTGAGAGAAATCTTGGCTTCGACCCGATCACGAAGCCCCCGCCGCCTGCGACCTTCGCGACCGCGCGCGCGGCGAAAGCCACGCAACCCGAAGATTTCCAGCGCGAGATCATCGACTTCGATTCCGAATCCCCCGCTGGCCTGCAGTTCATGGCCTTCAGCACGGCGACCGGCCTGTCGCGATACACCGACGTTCCGTGGCCGAAGAAACTGGCGCCCAAGACGGGCCCCAAGCCCAGTCGGGGCAGCAACAGCCCGCTGCCCCGTGCGGATGTGCTCTTGGTCACCTGGACCGTCGATGAAGGCCACGCGCTGAGCCGCGTTCTCACCCCCGGCAGGGATTCCCGGAACGATTACCTCTCCTACACGCACAACTTCGCGGCCATTTCCAAGAAGATGCGCCGGGCCTGCCCCGCACTCGAAGCCAACCGCCTCGGCGCATACTGGACGACGGCGATCGGCGGGAAAACGGTGGTGGTCTTCAAGTCGGATTCGCACATGTCGCATGACGGTCCGCAACTGCCCAACATCGATGTATGGCGTCAGATCATCAGGGAAGTGCGGCCCAGCCTCGTGATCACGACCGGGACGGCGGGCGGCATCGGCAAACAGTTCGAGGTCGGCGACGTGATCGTGAGCCCCGTCGTGCGCTTCGACTGCATCTCGAAATTCAAGAAACAGCGATTTGCCCAAGCGAGCTATGCGAGCGCGCCGGCCAAGGCGACGCATTTCGCAACGGCACGGTCCCTGTTCAAGGCGAACGCCGCACAGCTTCCCAAGGACAACACGCGTCTTCTGAAAATCATCCGCGTGGCGCCGGCAGCACTGGACTCGTCCGTCGTCACCACCGACTTTTTCGGCTTCGATACGTCGGACGACCACTACAAGCTGAAAGGGCTCGGCGACGTTTCCGAGATGGGCGATGCGGTGCTTGGGCTGGTCGTCTCCGAGTTGGGCGCAAACGCGCCGCGCTGGCTGGCGATCCGCAACGTCTCCGACCCGCAGATCAAAGCCGACGGACTGACCATCAAGCAACAGGCGGCGATCGCGGCCCAGATCTACAAGGGCTTCGGCCGATGGAGTTCGGTCTGCAGTGCGATTACCTGCTGGGCCAGCATCGTGGCGGAGTAACGATGCCCCGGGGAGATCTGGACCTCGCACCCACCCGATGCGCGCCGGACATCCCTCCCCGGTTGACGCCGCCCTCCCAAACCCCTACCTCTGCCCTCGCCAGACGGCTGGATGACCGCGGCCTCGCCGGCGACGGCGGGGTCGAGGAAAGTCCGGGCTCCACGGAAACACGGTGCCGGGTAATGCCCGGCGGGGGCGACCCCAGGGAAAGTGCCACAGAAAGCAAACCGCCGGCGGCGGCCCGCAAGGGCCGCTTCACCGGTAAGGGTGAAAGGGTGCGGTAAGAGCGCACCGCGCCGCCGGTAACGGCGGCGGCATTGCAAACCCCACCGGGAGCAAGACCGCATAGGGGCGGCCGGCCGGCCGATTCCGCAAGGGGTCGGCGCCGGCCAGGCGCGTTTTCGCCGCCGCCGCCCGGGTAGGTCGCGCGAGGCGTCCGGCAACGGACGTCCCAGAGGAATGGTCATCCATGGCCCCGCGAGGGGCCGGGACAGAACCCGGCTTATAGGCCGTCTGGCGTTTTCTCTACCAAATCTTGCGTAAATCCTCTCCCTCATGAGAACAGAGAAAGAACATCTTTCTGCCGCAATGTATTGCGAGCCTCCCCGCATGATTGACGAGTGACTTGAAATCGATCCCGTTTTGTTCCAAATCCGCATGCCTTCAACTTGCCACAATCGTCTAAAACCCGGAAATCCCAGACATTTACTATGGTTTCCCATTGACCCCCATGGCATCCCATGATATCCCACATACAACCGCAAATCGCCCCCGTGGCGTCAGTTTGTGGCGACAAGTTTTCGACCGGGGGCCCGGGAGAGCGTACCGCCAGTGAGCAGGGGCTCGACGGCGCGTTGGTAGAGGGGGTTGGAACGGCCGAACCGCCATGGCTTTGTTCCTCGACACGTTCGTCAACAAGCTCGACCGCAAGGGGCGCGTGTCGGTGCCGGCGCC
>JADGRC010000118.1 GCA_017881245.1 Pseudomonadota bacterium
TACACAACGTCAACACCGAGATCTCAAACGGCACGGCGTCGGGGGGCATGGGGTCCTCCGGGGGAACGACCGTCAGTTTCAACCAAGATCCGATCGTCCGCGTCTTCACCCCGTCGGTGAAGTTGGGCCTCGTCTTTTACATCTGGTGATGCCATGAAAACCTCGTCCTCTCCTTCAACCGTCGTCCGTTCTCGTCCCCTCCTCGGAGTCCTGTTGGCGGCATCCCTCGGCCTCGGCTCGGGCGCGTGCATGCTCTCGGTCGAAGCGGATGTGCCCGACGTCGAGGTGACCCAGCACGACGTCGCCTTCCAGGGCATCCCCGGCGCGAGCCTGATCGGCGACGTGTCGACGGGCATGACCTTCACCCAGGATCGTCCCGCGTTGAACCTGCCCAAGGAGATCGATTCGACTGTTCAGGCAGTCAAGGTCGAGCTGCGCGCGAAATCGGGAATTCAGGATTTTGGATTCTTGCGCGCCCTGCGCATCACCATGGCCCCAAAGGGCGCGGACGGCGAGCCCGTCGAGCTCATCAACTACGAAAAAGCGGCCGGCGCGGTGGTCGGCGCGACGCTGACCATCCCCAGCCGCAACCCCGTGAACATCCTCGATCAGTGGAAGGCGGAGAGCGCCATATTCAACGTCCAGGTCGAGGGCACGTTGCCCGAACAGGCGTGGACCATCGATATCGTCGCTCACTTCGCGGGCAAGGTCTCGTACAAGTACTGACCAGGCACCGACCAGCCGGAGCTCGCCGCGCGACGCAAAGCAACCCAGCACCGGATCGGGTGGATGCGATCAAGGAGATTGACGCCACGACTTGAGCGTCCTGAGCGGGGCGGTTTGCGAATCACGTGTCAGCAAGAAGACCGTGTAATCGGTCATGCTGCCGCCGTGAGGGTAGGCGAACCTTCGAATGAGAATGTCCTCGACGCCGTCGTGATCGAAATCGCCCCGAGCGTATTCGCTGAGGTTGGCGTCATATCCCGTTCCCTTGACCAGCAACTGAACCCGCTCGTCCGTTGTCTTGGCGACGTGAACGGTCGGATCGAAGTCCTTCCAGGTGCGACCGGCGATGGCCGCCGCCTTCAGATCGGCCTCCTCATCGGGGGATAAGTCCAGGTAGAAGGCGGCCGGCAGAAGGACAAGCGCCTTTGCATCCAGATGAAAGCCATCCAGGAAAGTCAGTTTGGAAGGGCGCGCCAGCAGCATCATTTTCAACGCCTCGCAGTCAGCGATAACACCGTCGAGCACGCCCTGGTCCGGTCGGTCCGCCTGCACGTCGTCGGTGCCGAGAGCCAGGTAGTCGTTGCAGGTCAGCAACGTTCGCGGCCTACGCGCCTTTCCCACGTGAACGTCCCACCGATCTTGGAACGGTGTCGCGAGCGCGACGCGGAGGTCCCGACCAGCCGCAATCGGTGCGAAACCCGTGGTCCGCACAGGAAGAAGCAGCGCTGCGGGCGCAGGCGGTGGCGGCAGCCGGGCCACAGGAGGGAATGTGACCGAGGCGATTTGTTGGTTGGCCGACCCGGCCTCCGGACCGCCGCCCGGCGCACCATGCGCAGCCAAGTTGGCCCCTTCGGCGCGAGAGCGGGTAACGGGTCGGGACGTGTCGTCGGCCTGCCGACCAGAGCATGCGAAGAGGCTGACTACGATGATCAGTTGAACGGATTGGCGCATCTTCTTGTTCCTTTTGGTCTCCGCAAAATGAATGAACTCAACCCGCCCTACGCGTTGGACGATGGGGCGGCACCCGCGTCCAAAAAGAGTTGTCTTGTCCAATCGTTTCGTTCCGCGCGGCAGGTCCGGCGATGACATTCGGTGGCGGCCCCCTGCCAATCTCCAGACTCGCATGCCTTGCGAAGGTCGTGGAATCGGCCGAGCCCTTCGATGCCCAGGTTGTAGGACATATCGACCAACGCCCGTTGCGCGGCCGCTGGAAATTTGTCGAATCCGGGAAACAGTCGGCGCAGCCCCGGCAGGAACTCGTTGTCCAGGCGCTCGCTCGCGAGCTGCCGAACCGTGTGCTCCGGCAAGCGAACATCCGTGGCAGAGGAATAAGCGGGGGCGTGCCGGCCCTTTGGCAGTTGGCTGACGGCCTGAAACGCCGCGGCGATTTGTTCACGCGTCGCCGGTGCTCCGGTTCCTTTGTTCACGAACGGTAGATCCTCCGCGGCGGCGGCCGACGAAACGAGGTTCCCGATACCCACGGTCACGAGGCCCTTGTTGTCCAGATACAGGTGGTGAATGTCACCTTCCCAGTGCAGGACGTCGGACAGCATCCGCTCTCTCGGGAGCGCCGGCTCGCCACCCGGTCCGGACGAGGCGACGCGCAGGCCCACTGCCCCCGGATCCCGTCTGGCCGGACCCGAATAGCTGGGGGTCCAGGTCAAGGGGTCGCTTGCGCCGACGGAAACGCCACGGATGCTTGTCATGCCGATCTCTTCGGCCGTCCTCCCCTTCCGTTGCGTTCATTCCACGTAAGAAGCTCGAGCCCGACACCCGTTGGATGCGGGCGTTCCTAACCTTGACCTTGGGGCCCCGTTCTAGTGGTGCCCGCCCGGCCCGTGGGCGTGACCGTGCTCCACCTCCTCGGCGGTCGCTTCGCGCACCTCTACCACATCCCCCTCGAAATGCAGCGTCTTGTCGGACAGCGGGTGGTTGGGATCGACGGTCGCGTAGTCGCCGTGGACGGCGGTGACCAGCAGAATGAGCGGGCCCTGGTCGGTCTGCACCCGCACCCGCTGCCCGACAACGGCCTTGCCGTTCGCAAGTTTTCGAACCGGGACCTTGCGAATGAGCGACTCATCGCGGTTCCCATACCCCTCGGCCGGGCTGACCGAAACGACCACATGATCGCCTTTGACCCGGCCCTCGAGCGCCTTCTCCAGTCCGGAAACCAGGTTCCCGGCCCCTTGGATGTACACCAGGGGATCTCCTCCCGCGGAACTGTCGATCACTTCGCCGGCATCGTCTTTCAGGGTGTAAGCGATGCTCACCACTTTTTTCGATCCAATCTCCATGGGCGCGCATGGTAGCAGCTCGGCCCGAAACGGTCAGCCTGTCCGGTCAGCCCGGTCGGCACGGCGCGTTCAGCCGGTACCGTCTGACGGAGCGGCGTCGATCTTCGGAACCGCGGCGGCGAACCGCTCCGCGAAATGCTCGGCGGGCCTCGCGCGCGCAAGATCCAGATCGAAGCTGGGAATCGGTGCCGGCACCAGTTTCGCCAGCAACTCCTCGATCTCGCGCGCGGAAAGGCCACGCGCCGCGAGCGCAACCCGGTCGAGCGCCCCAGCGGCGGCGCGAACGCCCTGACCGTCGGGCGCCGGCGTGACGAACGCGCGCAACACGTCCAACTCCATCCGCGACACGTGGGCTCCGCACACGTCGTAGTCAATCCAGGCTTCGTACGAGAGCGGCGCCACCCGTTTCAACATGCCGGCCATCACGCGGCCAAATTCCTGAATCTCCCACTGCGCGTGCGCGTCCACCCGCAGGGTCAGGAAGTGCAACAGGTTGTGCAGGTCAATCTTCCAGTACCATTGGGTGTACGTGGACAGCGGCAGATCGATCCGCGCCAGCTCGCGCGCGACCTCGTGACCGGTCATCCATTCATAACCTGCGGTGACGGCCGCGCGCGATGCGGCCCAGCGACGAATCGCCTCGCCATGAATGTCGCCGCCCACTGGGCTGCCGCTGCGACCCTGGTTGTTTCGCTTGCTTTGCGTCTGGAGCTGGGCCTCCTCCGGCGTATAGAAGAGCATGGGAACCAGGCTGTACCGGCCGCTGTATTCGTTGACGTTGGCGGTCCGGTGTCTGATCCACTGCCGCGCGATGAAAATGGGCATGCAACAGTGGAACTTCAGCTCGACCATCTCGCTCGGCGTCGTGTGCTTGTGTCGGCGCAGGTAGCGCAACAACCCGCGCGTCTGGCTCTGTTTGCGCGTGCCGTAGCCATAACTCACCCGCGCGGCGCGCTCGATGCACTCGTCGGTCCCCATGTAGTCGTTCAGGGACACGAACCCGTGGTCGAGAACTGGAAAGTAAAGGCCGAGGATTTCCTCCGCCGCGGCGCTGGTAGGACGTTTCGTCTCGCTCACGGCGGCGACGTTATCACTTTTCCAAGGTCCAACGAGGACTGCGAAAGCCGGCCCGGCATCTCTGTCACTCCGGTCACTTCCTGTCATGGCTCGGCTGATGGCTCAGCGCACGCCTCGGCCCATGGCTCGGCGCACGGCTCGGTTCATGGCTCCGCTCATGGCTCGGCTCAGCGAACCGGTCGCCCGCCATCGGAATTTGTCGCTTGGGCCACCGCTGCTAAGCTCGCACACATGAACGAGCGAGCGTCGCTGGCGGTCCTGTTGCCGCTGCGGCTTCTGGTGGCGGCAATCCTGTTGCTGGAGGGGTACCAAAAATTCATGGGAGGCTGGCTGCACGGCGATCCCCTGTCACGAATCACCCAGACCTGGTTGGATGCTGGGCGCGCCTATCACTTCTTTCTGCCGGTTCTGAAAAGCGCGCACGCACACCCCAAGATCTTCGGCGTCCTGATCACACTGGGGGAGCTGACGGTGGGGCTATCGATGTTCCTCGGGGCGCTGACGCGCCTTGGGGCGTTCCTGGGCATGCTGCTGTTGGGGTCCATCGCCGCGGCGTCGGGACAGAACTTGGCTCCGCCGGGAAACGCCCTGCTGATGGCCGCGGTGATGCTGACGTTCCTGTTCGCGCCACCGGGACGGGTGTTGGGCCTCGATCAATCGCTGCGCAATCGACTGCCGCGCTGGATGGTCTGACCAGACGTCTTCGTTTCTGAGCGACAGCGGCGGGACTGGACCATTCGCGGCCCTTGACGCCGGCCGGTCGTCGGGTCTATCACGCGGCATGGCGGTTTCCCGAGGGCCCGGGGTGGTGGCGACGCTGCGTGACGGCGACATCCGGGCGCTGCTGTCGCGGTATTCCGACATGGCACTGGCCGCGCTGGTGGTGTCCATCGTAGCGATGATGATCATCCCGCTGCCGACGTTCCTGCTGGATCTGTTGATCTCGCTGAACATCGCGGTCGCGGTCACGCTATTGCTGATTTCGATCTACGTGACGGACGCCCTGCGCATCGCCACGTTCCCGACGCTGTTGTTGTTGACGACCCTATTTCGATTGGCGCTGGAAGTCTCCGCGACGCGGTTGATCCTGCTGAAAGCGGACGCGGGAGACGTCATTCACGCCTTCGGAAATTTCGTAGTAGCCGGCAACCTAGTGGTGGGCGCGGTCATCTTCCTGATTTTGACCATCATCCAGTTCATCGTGATCTCCAAGGGGTCCGAACGCGTGGCCGAAGTAGCGGCGCGTTTCACGTTGGACGCCATGCCAGGCAAGCAGATGTCCATCGACGCCGAGCTGCGCGCCGGCCACATCGATCACGACGAGGCGCGCCGCCGCCGCGCGATGCTGGCGCGCGAGTCACAGCTGTT
The DNA here is from genome assembly GCA_017881245.1 of Pseudomonadota bacterium. Taxonomy (GTDB): domain Bacteria; phylum Myxococcota_A; class Polyangia; order Fen-1088; family Fen-1088; genus FEN-1088. The sequence goes on from JADGRC010000118.1 coordinate 5,466, forward strand.
CGGATCGATGGACGGCGCGATGAAGTTCGTCAAGGGTGACGCCATCGCCGGTCTGGTCGTTCTGGCCGTCAACATCGTCGGTGGCCTGACCATCGGCGTCTTGCAGCGGGGAATGGATCTGGCGGGCGCCGCGCGGACGTACACCGTTCTGACCATCGGCGAGGGTTTGGTGGCTCAGATACCGGCGCTGGTCATCTCGACGTCGGCCGGCATCATCGTCACGCGGGTCGCGTCCGAGGAAGAGGGCGCGCACCTCGGGCGTGACATCGCGGGCCAAATTCTGGGACAGCCCAAGGCGATCGCGATCGCGGCTGGCCTTTTGGCCCTATTGGCGGCCGTGCCGGGCCTGCCCACGATTCCGTTTCTGGTACTGGCCTGCACGCTGGGTTTCGTGGCGTTCCGCCTGCTGCGGTCGATGCCAGGCTCGGGCGCCGTCACGGGGGTCACTTCGGGCGCTGCGGGCGCGGGCTCCACCGGTCCCTCACGGGGAGCCCGCGCCGGTCGCCCCGGTGGCGAGATGCCCGCGCCGGTGCTGACCCCCATCGCGGTGGAGCTGGGCTTGGCCCTGTCCGGGCGTCTGTGCCCGGGGGGCGATGGCGCGCCGCTAGCGGAACGGCTGACGTCCTTGTTGCGCGACCGGCTGTTCGCCGAATTGGGCATCCAGTTGCCGCTCCTGCGCGTGCGTCCGTCCATCGCGGGGATCCCTTCTGACGGCTATGTTCTGCGGCTCAGCGAAGTGCCGCTTGGCCGCGGTCGAATTGGCGTCGGGGGCGATGCGCCCCCGGCATCGCCCTTGTCAGAAGCAGCGCCTCCCCGAGACGACGTGGACACCCTGGCGGCCGCCGTCTTGGCCCTGCTTCGACGCTACGGGCACGAGTTCATCGGTATTCAAGAGACGCAAAACCTGCTGGAGGCCTTGGAGCGCACCCACCCGGCCCTGGTGCGCGAGGTGGTCCCGAAGTTGATTTCGCCGGCCCTTTTGGCGGACGTGCTGAAGCGCCTGGTCGAGGAGGGCGTTTCGTTACGCAACTTGAAGGACATCCTGGGGGCGCTCGCGGAATGGGGGCCGTCCGAACGCGATCCGGTGGCGTTGACCGAACACGTTCGCGCGGCCTTGCGGCGCGCGATCACCTACCGCCACGCCAGCGCGGACGGCGTTTTGTCCGCCTATCTGTTGGATCCCATGATCGAGGAAGCCGTGCGCGAGGCGATTCACAAGACCGCGACCGGCAGTTATCTGGCGCTGGAACCCCAGCTGTCGCGCGACATCATCACGGCCGTGGGTCGCGTGCTCGGCGCCGCGCCCGACGTTCAGGGAGCGCCCGGCCCCGTCATCCTGACCAGCGCCGACATTCGTCGTTATGTTCGCCGCCTGGTCGAGACGGAACATCCGCGGGTCGGCGTGCTCGCCTATCCCGAACTGGCACCCGAAGCCCAAATTCAGGCGCTAGGCCGCATTCGGATCTGACCGCAGCCTCGCGTAGGTTGCGTCACGATCGGCGCGAATCACCCGCGTCACGACGTCCAGCTGGTGCGCACGCTCGCCCCGCAGGGCTTCGTGATTTCGGCGCGTCACAACCTCTGACATCTCGGGCTGACTCTCCTTGAGGCGATCCATAATCTCGACGCGAACGAACTGGAGCAGGGGATCGGGGGTCCTGCGCACGAACGACACCATCTGGTGTGGACCGACGAAGGTCTCGGCGCCGGCAGGATGAAACGCCGCCACCAGGAACCGCGCGGCGGCGGCGGCCGTCGGCTTCGCGTCCGCACGTCCTTCCCGCCGTTCGCCGAGCGCGCGACGCACACGTTCCGCGAATCCATCGAACGCTGACCACCCGCCCGAATGACGCGGAAAGATCAACAGGCCGATGTCCATGGGCGGAACATTCGAGGAGTCGAGCGTGTCGACAAACGGCAAACATTCGGCGGGCACCGGCTCGGGCGTCATGCAAACCGCACGCGAGACACGTCCCGCGCGCAACGACGCCTCCGCCCAGGGACACAGGTCGAACGCCAACACGACCTCCCGCACGTAACGATCGCACAGGCGCAGCGCCTCCTGTTCCCAGACACCCATTTGCCACCGTGTATACCCCACCGCCGCGCGACCGATCTTGTTCGGGTCCGAGGGGACGACGGTGGATGACCGCCCCTTCCCCGCGACTGCATTTCAATGAGCTGGCTTGAATCCACCGAATCGAGCCGCCTGAGGCGGGCTGCGTAGGCCTATCCGTCGCCGCTTTCCACGAAGGCGCCGATCCGGCGAAACTTGTCGTAACGCCGCGACCGCAAGACTTCGGGGGGCAGCACCATCAGCTCGGCCAGGTGGCGGCGAATCACGTCACCCAGATTCCGAGCGGTGAGATCGTGATCGCGGTGCGCACCGCCGAGCGCCTCGGGCACTATCTCGTCGACGATGGCCAGCCGTTGCAAGTCGGTGGCGGTCATCTTCATCGCGGCCGCCGCCTCGGGCTTCTTCGAATCGTCGCGCCACAAGATCGACGCGCAACCCTCCGGCGAAATCACCGAGTAGGTCGCGTATTCCAGCATCAGGATCCGATCGCCCACCCCCAAGGCCAACGCCCCGCCCGATCCCCCCTCCCCGATGACGGCGCACACGATCGGCACCGGCAAACCCGCCATCACCTCCAGATTCTTGGCGATGGCTTCGGCCTGGCCGCGCTCCTCGGCGTCGATGCCCGGATACGCGCCCTGGGTGTCGATCAAGCAGATGATGGGCTTGCGCATGCGGGCCGCCAGCTCCATCAGACGCAGGGCCTTGCGGTAACCCTCGGGCTTGGGCTGTCCGAAATTGCGCCGCACTTTTTCTTTCGTGCCACGGCCCTTCTGCTGCCCCACCAGCAAGACCGGCGTCCCCTCGAACAATCCGAACCCCGCGACGATGGCCGGATCGTCCGCAAAGCGCCGATCGCCGTGCAGCTCCACGAAGCCGTCGATCAGGCGTTCGACGTAGTCGAGCGTATACGGCCGCGCCGGGTGCCGCGACAGTTGAACCTTCTGCCAGGGCGACAGGTCCGCGAAGATCTCACGTTGCAGGTCGCGCGCCCGCGATTCCAACAGTTCGATCTGCGGACGCAGCTCGGGCGCCTCGCGGCTCACCTTTACAAGACCCTCGATCTTGCGTTCGAGCTCCACGATCGGGCGCTCGAAATCCAACACGGGGGCCGCGGGACTGTCGATTCGTTCTGCGGGTTCGGCCATGGTCAGTACGGGAGGGGAGCCCACTATACCAAGCTAACGCGCCTTCGGCGCTTCGTGGGAGGGCTCGCCGTCCCACGGGCCCAACCGCTTGACGACGACGCCGCTGCGGCGAAGCTGCACCTCCCGGTGCTTGGAAAAGCTACCGCTGTCGCTATTCCCATCGGGCACGCCATCTGGGACCGGAGGATCCGCGCGATCAACTGGCCCCGCGGTCTGCTGACTTTGCCGTCATATTACCCGGCGGCTCTGGTGGTCAACTGGGCCGGGAATTGGACGCCGGCGGAAGCACCGGGGAGGACTTCCACCACGCTGCAACATCGCCCGGCTCCGGCGGAGCCTCCACGCGCCAAGCGTCGACTTCCTTGCGGAACCATGTCCGCTGCCGACGCGCGTAAGCGGACGTTGCCGCCTTGGCGACGGCCACCGCCTCGTCCAGCGTCAACAGGCCGTCCAGGTGCTCGCCGATCTGGCGATAACCCAGCGCCTGGAGGGCGCGCGCATCGCTGCCGAAGCGGACCCGCAAGTCCCGGGCCTCTTCTAGCAACCCCGCCGCGATCATTGCGTCGAAACGACGGCCAATCCTGTCTCGCAAGACGTCAAGGGGCGGATCCAGCACCAGAGTCACGGCGGAAATGTCGGCCGGGACGACCTGCTGTGTGCGAAGCGTACTGATGGGGATCCCTGTTTGCTCGTAGACCTCCAGGGCTCGACTGATCCGCAGAAGATCCCTCGGCAGAACGCGGGCGGCCGTGCGTGGGTCGATGGCGGCCAGGCGTGTGTGCAGCGCCTCGACGCCGTGGGTCTCGGCCTCGTGCTTGTGCCGTTCACGAATGGTCGGATCCGACGGCGGAGCTTCGAACAGGCCCGACAACAGCGCCCGCAGATAGAGGCCCGTCCCCCCGACAATCACGGGAACGCGTCCGCGCTCGACGATGTGTTGTATCGCGACCCGCGCCAATGCGGCCCAGCGCGCCGCATGAAACGTTTCGGTCGGTACCACGATGTCGAGCAGATGGTGGGGAACCAGGCGACGCTCGACGATCGTCGGCTTGCCCGTCCCGATGTCCATGCCCGCGTATACCTGCTGCGAATCGCACGACACGATCTCGATCGGCATATGCTCGCCCAGCCGCAAGGCCAGCATGCTCTTGCCGGATGCGGTCGGACCTACGATGACCAGTACTCGATGGGACACGCTTCGGTCCGACTAACCCAATCCAGGGGAGACGTCCACACGGGGCGACGCCCGCGCCGGGCCCGGAGGGGCCCTGTGGGCGACAGGGGCCGGATCCCGCGCATCGGTGAAATCAACTGATGGCGCGTTTCATGAAGGCCCGAAGCCCCAACCGCCAGAAAAATCCGGCGATCAGCGTCAAAGCCAGCAGCACGACCGGCAGCGACATGTGCGGCTGCTGAGGCGTCAGAACCGCGCGCAGGCCCTCCGCGACGTAGGTCAGTGGATTGAGTAACACCGCATATTTCATCGCGGGGACGGCATCGAGACCGCGCCAGGGATAGTACGCGCAACCGAACATGATCATCGGCGCCACGACGATCCCGAACAACAGGCCGATCTGGGCGCCCTCGATCACGCTGCCGAGGTACAGACCCATCACGCTGAACGTGACGGCCCCAAAGACGGTGACCAGCAGAACCAGCGAAATGTGGGCCGGCGATAGTCCGGGGATCGGCCCCATGATCAAGCGCGCCGTCGGCAACACGAAGGACGCCGCGATCACGGCCTGAACAGCGCCGGAGACCACCTTTTCCAGCGCCACCAACCAAGTGGGGATTGGAGCCAACAAGCGGTCCTCGATCTCCTTCGTGAATCCGAAGTCGGCGACCATCTGCAGGGCGACGGACTGCACGGCCGCCAGCGCCAGGCTGACCGCCAGCACGCCTGGCAACAGCGCGGAGCTGTACCCGCGTCGCACAAAACCCATCCTCGGTAGCAGGAACCCGAACACCACGGTGAAAAGAAGGGGCTGCATGGCCGTGCGCAACAGAAAGAAGACCAGCTCGCGTCGGACCACGACGGCGTCCCGTCTCAACAGGGCCCAAAAAACGCGGCGCGCGGCCACGGGCGCAGGGGCCTGGGGGCCGGCCTGCGGGCCCTCTGTCGTGGTGATGGGCGCCGTCATTGAAGCTTTCTCCCGGTCAGCGACAGAAAAAGAGTCTCGAGGCTGGGTGGGACGAGGCTGATGTTCGTGATCTCGCGACCCGCGGCCTGCGCGACCCCTATTAGCGGGGCGACCACCTCGCCGCCGCGCGGATGATAGACACGCAAGACACGACCTTCAGCCTCGCATGCGGTCACGCCGGGCACGGCGCGCGCCGACGACAGCGCCACTGCGGCATCGCCGTCGAGCGTGATCTCGATCAGGGTGCCCCCGGGCGCCTGCTTTTTCAGGTTGTCGGGCGCGTCGCAGGCTAAGAGGCGCCCACGGTCCACGATGGCGATCCGGTCGCACAGGTGCTCGGCCTCTTCCATGTAGTGAGTGGTCATCACGATGGTTCGCCCCTCCGCGTGCAGGGCGCCAAGCACGTCCCAGAGGGAAAGTCGGGCCTGGGGATCGAGCCCCACCGTGGGCTCGTCTAAGAAAAGCACCTGGGGTTCATGGATCAAGGCGCGGGCAATCATCAGGCGTTGCTGCTGCCCGCCCGAAAGCTGATCCACCTTGGCGTCGCCCCGTTCGCCCAGGCCCATGCGATCGAGGAGCTGGCGTGCGCGGGCCGTCGAGGCCGAAGCCGAGAATCCGAAATACGCCGCGTGAAAGATCAGATTCTCGATGACCGACAGGCCGCGATCGGGGTTGGCGCGCTGGGGAACGACGCCGATGCGCTGGCGCACCGCCACGGCCCGCGAAACAACGTCTTCACCGGCGATGAAAGCGCGCCCGCCCGTCGGCAGAACGCGGGTGGTCAGAATGCCGATCGTCGTCGTCTTGCCGGCGCCGTTCGGCCCGAGGAGCCCGAAGAGCTCGCCCGACCTGACCGACAAATCCAGGCCGTCCAGCGCCACGATTGGGCTCGGCGACGGAGGCGGCCCTCCGCTCGGCCGCGGGCCGCGCCCGCGCGACGGCTTTTGCGGGGTATAAACCTTGCGCAGGGCTTGGGTCTCGATCGCAACGTCCATCGGGAGCGCATCCTAGCTGAAACCAGCCGGGGGGACGCACGGGGCGTGACGGGCTACGCGCGACCGAAACGTCGTTCGATGTCGGACAGCGCCATGCGGATCAAGACGGGGCGGCCGTGCGGGCGGTGGGAATGCAGATCGATTCCGTCCAGTTGGCCCAGAAGGCCGAGCGCCTGGGACTGCCCCAACACGTCACCGTTTCGCACGGCTCCGTGGCAGGCCATCGTCATCAGAATCTCATCGATGTGTCGCGAGGAGATATCCTCGCCGGCGCCACCTGTTTTCGCGGCGAGCTGGAGGAAGAGCTCCCGCAGCAACGGCTTCGGATCCGCGTCCTTCAAGACCTCGGGCACGGCCCGCAACAGGACTTGGCTACCGGCCGAGACCGAGACGACGGGATCGACCTCGAAGCCCAGCTCCTCCAACGCGGCAACGTCGGAGGCAATGATCGGCGGCAGGTTTGGCCCCACGTCGACCGGCACCGGGAACAGCAGGCGCGTGCGCCTTGTCTCCCGACGATCGTGCGCCTTGCGCAACTGTTCGAACACCACCCGCTCGTGCGCCGCGTGCTGATCGATCAACACAAGATCGCCTTCGCCGGGAGCCTCGCACACCAGATACGTGCGCCGCATCTGACCGATGTACGCCAACGATTGGAAGAACGTCCCCCCTGAACCTATCGTCGCGGCGGGGGCCTCGAAGGGATCGCCCAGGAACGCAGGGCCATCGGCGGCGCGCCCAACCGCCCCACCCGCGCGGTCTCCGTTTTCATCCCGGCCACGCCAGGTCCGGCCGAACGCGGAGAAACTTTGTGCGGTACCGGCTTGCGGTGGCCCGCCCCCTCCAGGCGTCTCGTCCGCCGCGCCCCGCCCGGGGGGCGGCAACGTGTGCGTCCGAACGGAGCCGCGCGCGGACGGCAACCACGGCGCGCGGGCGACGCCCTCGGCGACCACATGACGAACCGCCGCATAAACCTCTGCGGCGCGCGCGAATCTCACCTCCAGCTTCTGCGGATGCACGTTCACGTCCAGGTCTTCCCCCGGCACGTCCAGGAACAACGCGGCGAGTGGATAGCGTCCCTTCTCGAGGAGATCTCCGTACCCCAAAGACAGGGCATGCAGCAACGACCGATCGCGGATGAAACGCCGTCCGACGAACAGGAACGTGGACCGCGCCGTCGTCGTCGCCTCGTCGGGCGCCGCCAGGAACGCGCGCACCTGGTGCCCGCCCTCCTCGCCCCAGGCTTCGTGCAGCGCGCCCGCCCCGCGTCGCGCGAACGCGGCTCTCACCCGCTCGCCGAGCTTCTGGTGCGCGGGCAAATCCAGAACCACCCGACCGGCCGCACGCAACCGAAAATGAATCTCGGGATGGCCCAACGCCAGTCGCAAGACGGCCTCGCTGACATTCGCGGCCTCGGTGGCTTCCGTCTTCTGAAATTTCATGCGCGCCGGCGTGTTGAAGAACAGGTCACGGATCTCGATCTGCGTGCCCTCGGGAATGCCGACCTCACGCGCGTCGGTCTCGACGCCGGCCTCGACCGTCAGCCCGAAGCCCGACGCGGCTCCCGCGATCTTCGTCGACAACGTCAATCGCGACACGGCGGCAATCGACGGCAAGGCCTCGCCACGAAAACCGAACGTCGACAATCCCCACAGATCGTCGGCGCTGCGAATCTTCGACGTCGCGTGACGGCGCAGGGCCAGGCGCGCCTCGTCCGGCGTCATGCCCCCGCCGTCGTCGACCACGCGAACCGAACGGCGTCCGCCACCATCGATGTCCACGTCGATCCGCCGCGCGCCGGCGTCAATCGAGTTCTCGCACAGCTCCTTGACGACCGACGCCGCGCGCTCGACGACCTCGCCCGCGGCAATCTGGTCCGCCAGAGCGGGCGGCAACACGGCGATGCGGGATGTACTCACGAGCGGGCCCTTGACGCAGAGGTGATGGGGTCGGGGATGGCGACGATGGTGGCGGCGATGATAGCGCCACCTGAGTACGAGCGGAGCGGCCTCGCGGCCCGTCCCCTCCTTGACTCATTGGCCCCCCCCGCATATAAATCGCGGCCTTCCGGGCAGTTACGCACGACGTCAGTACAAGGAGCACGCACCGCCATGTCGATGAAAATGGGCCTCCTCGGCCGTAAAATTGGGATGACCCAGGTATTTCACGACGACGGGACCGCGCTCGGCGTGACCGCCGTGACGGTGGGCCCCTGTACGGTCGTCGGCAAGCGGACCCCCGAAATTCACGGATACACCGCTATTCAGTTGGGCTTCGAAGAGACACCCGTCCGCCTGGTGAGTCGTCCTCAGGCCGGTTACGTGAAGAAGGTGGGCCTGGAAAAGACACCGCGGGTCCTGCGCGAGGTACGCCTCGACAATCCCAAGGATCTTGAGAAATTCGAAATCGGCACGGTGTTGCGCGCCGGTGAGATCTTCAAGTCCGGCGACGTGATTGACGTGGTTGGAACGACCAAGGGCAAGGGGTATCAGGGCGTCATGAAGATGCACCGCATGAAGGGTGACTCCGCGACCCACGGAACCCACGAGTTCTTTCGTCACGGCGGCTCGATCGGCTGCCGTTTGACGCCTGGCCGCGTTCACAAGGGCAAGCGCATGTCAGGCCGGATGGGCGGCAACAAATGTACGTCGTCCGATCTCGTGGTCGTGAAGGTGCTGGACGATCGCGACATCGTCCTCATCAAGGGCGCGGTCCCCGGCGGTGCGAACGGCCTGGTCCTGGTCAAGGGCAGCACGAAGAACGTGCGCAAGTACATCGTCCCGCAGATGATCAAGGAAGCCGAGTCCAAGAACCCAATGAAGGCTTCCAAGAAGGGCGCGCCCGCGGCCGCAAAGAAGTAACCGTCGCGCCTCGGGTGCCGCGGCGACAGGATAGACGTGGCGAAGAATCGTGGCGGCTTCGCGGATCCGCGGGTCCGTCACGATCCGTTCTTTCGAAAGGCGCGAGCGGCTGGTTTCGCCGCCCGGTCGGTGTTCAAGCTCGAGGAGATCGATCGGCGGGTCCGTCTGATTCGCCCTGGCGATCGCATCCTCGACCTCGGTTGCTGTCCGGGATCCTGGCTGCAGTACGCGGTGCAAGCGGTTGGGCCCCACGGCGCGGTGGTCGGCATCGATCGCAATCCTCTGCCCCGCCCAATCGCCGGCGCGCGGGTAATCGTCGGCGACATCTTCACCGCAACCGACGACGAGCTGCTCGGATTGCAGAAGGCCTTCGACTTGGTCCTATCGGATATGGCCCCCGACACCACCGGCATCCGTTCGGCCGATCAGGCCCGTTCCGCTCGGTTGTTCGCGGAGGCCCTGGCGCGCGCCATTCGTCTGTTAGCGCCGGGTGGCGCCTTCGTGGGCAAGTTGTTCCAGGGTCCGGACTTCGAAGACGTTCGTAGGCAACTGGCCGCGCGCTTCGCCGACGTGAAGATCATCAAGCCGGATAGCTCGCGCGCGCAGAGCATCGAGATCTTCCTGGTCGGTAAGGGCTTCACGTAGATGATGAACGGCGCCGTCAGATGAGACGATCGGGATCGCCGCGACCCCTGCGCAATACGGTGACCCAGTCGTCCACCAGACTGACGACCGTGGAGGGCGGACCGTCCTGCACGCCGCCATCGACGATCAGGTTCACCTCGGACGCGAACTCCGTGGCAATCGCCGCGGCGTCGGTCAACAGCCGGCCGTCCCGAGCCTTCGCGGTGGCCGTCAGCAACGGCATGCCCAGTCCCCACAGGACCTTCTCGCAAAAGGCATGATCCGGGATGCGCACGCCGATCGTGCGTCGCCGTCCGACCACATAGGGATCGGGGACCGCGGCGGAGGCGATCAATTCGACGCAGAATGGTCCGGGAAAGATGCGGCTGAGAATCGCATGCCCCGCCTCCGTCACCTGCGCATAGCGCGCCAACTCGCCGAGATCGGGAAGAAGAAACGTCAAGGGGCGCCGCGCCCGATCGATGCCGCGCATCTTCAACACGCGCTCTATCGCGCGCGGGCGATCGAATGCGCAGCCAATCCCGTACAACGTGTCGGTGGGAAAGGCGACGACCCCACCCGCCTTCAGCGTTTCGACGGCGATCCGATCTCCCTCGGACAAGGGGACCACAAGTGGGCTTTCCACGGCACGGTCCCTTAGCCTGAAGGCCCCGCCCCCGCAAGGGCAGGCGCCAAATCATTGGCGCTTGTTACACTCGCGCGGCCTTGTGGCCACGGGTTCATATGTTGATATTGACGGTTGGCAGTTTGCCCGTCACACCTGCGTGCGCCAGCGCGACGCCGGTCGCTCCGCCGGTGCCGGCAGCCGTCGCGCCCCCCCCCGCCCGGGTGTCGATCACCGGCATGATCGTGAACGGCGTGACATCTCGACCGTTGGTGGGCGCCATCCTGGATCTAGACGATCGTCTTCGACGCTCGGAAAGCGGCACGGATGGCCGGTTCCGGATCGACGATGTTCTCACCGGAAACCATCTCCTGACTGCCCGTGCGCCGCGATTTCGGGCGCGCACCCAGCCCGTGACAATCGTCGCGCCAGATCCGCTGGCCGACGGCGACAGCGGGCCGCGAAACGACTTCATTGTCTTTCTGTTCGCGCCGTCGGGGTACTTTGACGGATTCCCGCGCCTCGGTGCGACGCCCCCCTGTCGAACCGACGCCGACTGTCCCAGCGGTCAGATATGCCTGATGAACAACTTCAAAGAGGTGGACGCCCCAGCGTGTATCGTGCCCACCGTGTGCAAAACCGAGGCGGACTGTAAACTCGGCCAACAGTGCGAGCCTGTGACGCTGCTTTCGAAAGCAGAGCTGCGCGTCTGCCAGGGCCAACCCGCGCCCGAGGTCGAGCCCTGACCAGATTCACCCGGCGACGGTCGCTGAGCCTTCTCACGGTGGTCCTCGCCGTTCAGGGGGTCGGTTCGCGATCCCTGCTTGGGGCGGCTGATTCACCCGCGCAGTCGATCCGAATCGACATCCGCGGCGCCGTCGCCCACGTGAGCGTGACGCGGAGGTTGAACGGGCCGCCAACCTCACGACGCCGTCAAAGCTCGGGTGCTCCCCCAGACGGAATGACCGACGCAATGGTGGACGTCGCACTGCCCGCACACGCGCGGCTCCTGGACGTGGCGATCGGGGACGGCCCACGCTTCGTGCCCACGAGGCCGCTCGACCTCGCGAAGGCGCGGGACGCATACGTTGAGTCTCTGGGCGCCATGAGCATTGCCGCCGCCGAGGCCCCATTCGAGGACGAGGCAACCCTCCGAATCCGGACCGCTTTTTCAAGTAAATATACAAATAAAATCATATATATAGAATATTCTTTCACAGTATTACTTGATATGCATGATAGCCGGGGGCGCTTGACGTTTCCCGCCGCCGCGGAATTGTCGCCACCCGCCACGCGGGTCGAAGTCCACATCGTCCCTGGCGGCGGTCCAAGCGAGATCTCGATAGCGGGCGCGTCCCACCCCGTTGGCAACGCCGCATCGCTGGTCGCGGTCGACACGGTCTCCACGCGCAATCCCTGGGTGGTTTCATTCGGCCCCCTTCGCGCGCCCGCCGAACGCGGCGTTCAAGGCCGACTGGCGGCCATGACATCGATGGCTGTACTGCCGGGAAGGCGGTCCGTACTCGCCTACGCCATCGGCGCCAGCGACGTCCCCCGTCCGACGGCGGCACCCGAACGAGTCTTGTTGTTGGTCGATCGCTCGCGCAGTGTCGGCCCCGGCGGCATGGAGGGCGAGCGCGACGTCGCGCGCCGAATCCTGGAGGCGATGCCCCCATCGACCCGATTCGACGCTCTGTTTTTCGATCGCGCTCAGAAGCGCCTGTTTCCGTTGGCCCGCGCGGCCACCCGCGAAGCAATCACGGCCATGGAAGACGAGATGGTACCCGCGCGAATGGCCAACGGAACCGACCTGGCCGGGGCCCTACGGGCGGCCGGGGACCTGCTGAGGCGCGAGGCCGGCGATTTTTCGCCGCGATGCCTGCTGGTCCTTTTGACCGACGGTGCCGTGGGCGCGCCACCGTCGGGCGATACCCTACCCAAACTCCTTGGGCCCCTACCTGGCATCGAGCTTATGGTCGCCGCCGTATCCGTCCGGCCGAATGACGATCCCCCAGTCTCGGGGCCGGAACGAAGCGTCCTCCGCGCGCTCGCGTCGGCGGCGCCCCTCGGTGGAGTCGAACGAGTGCTCCGCGTCGCCGAAATCGCAGATGGTGTACCAGCCTTCATGGAAGCGTTACGTGGAGGCGGTGACGTGTACAATATCTCCCTCGGTCAAGGCGGAGATGTCGTCTCCGAGGTCCTCGCGTCGGGCGGTGGTGTTTCGGGGATATTGACCTTCCCGACGGTTGTGTCGTCCCGAGGCCCACCCCCCCAATCGCTGACGTATGGTGGCCTTCAAAGGCCCCAGCCTCTGCGCGCGATCAGCGTCGATGCGCGATGGCTAGCCCCCCTTGTGACCACATCCTCCCCCGATGCGCGCGTCTTGGTCAGTCCGGGACTGTCCGCCCTGGTTGAACCCGTGGTGCGTCCGGCGGCGCCGGCGCGCGACGCCAACGCGGGAGCGAACCCGCCCGGGATTATGGAACGCAGCGTGGTTCGGGACGCTCTGTCGCTGGCGTTCACGCCACGCGCGCGGGCCTGCTACCTGAACCGCTCGGCAAAAACGGCGGCCGAGCGCGATCTCACTGGTCGGGTTCGCCTGGCGTTGGATCTCGTCCGTGGCGAGGTTGCCGACGTACGCGTCGAGGGCTCCACCTTGGCCCACGCCGCGATCGAAACCTGCCTGCGCGAGGCGGCCTTTGCCATCGAGGTGCCTCGCGCGTACCGCAACGACGACGCGATCACGGCGGTTTTGAACCTGGTCTTTCGTCCGCGCACTCCGGAGCGCCGCGCGACGGGTTCGGACAACCCGGCCCTCAATCGCGAGATCGACCTTCTGGTGGATGCGGCCCTGAAGGACAGCATCGCCACGCCTGACCGGGCGGCAACGCAATCGCCGGGTTCGGCACCGACACCGGAACCGGAACACACCACCCCGAGCACCGATGCCCTTCATTCCGACACGGGCATGGGCAGGGGCACGGGCACGGACGCCGGGGTGCCTTGATAGCTCTGGTAGGCCAACTCATGACGCGGCCACGGGGTAAGATGAGGTGATGAATCTTCAACCGAAGCAACCGGTGCCGAAAGGGATGCCGGCCGTCGTCTGTATCGGCATGTCCATCGGCTTCGGCCTCGCCTGCGCCAAGAATCCCGACTACGGCCACTACGGCGTTCTTGGGAGCTCTGGCGGGGGAAAGGTCGCTGTCGACGGAGGCGGCACGGGCGGCCGCGGCGATGCTGGAGCCGGCCACGCCGACCCCACATTGGCGCTGACGCCCCCCATGGGCTGGAACAGTTGGAACAAGTTTCAGGGCAGCGTGAGCGACACGGTGGTGCGACAGATCGCCGATGCGATGGTTTCAAGTGGGATGGCAGCCGCGGGTTACGCCTACGTGATCATCGACGATACGTGGCAATCCAGTCGTGACGCGAACGGCGACATCGTCCCCGACGCCGCACGATTTCCCGGCATGAAAGCTCTCGCCGACTACATCCACTCCAAGAGTTTGAAGCTCGGCATCTACTCCGACCGTGGGACCCTGACCTGCGGCAATCGGCCCGGATCCTACGGCCACGAAGTGCAGGACGCGCGAACCTACGCGGCCTGGGGCGTGGACTATCTAAAATACGACAACTGCAGCCCGTCACCCGCCAGCCAGGGCATCGAGCAGGATTTCGGTGCCATGGGAGACGCGCTTAGCGCGACGGGGCGACCCATCGTGTACAGCATATCGGCGTGGTGGTTCTATCCCTGGGAACCGATCGTCGGTCATCTGTGGCGCACGACGACCGATATCGAGGACAACTGGACCAGCATCATGTCGATCCTGAACAGGAACGGAGGCGACACGAACCGCTACGGAAGTTGCACGACCTGCCCGTTGGCGTCCGCGGGCAGATGCGTGGTGTGCAACACGGTGCTACCCGAAGCCGCTTACGCAGCGCCAGGCCTGGCGGCCAGCGCCGGACCCGGTCACTGGAATGACCCCGACATGTTGGAAGTGGGTAACGGTGGCATGAGCGCGGATGAATACCGTGCGCACTTCAGCTTGTGGGCGATCATGGCGGCGCCGTTGATCGCCGGGAATGACTTGCGCGACATGACCCAAGCGACCGTGGAGATCCTGACCAACCCAGAGGTGATCGCCGTCGATCAGGATACGCGGGGCGTGCAGGGCAAACCCGTCGGCCCGAGCACGACGCTGGAAGCTTGGGTGAAGCCGCTAACGGGAGCGGCGACCTATGCGGTCGCGCTCTTGAATCGGACTGAAGCCGCCGCCGATATCACGGTGACCTGGACTGCGGTGGGTCTGCCATCGGGCGCCGCCAGCGTGCGTGATCTGTGGGCAAAACAAGACTTGGGCAGTTTTTCGAATCAGTACACGGCCAATCAAGTCCCCCCTCACGGGGTCGCCATGCTTAGGATCGTGGGCCAGTA
>JADGRC010000119.1 GCA_017881245.1 Pseudomonadota bacterium
GCCAGCCTCTTTTTCTCGACCACCTGCCCCCCTGGCTGACCACGCCGTAGTTTGAATAGCCCGCGCCCCGACACGACCCGAATCCTCCCCACACGGCAGCCGGCGCCCCGACCAGGCGCATTCACGCGGTCAGCGTCACGGACCGGGGCTCTTCGACCCGCTGCGAGGCGTCCAGTACCTCGATCGAGATGAGGTCTCCGCTGTGGTCATAGTCGAGGATCACCCCCGACTTGTCTTCGTCACTTTCGGCAACAGGAGCCTCGCGGAGAATGACCGTGAGTGTGTCAGTTGCCGCGTCGTAGTTGACCTTCATTGAAGCCTCCAGTACTTCTCGATCTTGCTGGTTCGATAGGCGGTCACGACGACATCGCCCTGGGGGCCGACATCGACTTGCGCAACATTGCGAACGATCTCTTCACCGATCCCGCGTCTCGCCGCCTCGCGCAAATTCAGCTCAGGGGCCCGCTCAGTCCAGGGGATGAAGGCATCGCAAGCCCGGAAAACGGGCGAAGTCCTTGTCGGCGGTCACCCAGTCGCTGCCGCTCTCGATCGCGAGAGCGGCAAAATAGGCATCCGGAACGAGATTGCCGCGAACGCCGGGCAGGCGACACAGGCTGGCGAAGATGTCGAAGTGCCGCGCACCGGGCGACACGACGATGGCGTTCGGGACACTCCGAATCACCTCGACGAACCGAAGGGCGTCGGCCATCGGAGTGGGTGTCTTGAACACCGAGGGGTGCGTAACGATGCGCAAGAATCCAGACAACGCCAAATCCGCAAGGCCAAAGGCCGCATCGCCGTTTACCGTCGTGTCCAGCCACGCCCGATACCGGGCGTGATCCGCGGCATCGGCGCGGAACGAATAGACCAGGACATTGACGTCAGGCAGGACCACGACGGCCGTCCATCAGGTCGAGCAACGCCGCCATGTTATCCAAACTCACCCCGGAGCGAACACCGTCGCCCCGGAAAGTCGGCAGCCGAACGCGGCCCCTTCGCTTGGGTTTTGCTTGGCGTGTCAGTGTTTCCCGTAAGGACGCCTCAATGACCGCGGTCAGAGTTCGGCCCGACTCGACCGCGAGCCGCTTCACATCCGCCATCAGACCCTCGTCGAGACGAACCGTGGTGCGCATCGTTAAAACCTACGGGATTGACATAAGTATGTCAACCCTCCGGTGACGCCATTGACGCGGAGCCAGTCCTGGAAGTCGACGCGATCTTCGCGGGAGCCTTCGAAAGTCGACCCGAATCGCCCTTATCAGGAACGCCATCGCGCCGAGCCCCCATGACGGACGCCCAGGTGCGGGACGAGGCGGTGACCTGTGATACCGTCAGAGGGACCGTTCCCTGGCCCATGGAGGCGCCCCGATGCTTAACCTTCTGACACTCACAGTAGCCACGCTCTCCCTGGCGGCCGGCGGTGCCGCCGCACAGGCCGCCCCACCCGCCCCCGACGCGCGCAACGAATTCGTGCCCCACGATTCGGGCACCCTGGCCAAGGATACTCACGGCGCAAAAGCATCAAAGATCGCGCCGACGAAGACCGAGGCCGCGATGAAGTTCATCGTGGTCGACAAGGACAAAGGACCGGTCAAGGGCGTCGTGATCTCTCTGACCGCGCCGAACGGCGGCAACTACTACACGGACGAGACGGACGCCGAGGGCTATGCCGAGGTGTTGGTGCCCGTGGGGCAGAAGTACGACGTCACCTACTTGAGCCTCGGACGCCGCGACATCGCCGCGACGGTATCGGTGGCCGACGAGCCGAAACAAAGCATCAAGTTGACCCTGCGCTACAAGCGCCTGGCGCTGCCGCCCCCGTTCGTCCTGAGCGGGGTCAACTTCGATACCGCCAAGGCAACGATACGGCCCGAGTCGTTTGCGCAGCTGGATATCGTCGTCGATTTCATGACGCGCAAGAAGAGCGCGCGCGTCGAGATCTCGGGCCACACCGACAACGCCGGGAAACCGAAAGCCAACAAGACGCTGTCAGAGAAGCGCGCACAGGCCTGCCGCGACTACATCGTCTCAAAAGGCGTCGACCGCACCCGCCTCACGGCCGTCGGCTACGGCGACGAGCGCCCCATCGCCCCCAATGACACCGACGAGGGCCGACAGAAAAACCGTCGCATCGAAGCCAAGGAGATGTAGGCACACATCCACGATCACCCTCGGACTCCGTTCCTCGCTCCGCGCCGCCCTCGCTCCCGCCGCCCGCGGAAGATGGCCTGATGGCCTCCGACGTAGGGGCGGTCTAAGCTTTGGGCATGGCGGTTGGCGAGGCCTCCCACGGCGATGTGCAATCCCCAGCCGGCGACGTCCCGGCGCCGGGCCTCGCGCCCGATTCCCGGCCCGGTCATCCGGCGCGGCCGGCGCGCCCGGTGCGCCCGCCGTGGCGAGATTTCCTGCGCGTGCATCGTTTGTTTGGCTCGAGCGTGCTCGAGGGGCTCACGTTCATCCACCGTCATTACGGGCCCTTCGTGCGCACGCGGTTACCGCTGCAGCTCTACTTCGTCGCCGCCCCGGCGTGCATCGAGGAGATCCTGGTCAAGAAGGCGGATTCCTTCCGCAAGGATCGAACCAGCCGCTTGCTGTCGCGCATCGTCGGAAATGGTCTTCTGGTCAATGAAGGTGATTCTTGGCGGCGACAGCGTCGGCTGCTGCAGCCCGCGTTCCACAATCGCCAACTGCAGTCGTATGCCGCCGTGATGGTCGGCGCCATAGAACGGGCCTCGGCGACGTGGCAAGCCGGGCAGGTGCGCAACGTGCACGAGGACATGATGGGCGTGACGATGAACATCGTGGCCGAGACGTTGTTCGGCGCCGACGTCTCCGCCGACGCGGGCCACCTGGGACGAATCATTTCGGATCTGATGGAGGAGTTCGGGCGCATCATGGGACTGACGGCACGTTTCCAACCGCCCGCATGGGTGCCGACGCCGGCGAACCGACGCCTTCGGGCGTCTGCGCGCAAGGTCGACAAGGTGATCCTGAATATCATCGAGGCGCGCAGGCGCACGCAGGACGGCCCGGAACAAGATGATCTGTTGTCGCTGCTCATTCGCGCGCGCGACGAAGACGGCGGTTCCATGACGGACGCCCAGGTGCGGGACGAGGCGGTGACCCTGTTCCTGGCCGGACATGAGACCACGGCGCTGGTGCTGACGTATGCGCTGTATCTGTTGGCGACCCATCCGGAGTGCCAGGCCCGTCTCACCGACGAGCTTGGCCGGGTTCTTGGCGGGCGAGCGCCCGGACTCGGCGATCTGGAGAGTCTCAAATACACGGACGCGGTCGTACTGGAATCGATGCGCCTTTATCCGCCGGCGTGGGGTATGGCCCGTGAGGCACTGACCGAGGTCGAAATCGGCGGCTACCAATTTGCCAAGGGCGCGGAGTTCGTGATGTCGCCCTGGGTGGTGCATCGCGATCCGACGAACTTCGCCGATCCAGAGGCCTTCAAACCCGAGCGCTGGGACGGCGATTTCGCGCAACGCTTGCCGCGATTTGCTTACTTTCCTTTTGGAGGCGGTCCGCGGGTCTGCATCGGCAACCGCTTCGCGATGATGGAGGCGAAGCTGGTCCTCGCCGTCGCGATCCAACGATTTCACTTCGAGGTCGCACCGGAAACCGAGGTCACTTTGTTCCCGAGCGTGACGCTGCGCCCGCGGCATGGGATTCAGTTGCGGCTCGCGGCCCGTAAGTCGACACAGTCCCGCTAAAGTTGACGACGGGCGGCGGCGAACGTGTCGCACCTGCGCGCATCTCCGGTGTCGAACCCCTGGCGGAACCACCGCACGCGCTGGGCGCTCGTTCCGTGCGTGTACTCCGCGGCGTTCGACTGTCCGAGCGTGTCGTCGCCGATGGCGTGCGCGGCGTTCAGCGCCTCGCGCAGATCGCCTTCCGTGATCGCAAGCGAGGCGCGGGCGGTGTGTCCCCAGACGCCGGCGAAGCAATCGGCCTGCAGCTCTAGCCGGACCGACGTCTGGTTTTGGTCCTCCCCGGGCTTGCGGATCCCAGTCGCGCCGATGAGATTTTGCACGTGGTGGCCGACTTCGTGGGCGACGACGTAGGCCTGCGCGAAGTCGCCGGGCGCTCTCAGGCGCCTCGCCATCACCTCGTAGAATGTCGGATCCACGTAGAGCTTGCGGTCCGCGGGACAGTAGAAGGGGCCAGCCGCTGACGATGCGTCGCCGCAACCTCCGGTCGCGATCCCCCGCGAGAACACGACCAGGGTTGGCACCCGATAGACGCCGCTCGGGCGCCCGTAACTTGGCAGCGCCCCCCGCTGGAACTCGCCTGTCCAGACGTCCTCGGTGGAGGCCAGCACCACCCGCGAGAAGTCGCAGGCCCTCGCGTTCGCTGGCGAGGCGGTGCAGGTGCCCCCGCCGGCCACCGGGGCCGTGTTCGAGCTCCCGTCCGCGTCCGACAGCAGTCCCCGAATGAGTTGCTTGACGCCCGCCGGAGCAAATAGGTAGCCGGCCCCAACCACGGCGCCGAGCACGAGGACGCCGCGAAGTCCAAAGGTGCGCGTGACCGCGGACAGCGCCGCCAAAGGGAGATTGCCCGGCCCGTTTCCGCGCCCGCCGTCGCTACCGGCATCCTCGAAATTCGTCGAACGACGGCGGCCTTCGGTGTCCACGACTGACAGCCTGCAACACGGCGCCCTCGTTGTCACGGTGGGAAGAGATCGATGCCTGCTTCACGTGGCACCCGGCACGGAAAGTGAGCGCAACTTGGCCCCGCACCGCCCTTTGTGCCCATGGACCGCGCATCGCGGCGACGAACGCTCGAAATCCAAGCCCGTTGTCTGGACGCGCCGATTTCGTCAAAAATAAACTCGCATAATTGCAATGACTTAGCGACTTTTTTCGGCCCTTTCCTCTGACCGGGGCCAGTGCTAACGTGTGCGCCCAGTCCACCGTTTTTCCCCAAGTGGCGGACTGCTGAGGGCCGAGAGACACCGTATGCCGACCGCACACGAATCCGAGGCAGCTCTGGAGCGGAACCCCGCCGACACCGAAGCGTTTGTCGCTCTTCGCAAGGCCTATCGGCACGCCAAGGAGCACGACAAGCTAATCACCCTGTACGAAAAACGCGCGCAGGCCATTGATGACGGCAACAAGGCCGCCGAGCTGTTCTACCTCGCCGCCGAGCTACGACTTGACCAGCTGAGCGACACGGCTGGGGCGGAGGCGGATCTGGCCAATGCCGTCCATCGTGACCCCGGGCACATCCGCGCCGCCGCCCGGCTGAAGGATCTGTATCGCGAGCAAGGGCGCACCACCCAGTACATGGAGATGCTGGAAATGGAAGCCGCCGCGGTCGCCCGCGCGCGGGATCCGGTAAGGATCGCCGAGCTGCAGGCCGAAATGGGCCAACTGTTCGTGAACCACTTCGGGCGTTTGGAAAAGACGATTCGCAGCCCGCAACGCTCCGGCAAATTGTCGAGCGAGCACGTGCGGTCCATCGAATCCGCCCGCAAGATCTATCGGGCGCTCGGCGACTACCGTAGCGTCGTTCGCCTGTACGAGTTGGAGCTGGACGGCACGACGGATCCCAAGCGCCGCGCCGACCTGCTGTTGGGGCTCGGCCGCGTGTTGGCGGAGAAGCTGCAAGAGCTGGATGCCGCCGCCCAGCGCCTGGGCGAGGTGATTCGGCTGCGGCCCCGGGATGAAAAAGCGCTGGAGCTGCTGGCATCGGTCTACGCGAACGCGAACTGGATCGGCGCGGACGGACCCGATCGCGCGGCGGCGATCTATTTTCAGATCGCGCGTCGGCGGCATGAGGCCGGCGACATCGAGAGCACGATTTCGGCGTTGCGAAAGGCGCTGGCCGCCGTCCCGGGACACCCCGAATCGTCGGACCTGATCGAACGCACACTTTACGACGCGCGCCGTTTCCAGGACCTCGACCGCTATTACCGCGAGCGTGTGCAAGCCGCCACCAGCCCCGAGGACCAGATCAACTTCCTGTACAAGCGCGCGCAACTGGCGGAAGGCGATCTGGACGACGTCGTCGACGCGCAGCGGATCTACGCCGAGATCGCGGCGCAAGAGGACCCCGGCGGTCCCGCTGGCGAGCGGCTGGCCGAACTGTTCGTGCTTGGACACGACTACGCCAAGCTCGCCGAGTTGCGCGAGAAGCAGTTGGGCTCGGTCGACGAACCCGAGTACCGCGTGCGGCTGATGACGGACCTGGCGCAGCTGTATGCAGATCGTTTGGGCGATCGCGATCAGGCCGCGGTCTACCTGCACGCCATCCTGCAGATCGATCCCGGTAACGAAATGGCCCTGGCGGCGTATTCCGAACACTTCCGCGAAAAGGGCGACTGGCCGGCTCTGGTCGATCTCCTGGATTTCGGATTCGAGCAGGCGCGCGCGGCGGACGCGCCCATGGACGATTTGATTCGCCGTCTAGAAGAGATCGCGACCGTCGCCGAGAAGAACCTGGCCGATCCCGAACGCGCCGTCGTGGCCTGGCGGCGCATCGAGGAGCTGGATCCAGACGCGCCGCGTGCCCGCGACATGCAGAAACGGATCTTGTTGAAGTCGAAGAGCTTCGACCGGATCGTTCCGATTCTCGAGCGCGAATCCGAGCGAGCGGCGGAGCCGGCGCAGAAGATCGAGATCCTGCGCCGCATCGCCCAAATCGAGCGCGAGAAACTGGGCGCCCCGCAGCGCGCGCTCGAGGTCTATCAGGAGATCTTGCGGCTCACCCCTGACGACCAGATGGCGATGCGCGCGCTCGTGGAGATTTACGAGAAACAGGCGGACTTTGCCGGCCTCGCGCGGACGCTGCGCAGTCAGATCGAGGTCGTACCGTCCAAGCAAGAGAAAGTCAGCTTGCTCCGACGGCTGTTGGTCATTTACGACGAGCGCCTGAACGATGTCGACTCGGGCGCCTGGGCCGCGAGCGAAATCCTGGCTCTCGTTCCCGGCGACAAGGACACGCTGTCGCGGCTGGAGGACCTGCTGACCGGCGCCGGCGATCACGCGGGACTGGTCCAGACCCTGGATTATCACGCGCAGCACGCGAGCACCCCGGACGAGCAGGTCGAGGTTCTGGTTCGAGCGGCCGAGTTGCTGGGGTCGGCGATGGGCGACACGAGCGGGGCTGCCGCGCGCTGGGAAGAGGTCGCCCGCCTGGATCCGGACAACGCGCGTGCGCTCGACGCGTTGACCGAGATTTATGGTCGCCTGGAACAGCACGCGGATCTGGCGCGCACCCTCGACGCTCAGGTCGACCGTTTGGTAGGCGATCCGCGCGAACAGGCCGAATGCCTA